>JAUJNV010000008.1 GCA_030447945.1 Fimbriimonas sp. | reverse complement strand
GTAGACGCGCTGAACGCAGCGGGGGTGCCGGTCGCCGATCGGACGAGCGACGTGCCGCGACTACTTCACGAGGCGCTCGAAGGGCTCCGCGCGAAAGCCTAGCTCCGGCGCAGAAACGGGCGGCTTCCTGAGCCGGTGGCGAGTTGCAACCCAAAAGCCGGAGCGGAAGCTCGCCCATCCCACCGGCAAAGCGAGGTTCAGATCGCGACAACCGCGTAGAAGGACTTGACGCCCAAGGCGGGCGCGTCTTTCGGTTCCATGCGCGAACGCTACTTCGACAATGCCGCGACCACGCCGGTCGATCCGCGCGTTTTGCAGGAGATGCTGCCTTACCTAGGCGAAGATTTCGGCAATGCGAACTCGCTGCACAATCCGGGTAGAAGAGCCCACGCGGCGGTGGACCTGGCGCGGGAGCGGGTGGCGGCGCTCATCGGGGCGGAGGATCCGGCCCAGATCACATTCACCTCCGGCGCGACCGAAGCGAACAACTGGGTGCTCGGGAGCTACCCCGATGGCACCGTGGGGCCCTTTGAACACAGCTCCGTCCGGGAGCCTGCGGCTCGGCTCGGCATGCATACCCTAGCGAACGCACACGAGGAGCTCTGCCCCCCGAGCGAGCGCCGGAGCCTCGTCAGCGTGATGAGCGTGAACAACGAGACGGGGCACCGCTGGGACGTCCGTTTCCTGCGGCCTTGGGCGGATCGGCTTCACAGCGACCTGACGCAGTCGGTCGGCAAGCTCGGTGAATCCGTCGAGGACCTCGACTATGCCTCCTTCAGCGCCCATAAAATGTACGGCCCCAAGGGCATTGGCGGGCTCTATACGGCGGAGGAGCCTCTACCGCCTTTTCTATCGGGCGGCGGACAGGAACTGGGGCTTCGGGCAGGCACGCTGAACGTCCCGGGCATCGTCGGCTTGGGCGCCGCGGCGGCGATTGCTCTGGATGAGCAGGAAGGGGACGAGGCCCAAGCGCGCGAGCTACGCGGCATCTTGCTGGAAGAACTGAAAGGGCTTCCCGACTGCCGCGTCAACGGCGCCGCAGGCTCGCCCTACATTCTCTCCCTGAGCTTTCTCGGGGTCGAAGGCGAGACCTTGCTTATCGACGCCGACGCTGCGGGCTATGCCATCAGCGCGGGCGCGGCCTGCTCGTCCGGCTCGATGGATCCGAGCCACGTCCTTGTCGCGCTGCGGCTGGAACCGGAGTGGCTTCGGGGCACGGTTCGCGTGAGCCTCGGCCGCTTTAACACGGCAGAGGCCACGGCGGGACTCGCGCGAACCTTGCGCGAATCGGCGCAAAACCTGAGAGAGTTGACGAGGTAGCGCGATTAGGTGCAACGGAACTAGCACTCTTCACCGTCAGTAGAAAACGGTTGGCGCACAAAGTGCCACACATTACCGGCACACTAGCCGTCTAGTCATCAGGCAACATTCTCCTTGACACCAGGCGGCAACGGGTGCACCATAGGGCTCGCAGCCGAGGCAAACGCTTCTGTTGAGCGCGTCCAGTAGACATTTTTCGACATTATCAGGCGCTGACCATATCCTAACAAAGTTGAGGGGTACGGCTGCGGGGCCTCACGGGAAAAGAAGAGTCCAGAAGACTCCGGAGGTAAAGAAGCACTTATGCCAGCAGATAACGGGTTAGCCACACAGCCGAGAAGGGGCCGCGCCATTACGGTTCGCACGCCCGGTCGACATCCTTTTGTGGAGGCTGGGGCTGCGCCCGTGCTGGACGATCCCGCCGCCGAGCCTGCCGAAGACGATCTGCTCGAGCTCGATGCGGCAGAGGAAGAGGAAGAGGAAGAAGCTCCGGTCGTCCACGACGACTCTGAGGAGCTTGAGATGTGGATGCGGCAGACTCGCCGCGCCCAGCTTCTGACGCCCGAGCAGGAAGTCGACCTCGCCCGCAAGGTCCAGGCCGGCAACATGTACGCGAAGAAGGTGCTCATCGAGAGCAACCTGCGGCTCGTCGTGAGCATCGCGAAGAAGTACAACGCTCGCGGCATCCCGCTCGCCGACCTCATTCAGGAGGGCAACCTCGGCCTCATTCGCGCGGTCGAGAAGTTCGACTGGCGCAAGGGATTCCGCTTCAGCACCTACGCGACGTGGTGGATCCGCCGCGCGATCGCCCGTGCCATCATCAACCAGGGCCGCACGATCCGCATCCCGGTGTACGTCGCCGAACTGATCAACAAGGTGGTGAAGACGGCGTCACGGCTCCAGCAGGAGCTGCAGCGTGAGCCGACGGAAGAGGAAATCAGCCGCGAGGTCGGTCTCTCCATCGACCGTGTGCGGGAAATGATGCGGGTCGCCGTCGAGCCCATCTCGCTGGAGACTCCGGTCGGTGAGAAGGACAACTCCAGCATTGGCGATTTCGTGCAGGGCCACAACATGCCGAATCCGGGCGACGTGACCTGGACGCTCATCCGTCGCGAGGAGATCGATGGCATCCTGGGCCGGCTCACCGGGCGGGAGCGCGACGTCGTCCGTCTCCGCTTCGGTCTCGACGACGGCCGCTCGCGCACTTTGGAGGAGGTCGGTGCCGAGCTGAACGTCACCCGCGAACGGGTGCGGCAGATCGAGCTGCGCGCGATGAAGAAGCTCCGCCACATCGGCCAGGAGCTCAGCGCGCAGGGCTTCCAGATCACGCCGCTGCCGAACTAAGCCGCAGGCGGTGACCCACGGAAGGAGCACCCGGCCAAAAAGCCGGGCGCTCCTTTTTTGGTTGCTAAGGGACCGCGGGTGGAGTGCCGGTCCGCAACGAGTCGCGGATATCCGTCAAGAGTCTCACCTCGTCCGACGGGCCGGCAGCGGGCGCTTCCGCCGGCCGTCGCATTCGGTTGATCGCCTTGATGATGAGGAAGACGACAAAGGCGACGATCAGGAACTGCACCACGTTCGTCAGGAACATCCCGTAGTTCAGGGTCGCGGCCCCTTGCTGCTTCGCGGCAGCGAGGCTTTCGTAACTCTTGCCGTCGAGGGAGATGAAAAGCTCCTTGAAGTCGGTGTTGCCGACGACCCTTCCGATCGGGGGCATGAGGAGATCCTCGACTAGTGAGGCCACGACCTTCCCGAAGGCGGCCCCAATGATCACGCCCACCGCGAGGTCGAGCATGTTCCCCTGAGCGGCGAATTCGCGAAACTCTTTAGCTATTCCCATTGAATACAGGACGCGATAGCCTCTTCAAGAGCGTCGCCAAATCCCGTCGGATCCCACGGAACCACCGGCGCGCTCTCCGCGTTTCGCATCACCGAAGCCGGATCAAGAATCGGTGAACGATAGGGAAGGCTGGCCTGAACGAGCACCGCCGTCTGAGTCACGCGAAGCGCGCAGCCGCAGACTTTCTTACCACTGCGCACGTCCACGACGTCGTTCGGCGAGACATGGGCGAAGCAATCTGCGGTGCGCTGCCCCTTCCCTGCGTGGGGTGTCTCCTCGGCGAGGGCAGCGGGAACGTCGCACGCGCGCAGCGCATTCACCAATGGGGCCACGACGGCCGGGTAGATCGACTTGATCGAGCGCAGACCGCTGAACCGGTTCAGAGGCACGGCCAGCCCGACCGTGATGTCGTGCCCGTGAAGGACGGCCTTTCCGCCGGTCGGCCGGATGACCCAGGACGTGTCGGCCGATGAACAGAGGTCGCGTTCCGGGCTCTGGTAGCGGCCCAGAGTTACCCAAGGAGCGCCCCACGAGTAGACGCGGCAGCCGGCTTCCCCTCGCTCCGCCCTGTCGAGCAGAATCTGATCGCGGGACATGTTGCTCGGGCCGTCGGCGGGTCCTTCCCGCGCGATCCGCACTTCAGACGGCCTTCGCGACTTCGTCTACACGTTGACCGTCGAACCCTTCACCGTGAGCAACCTCCCGGTTGTTCTTCGGGGCGGCCGCGCCCACCTCGATGTCGCCGCACCGCTTCCAACGGACATCGAGGCTCTTGACCGCGGCGGTCTCGTCGAGCCGCCCCACGATCTGGGTGGTCGGCGCTTCGTGCAGAAGCTCCGGGTCCTCCTGGGCCTCTCGGCAGATGGAGATCATCGCGTCGCAGAAGGCATCGAGGGTCTCCTTCCCTTCCGTCTCCGTCGGCTCGATCATGAGCGCCTCGGGGACGATCAGCGGGAAGTAGTTGGTCGGCGGGTGGAAGCCGTAGTCGATGAGCCGCTTGCTGATGTCCAGTGCCCGCACTCCATGCTCCTTCTTGTACTTCTCCGCCGTCAGCACGCACTCGTGCATGGCGGGCCGGTCATGGGCTGGCGGGAGCACTTCCCTCAGCCGCGCCTGGACGTAGTTCGCATTGAGCACCGCGTGGCGCGAAATATCGGCCATCTTCTCCTTGCCGTACGCGCGGAGATAGGTATAGGCACGGACCTCCATCAGAAACTGCCCATAAAACGGCGACACCCGCCCAATCGACCGCGGCCGGTCATAATCCGCCACAACCGTGGCACGGGCGTCCGGCCCGTGGGTCCCGGGGCCTTCTTCCGGAGACGGGGCCGGGACGGCCCCGGGACCCACGGGCGGGACGCCCGTGCTACGGCGGATCACGGGAACTGGCAGGAAAGGGTCTAGGTGGGTCTGGAGGCCGATGGCGCCGCAGCCGGGGCCGCCGCCGCCGTGGGGGGTGGAGAAAGTCTTGTGGAGGTTCAGGTGCATGCAGTCGAAGCCGTGGTCGCCGGGCCGGGTGGTGCCGACCATCGCGTTCATGTTCGCGCCGTCGCAAAACACCTGCCCGCCCGCGTCGTGCACCAACCGGCAGATCCGTTCGATGTTCGGCTCGAAAAGGCCCAGCGTCGAAGGGTTCGTGAGCATGAGCGCCGCGACCTTGTCGTCCAGAGCCCTTTCCAGCGCCGCCAGATCGGTGTTGCCGTCGGGGTCGGTGGGGATCGAGCGCACCGTATAGCCGCAGCGCGCGGCCGAGGCCGGGTTGGTGCCGTGGGCGGAGTCAGGGACCAAGACCACTGTTCGCTGCTCCCCCTCCCCGCGCGACTCGTGGTAGGCACGGATGAGCATGAGGCACGTCAGTTCGCCGTGCGCGCCCGCGAGAGGTTGGAGCGTGATGAGGTCGAAGCCGGTGATCTCCTGCAGCATCTCCTGCACGCCGGCGAGAATCTCGAGGGCGCCCGGGACCGACTCGACCGGCTGCATCGGGTGGAGCCGCGCGAACCCGGGCAGCGAGGCGGTGGCCTCGTTGATCCGCGGGTTGTACTTCATCGTGCAGGAGCCGAGGGGGTAAAAGCCCGTCTCGATGCCGTAGTTGATGTGGCTCAAATTCACGAAGTGCCGCATGACGTCGAGCTCCGCAATTTCGGGGAGGTCGAGGCTCTGGCGCGTGCCGCCTAGTGCCTTATCGAGGTCCACTTCCGGCGTATCGCAGGCGGGAACGTTGCACCCGATGCGCCCGGCGCGCGACTTCTCAAAGATGAGCTGAGGTGACGGAACGGTCTTCGTGGGCATGGTGCAGAGGGTGGGCCGAGTCTACCTTTGACATGGCACGGGCGGGACGCCCGTGCCATGTCAGCGGTGTGCCTACCTGAGAACGGCTCGCAGCTTCTCCGAAAAGTCGTCGATCTGCTCTCTCGTACGAAGTTCGGTCACCGCCACCAAGAGGCAGTTCTCCATCCCTTCGTAGTACGTCCCCAGTGGTAGTCCCGCCAGAATGCCCTGCTCCAGCAGGCGGTCCCGAACTTCGGCCGCGTTTCTCGGCAGTTCCAGCGTGAACTCACCAAAGACCTTGCCGTCGAACCGCCGACGTGCCCCGGCCTCCTTCAGCTTGCCGAGGGCGTATTGCGTGTTTCGCACCGTCGCCTCGGCCACTTGGCGCATGCCGTTCTTGCCCAAGGCGCTCATGTAAACGGTCGAAGCGAGCGCCATGAGCGCCTGGTTGGTGCAGATGTTCGAGGTCGCCTTCTCGCGCCGGATGTCCTGCTCGCGGGTGCGCAGGGTCATCACGTACCCTTCCCGCTCCCCGTGCGCCTCCTTGGTGCGCCCGACGATACGGCCGGGAATCCGCCGCACGAACTCTGACTTGCAGGCGAACAGCCCCAGCAGCGGCCCGCCAAAGCCCATCGCAATGCCCATCGGCTGACCCTCGCCGACCACCACATCCGCGTCGAACTCGCCAGGCGGCCGCACCAGCGCGCAGGCGACGGGATCGGCCACGACGATGAACAGCGCCCCGGTCCGACGCGCGGCCTCGCGCGCCCGATTCAGGTCCTCCAGGTTCCCGAAGTTGGGATACTGGACGATCACGCAGGCGGCGGACTCGTCGACCGCGTCGAAGTCGTCTGTCGCCCCGCAGGTCGCGGGAAGCGTCTCCGCCGAGCTGCATCGACCACAGGTAGGTATCGAGCACACGCCGGTAGTGGGGTGGACCGCGCCGCTGACGAAGGTCTTGGGCCGCCCGTTTACGCCGTTCGCCATGATCGCCGCCTCGGCCATCGAGGTCGCGCCGTCGTACATCGAAGCGTTCGCAATGTCCGTGCCGTAGAGCTCGGCGACCATGCTCTGAAACTCGTAGATCGTCTGGAAGTCGCCCTGACTCTCCTCCGGCTGGTACGGCGTGTAAGCGGTGAGGAACTCGCCGCGCGAAATCACCGCGCCCACGGTGGAGGATGTAGCGGTCGTACGCGCCATGCCCGAAGAAGCAGACCACGTCGGCCATGCTCACGTTCATGCGGCCTACGATCTCGGCCAGGTGCGCCATGAGCCGGGCCTCGTCGAGGGCGGGCGGCAGGTCGAGCTCGCCCTTCACCCGCAGGTTCTCCGGGATCTCCCGAAAAAGGTCGTCGATAGAAGAGAGCGCCAATCCGGGCGAGCATCTCCTCGCGATCGGCGTCGGTATGGGGAATGTAGGGCATGGGGAGGGTCTTGCGGTATTACGGTGTTGCGGTATTGAAGTCTCTCCCCAATGCCGCAACACCGTAGCCACAAGATCGCCTTAGCGACCAGCGCCTTGTACGCGTCGGCGTCCAAGAGGCCGTCGGGCTGGCCGTCGAGGCGGATGCACACCATGTACCCTTTGCCGTAGGGATCGGTATTAACGAGCTCGGACAGGCTGCCAAGCGCCTCGTTCCTCTCGGCGTCTCACCGGAGACGGGGGCGTAGACGTCGGACACGGTCTTCACGCTCTCGATGCTCCCGAGGGGGTCCCCGCACGGAGGACCCGCCCGGGCGTCGGCGGGTCGACGTACACCACGTCCCCAGCTCGCTCTGGGCGAAGTCCGTGATGCCCACGGTCGCAGTGTTGCCTTCGACGCGGACCCACTCGTGGGTCTTCGTGTACTTGAGATCGAAGGAATCTTCACGCTCGGGCGGCTCTCCTAGCCTATGGGAATTTTCCGGGTCTACCCGCAGACGAAGGCGAGCGATCACGAGTTGTCACCCGGTGGCCCTCGCTGATCGTGTAGGCGAGCCGAGCGCTTCTTGGGCAGGCGGTGGCCAGGTCCAGTTTTTGGAAAGTCCGGCTCTTCCCGGTCGTCGCCGGTTCCAGCTCTACCGAGCATGCTGCATCATTCAGCACCTGGCGGCGCCGGTTGCCGGGGGTGGATGAGCTCGAGCGCATACTGCCGCGCGGTCACGCCACCCTTACCTGGCGCCTGTTGTCGCTCCCAAAACCGGTAGGTGACGGCTAACAGTGCGTCCCTAGCCTCCGGACGGCTGTGTAAGAAGGTTCCCTGATGCACCTCGTCCGCTACTCGCCAAATCCGCTGGGTGTCCACAACGCAAGGGTGTTCAGGGCACCGATCCGTCCCCGAGCCCTAGCGCAGCGACCCGGTGCCGTGGGTTCCAGGCGACCACATCGGTCTCAAGACCTTCGGTCCACCACTTCAGCACAGAGGCACGGTGGGCGCGGAGCATCTTGGCGTTTCTGTCGAGCCGGTAGAGCACAAAGCGGGTTTTCTCCTTCCGGTGCGGATACTCCCGCCCCACCGCCCCACACTCCTCCCTCATCGACCCCGGTGATCATCGAGCGGTCGGAAGTCTCGTCTTTCGTCGCCCAATCAAGAGGTATTGCGGCGCCCGATCACCTGCACTGGTTCCATGCTTACAGGCGATGCCCGCAAGTCGCTTGCCCTGCCACCAGACAGCTACTCCTGCCTTCGCAACCTTACGCGCCCGCAGCAGATGAAGGTCCACCACTAGCAACCGGTCGTCGCTCCTGCGATCGATGAGGAGGCTTCCTCCATCCTGGCTGAACAGGATGGAGGACCCAATAGAGGGAGACCATGGCCGCCCGTCGTCTGCAGTGGGAAGCGTGATCCTTCTGCCGCTCGGCCATTCACGAAGCTCGTCCCGCTGGACGAAGTACAGGCGCTTGCCGTCCGGATGCCAACGTATAGCGTCGGGCGTGGGCCGAAGATCCACCTTGGCCTCGGCGACAAGCGGTCGGGAGGCCTCGGTCAACGCGGGGAGCGCCATGAGCCCCCATAACTGCGTTCATCGTAACACGCTTAGTGCCGTTTGCTCGGAACCGGAGCGCGGTTGAGGCCCTGGTACCCTCGCGTCGTGCTCCGGGTGGACTTCGTCACGCTCTTCCCCGAGATGGTGCTACCCGTGCTCGGGCACAGCATGCTGGGCCGGGCTCAAGAGCGGCAGCGCGTCGCTTTCGGCGCGGTGAACCCACGCGACTTTGCCTACGACCGGCACCGCAAGGTGGACGACTCTCCTTACGGCGGTGGCCCGGGGATGCTAATGAAGGCCGAGCCGGTGGCCCTGGCCCTGGAGTCGCTCCAGCCCGACGAAGACGCCGCGGTAGTGCTCACCGACCCTTCAGGCACTCTCTTCAATCAATCCGTGGCTCGTGACCTGAGTGAGAGGTCCACGTCATTTTTCCTCTGCGGCCGCACTACGAGGGGTTCGATCACCGAGTGCGGACGCAACTCGCGACGCACGCTCTCAGCATCGGCGATTACGTGCTCACGAACGGCGAACTACCCGCCCTGGTGATGGCAGACGCTATTGTTCGCCTCCTGCCGGGGGTACTGGGAAACGAAGGGAGCCTGGATGTGGACAGTCACTCGGGCGAGGGCCTGCTTGGCGCGCCGAACTTCACACGTCGGAGGTCTGGCGGGGGAGAGGGTGCCCGAAGTCCTTCTGAGCGGCGACCGCAAGCGATCGCGCGCTGGAGGCACGAGCAGTCCCTTCGCTTGACTCCGGGAGCTGCGGCCGGAGCTGGTGGAGCGAGCGGGGCGGGATGTGCTAGACTCAAAGGAGCGTTAAGCGCTGCGTCTCCAGCCTGAGGTCGGGAACTTCACGCTCGGGGATCGCGCTTAACGCTTCGTAACGTAGGAACCAGAAACATGTCGAGAGCCGCCATCCTTCAGAGCGTCACACAGGAATCCGTAAGACGGACCTGCCCCAGATCTGGCCGGGGATACCGTTCGCGCGTCCGTCAAGGTCCGCGAGGCGGGCAAGGAGCGGATTCAGGTGTTCGAGGGGACCGTCCTCGCCCTGAAGAACGGCGGCATCGGTGAGACCGTGACGCTGCGCAAGATCGCCAGCGGCATCGGCGTCGAGCGTACGTTCCCCCTGCACTCGCCGAACGTGGCGAAGTTCGAGGTGACGCGTCGAGGCAAGGTGCGGCGGGCCAAGCTTTATTACCTGCGGGACAAGGTCGGCAAGGACGCCCGCATCAAAAAAGCGCCGCTAAACCGTGCTCCCGCTCTTTCTGGCGCAGGCCAGCCCGACGCAGACGCTTATCGATCAGCT
Organism: Fimbriimonas sp.; assembly: GCA_030447945.1. Next base: position 34,458 of record JAUJNV010000008.1, on the reverse strand, counting down.
TGCGCGGACTCCCCTGAGCCAAGTGCTGCTGTTCGTCGGGCACTCTCCGTGCTCCAGCTGGCCCTACACCCGTTCCTTCTCCGCACCCCGGTCCACAAGCGGGGACTGGGCTACGGCCTCGCACGCTTTCTCAACGAGGCGGCCGACGCGCTGGTGTACGCGGGAATCTTTGTATTCCTCCTCATCCGCCGTTCGCCGTCCAGGCTTTTTCGATTCCGTCCGGGTCCATGTGGCCCACGCTGTACGTGAACGACTACATCGTCGCGAACAAGTCCGTCTACCGCTATTCCGACCCGACGTTCGGGGACATCGTGGTCTTCCGCCCGCCGCCTGAGGCGGCTGATCCTGAGCAGCTAGACGAACAAGGGAACGTGAAGGTCGACTTCATCAAGCGGTGCGTGGGCGTACCGGGCGACCTCATCGAGATCCGCGAGGGTCAGATGTTCCGGAACGGCCAGCCGGTCGAAGAGTGGTACAAGCACCTCTCCAATGAGCCTTCGATGAACCGGTACCAGGAGATGAGCGACGCCGAAAAGGAGGCGCTGACGAAGAACCAGCTTCAAGTTCGTCCGCTACCGGGATGAGCTCATTCCCCTGAACTACACGAGCAACGACGTCAACGCGGCCGACCCGGCCGGCAACTTTGGCGAACTTCAGCAGCCGTATTCGGTCGTGCCGAAGTACCACCTAAGCGAGATTGCAGACCGCCATGGGGAAAGCGCCGGAACTCTGGACGCCGAGCTCGTCAAGCTCCCGCCCGAGAAGATCCCTCCGGGCCACTATCTAATGATGGGCGACAACCGCAACCACTCCTCGGATGGACGGTCTTGGGGTCTCGTCCGGCGCGAGCAGATCGTGGGTGGGTTCGCGGCGATGGTGTGGCCTCCGGGCCGGTGGGGCTCGCCGAGGTAAGAGTTGGGTGTCAAGGGCTGAGTTCGGACGCCACTCAATCCTCACTTGGTGGGCCCGGTGGGGTTCGAACCCACGACCAAGCGGTTATGAGCCGCACGCTCTAACCACTGAGCTACAGGCCCCACCGGGGTGCATAGTACCCTGGGCATCCTCCCGCCTCTGGTGGCCGGATTTGCCCCTTCCCAAAGGATCGCCCTATGCGCGATAATGGCCCCGATCCCCCTGCAACGAAGCGGGCGGGGGCACACCCTGCCTTCGGAGAAACTATGAAACCACAGGACGCCGTCCGCTTCGTCGCCGACAACAACGCCCAGTTCGTCGATGTACGCTTCACCGACCTTATGGGCACGTGGCACCACTTTACGATGCCCGCGGACAAGTTCACGACGGACGCCTTCGAAGACGGGCTTCCCTTCGACGGCTCGAGCATCCGCGGGTTCCAAAGCATCAACGAATCGGACATGCTCCTTCGGCTGGACGCTGGGACCATGTTCATGGATCCCTTCAACGAGCATGCGACCGCCGTCATCATGGCGGACATCGAAGACCCCATCACGGGCGAGGAGTACGGGAAGGACCCCCGCTATACGGCGAAGAAGGCTGAGGCATATCTACGCACGACCGGCCTGGGCGACACCGCCTTCTTCGGCCCGGAAGCGGAATTTTTCGTCTTCGACGCGCTGGAGTTCGAGAACAAGCCCGAGAGCTCCTTCTACCGGATGGATTCGCAAGAAGCGCCTTTCACTTCCGGTCAGGGTCACATGGACCCCCGCGGGGCGACCGCGGGCTTCACGATGAAGGCGAAGGGAGGCTACTTCCCATGCCCGCCGAACGACAAGCTGCAGGACTTGCGCTCGAACATGGTGCTCCGGCTGCAAGAAGTCGGCGTCGACGTGGAGATTCACCACCACGAGGTCGGAGGTTCTGGCCAGTCGGAGATCGACGTGCGGTTCGACACGCTGGTGAGCATGGCCGACAAGATGCAGAAGTACAAGTACGTCGTGAAGATGACGGCGTTCCGGGCCGGGATGATCGCCACGTTCATGCCCAAGCCGATGTTCGGAGACAACGGCTCCGGTATGCACGTCCACCAGTCGATCTGGAAGGGCGGCAAGACCCAGATGGCGGGCGATGGCTATGCCGGGCTTTCCGACATGGCCCGCTACTACATCGGCGGCCTCCTGCGCCACGCGCCCGCGCTGCTCGCGTTCTGCGCACCGACCACGAACTCCTACCGCCGCTTGGTCCCGGGCTACGAAGCCCCGATCAATCTCATGTACTCGCAGCGCAATCGGTCTGCATGTATCCGAATCCCTGTAGTAAAAGGCGACAAGGCGAAGCGCGTCGAGTTCCGTGCTCCGGACCCCACGGCGAACCCTTATCTGGCGTTCTCCGCCTGTCTGATGGCCGGCATCGACGGCGTCCTGAACAAGATCGAGCCGCCGAAGCCAATGGACGTGGACTTGTACGAGCTTCCCGCCGAGGAACGGTCGAACATCCCGCAGACGCCGGGCTCGCTCCGGGCGACGCTGCGCGCTCTGCGGGAAGATCACGCGTTCCTGCTCCAGGGCGGCGTCTTCACCACCGAGTTGATCGACAGCTACATAGACTACAAGCTAGAAAACGAATGCGACCAGGTCGACCTGCGCCCGCACCCGTTCGAGTTCTATCTGTACGCGGACTCGTAGGAAGAAGGCGTTGGGCGTTGGGGAGAGTGTTCTCCAAGGCCCAACGCCCAAGGCCCAACGCCCTCGCCTCTAAAACCTCACGCCCGCGAAGAGGCCGATGCCTCGCATTTCCTCGCGGGGCGAGAAGTAGTATTTCGCCTGGACGAACGCCTTGATGGGCAGGGCGAACTCGTAGCCGACGCCGATCTGAGCGTTGAGGCCGATTCCGCCCTCGTTATCGAAGGCGTTGTGGTGGTAGCCGAAGCCGATGCCCGCGGACCCGAAGAGACCCGCCGCCTGGACGCTGTAGTTCAGCAGAAACGGGATGTTATAGCTGTCGCCCCGGCGGTAGTAGTCCCCGGAGAGCGTCAGGTACGACTGCACGCTCGTCGCGGGCACCCGCACCGCGAGTTGCCGGAGCCGGTAGTCCACACCGAAAGCCAGGCCGCCTTCGGAGTCGGCGTCCCGGTTCGTGGGCAGGAAATACCCGACCCGCACCGAAGTCCGCCCCAGCTCCGGCAGTCCCACCTGCGCCGATGCCACGCCGCTTGCCGCGGCCAACGCAAGAATCGCAACCTTCCTCATCTGTGCATCCTCCCTCTCTCCAAGATGGTTGAGAGACTCCCGCCCCTCCCCGGCACGAACCATCCCGGCAAGGGGCGGGAGTCTCTCAACAACATCTTAGCCTTGGAAGCTATTGGACCGCCGGCGGTTCCGCGAGGCGTGGCGCGGCCCCTACAAACGACCGAGAATCAACGCCGCGAGTATGCCGAGACCCAACATTCCTAGCGGGGCAAATGGCAGGCAGCCGAGCTTTCGGCGGCTCTTGGCGGAGATCTCGATGTGACCGCTGGGGGTCTCGTGACGGGAGATCACGTCAGCCGCGATCCCCTTCTCCTGAAGCGTCCGTAGCGTCGACAGGAGCTTCTGGAGGTCCTGCTCGCTCGTGCGGCTCTTGATCTGGATCTCCATGAGCAGCCGCTCCAGCTCCAAGCCGTGCATGGCGGCGATCTTGTGGAGCTCGGACTGCTCCTCCTTGGTAAAGAAGCCGTCCATGTTGCGCAGCACGTACTCCGGGTACGAGACCTCGCCCGCCTTGAAGCGGCTCTCCAGCTCGTAGTCCTGCCACTGGGCCAGCAGGCCGTGGTCGTCTTGCGGGTTCTGCCCGTCGCTCGTCATGCGCCTCCTCTTTGGTCTTACGACGCGGAACTCGATCCGCGCCGTAGGTATTTCAAACACCGCCCGGATGTCCAGCGGAATCTCTATCTCGCGCCGCAACTTCTGGAGAAACGCCAAGCGGAAGACGAAGTCCGCCCCTTGGCGGAGCAGAAGCTGCTGCTCGGTGTCGCGGATCATCTTCTGGAAGACGGCGGCGTCGCCGGCCGTGACCCACGCCTGCACTTCGAAATAGCCGGGGGGAAGCTCGATCCCCTCTTGGGCCCGCACCGCCCCGAAAACGGTCTCGATCGCCCGAGAGAGATCCTCATCCGCGGCCAAGGGCGACACGATCCGGTACTGCCTCAGCCGTCGCAGCGTCTCCTCGCGCAGGATGCGCACCAGCTCGAACTTGGTGTCGCGGTCCACGTACAGCGGGACGATCTCCAGCAGCCGCATCACCGTCTGCCCTACATGCCGCACTTGCCCCGGCTTCCAACCGGCGAGCGTCCGCTTCGCGTAGGCGTAAGCGCCGTCGCCGTACCGCATTCGGTACGTCTGCAGCACCCGCTCGACGGTGGCGGGGCTCATGTCGAAAAAGATCTTTGTGACCCGGTCGACGAGCGAACCGTACTTGTGGAATGCGCGGGGCATACTCGCGCCCTGGGCCTCCAGACGAGGAGGCCCCAGGTCGTTCCAGCGCACCCGAAAGGGCCGGCGGAACCGGCGCGTAAAGTCCGTGATCCTGGCCGTGGCTATACCTACGCCGGCGGCTGGTAAGGCGGTGGCTCGGGCGCGGCATGCGGTTGATAGGGCGGAGGCACCGGCCGCTTCGGCGCCGACGCCCGGGCGGCGGCGCGGAGGGCGAGGAGAGCGGCGATCCAGAACGGGCTCAGCAGCAGCGCCCACATCCCCGCGACGACCAGCCACCGGAAGAACCCGCCGACCGAGGTGGTCGTGTCGGCCCAGCTTTCGGCGAACCAGTTCTTGTCCGCCGGAACCGCTGCGGGCACGCCCGACTGCTCCAGCGTCAGAGTGATCGTCGAGAGGGCCGCGAGACCCGCCATGGTCTTTCGCTGGGCCGCCATGCTCTCAATCTCGCTGCGGACGCTCTCCAACTCGTCCTGGAGCCGGATCGTGCTGTCGAGGCTCCGCGACTGCTTCAGGAGGTTCCGGTACGTCTCCTCCTGCGCGAGCTTCGTCTTCAGCCGCGCCTCCAGGTCGACGAGCTGCCCCGTAACGTCTTCCGATTCGATGGTCTTGCTCAGCCGACTGCCCAGCGCCTCGAACTCGGCCAGCGACTGATCGAAGCTCTGCACAGGTACCCGTAGGGTAATGGAGATGACCGGCTTGGTCGAAGAGAGGTCGGTGCTCGTCGCGCTGTCCACGTATCCCCCCAAGCGGGCGACAATCCTGTTGACCGTCTTCTCGGCCGCCTCGACGCTCTTCACGCGCACGCTAACGGATGCCTTCCGGATAACCTGGCGCTGAGGGATGTAGGACGCGTTGGTGACTTTGGCCTGAGGAGAGCCGGAGCGCGCCGCGCCCGTCTTTTCTGCTGGTGGGCCACCTGCTTGCGTTGCATCGGTGGCCCCTGACAGCGGTCCACTGGCCGCTTTCATCTCCTGACCTAATGTTCCCCCCGCCGTTGCGCTGCCGTAGTCCGCGCTCTCCTCGGCTTTACTGCATCCAGAAATGAGAGTCAGCGCGGAAAGCGCTCCGACTATCGCCAGTCTCTGCCCTAACATCGCAAGGTCCTCCTGTGTGGCCGGGGATTGTGTGCCTCATGCCGCGTGGAACGTTCAACGCGAAGATCCCCGTGCGCGTGCCGGCCTTAGGCTTAGATTTTTCAGACTGATCTCATGGTGAGGGATCGCCCGAGGGTGGGGCTAATACGACCCGCTTCGGCGCCGAAGCTCGGAGCAGGGCGCGGACCACCAGCACGGCGGGAATCCAGAACGGGCAGAAGACGAGTAGCCAGGTGGCAACGACGGTCACGGCGCGCGCCGCGCTTCCGAAGGACGTCGTTGCCTGCGCCCAGGTCTGTCCGAGCCAGTTCTTGTCAGCGGGAACCGCGTGAGGCACCGCTTCTTGCCCAAGGGTGAGCTCCACCGTCGACAACGCCGCCAGCCCCCCGATCGTCTTTCGCTGAGCGGCCATGCTCTCCACCTCGCTCCGAATCTTTTCCAACTCGTCTTGAAGCCGGAGCGTGCTGTCGAGGCTACGAGCCTGCTTCAAGAGGCTTCGGTAGGTCTCCTCTTGCGCGGACTTGGTCTTCAGGCGCGCGTCGAGGTCGACGATCTGGGCCGTGACGTCTTCCGATTTAACACTCTTGCTCAGCCGCGTGCCCAGCGCTTCGAACTCCACGAGCGCGCGATCGAAGGCTCCAACCGGCACCCGGAGGGTCACGATGAGCATCGGCCTGTCGGAGGCGAGGTCCGTGCTGTTGGCGCTGTCCACGTAGCCCCGAAGGCGGGCGACGATGGCGTTCACCTTCCTCTCCGCCTCTTCCACGTTCGGAACACGAACGTCGAGCGAAGCCTCGCGAATGACCTCGCGCTGCGGGACGAAGACGGCGGGATGGAGTCGAGCCCCTCCCGGGACCGGGGTCGCCGCCCCACTTTCCTCAACGAGGGACCGGTCGCCGTTCATCTGCGCCATCTTTCGCGCCGACCGCGCCGAGGTTTTCTTCGCGGCCTCCTTTGATTGTGCGAACACGGGGAAAAGGACGGCCGCGAGAACCGCGAGCACAAGCAGCACGACGAGCGTTAGCCCCAGCGTCGAGAGATAGTTCTTATGGGTCGGCTTCATCGCGTCCTCCACCGTAGGAGTGCATTGTAGTGCAACTTCCTCCGGGAAGAGGTTCGCCCGGGAAGCGCTGGTTAGCGAGACGAGCGGACGCTTGGGTTCTGCAAAGCGCCCGGGTCGCTCTGAAGCGAAGGCGCATTCGTGTGGCCGTAGCCGGTCGCCGCCATGGGCGAGTTCTCCCCCGGATGAAGTCCCAGCCCTTGGCGGGCCGGTTGTAGAGGGGTCGACCTTCGCGTTCGTCCCTTCGCGCGCCGGACCCGTAGTTCGTCCTCGGCTGCAGCCCGCCGGTCGCGTCGGCCACGCCGCCGTAGCTGTACGGGTCACCCTTCCAGGTCCGCTGGTAAGGATAACGAGCCATCGTCGAGCTGAAGCTCCCAGCCCTTGAACCGAAGGCACCCGCCCAGCGTAGGGAGGATCAGGGCGAGGCAGAGGAGCTTAGAAGTCGCTGCGCATCGGTTTTAGTCTACCGACTGCCGGGCCGGGCTTGGGTTCACCCACCGCCCTCGGCCGCCGGCGTCTTTGATCAAGAAGGAAACGTCGACCTGTTCTTCGCGCCCCGTTTCGCTGCTCCGGTAGATCGCGTCGAAGATCGCGTTGAGGATAAGCCCGTTCTCCCCCGGCACGGGCGACGGCTTGTTGTTGATGATCGCGTCCACGAACGCCTGCACCTCGGCCACATGCGCGGATTCGACCTTGGGCACGTTGACAGGCTTCAGGTCGTAGAGCTGACGGTTCTGCTCCGTGAAGATTTTGACCGCGTCGTCGCCGCCCCGAGCCCTGATTTGGGCACCCGCCTTCGTACCGAAGAGCTGCGTCTGGAACGGGTCCCCCTCGAGGTTGCCCCATGAAGGAGCTCTCCAGAGACACTACGGAGCCGTCATCGAACTTGATGAGCCCCACCGCGAAGTCTTCGACGGTGAACTTGCCCCGGTCGTAGTCGCCCATGCCGTTGTAAGGTCGGGGTTTACCGAGCGTGTCCCAAGTCTTGCCCGAGGCGCTGACCGGCTTAGGGTAGCCCATGAAGAAGAGCGTGAGGTCCAGGATGTGGACGCCGATGTCGATCAGCGGCCCGCCTCCTTGCTGCTCCTTGTCGATAAACACGCCCCAGCCGGGCGCCTCGCCGCCGGAGGGCCTGCGCCCGGGCAAAGTAGATATCGCCCATGCCGCCGGCGTCGATGTACTCCTTCAGGAACCGGGCCTGGCCGCTGAAGCATTTGGAGCGCGACCTGGAGAATCTTGCCGCTCTCGCGCGCGGCGGCGCACATCTGCCGGCACTCGTCGGCGTTCATGCCCAGCGGCTTTTCGCAGAGGACGTGCTTCCCGGCGCGGAGGGCGTCGACCGTGGGCTGGACGTGGTACTTGTTCGGCGTCGCGACCGAGACCGCGTCGATCGCCGGATCGGCAAGAAGTTCGCGGTAGTCCGTGTAGGTCCGGCCGACGTGATACTTCTCCGCCGCCGTCCGCGCCGTCTCTGGATTCACGTCGCATACCGCGACCATCTCGCACTGGTCGGGGATGCTCGCGTAGCCCCCGCATGTGACAGCCCTGGGCGATGCCGCCGCTCCCGATGATGCCGATCTTGAGTTTCTCTGCCATGGTGAAAAGCCGTGTCCCGCTGGTGGGGGGTGGAGAGGTTACTCCAGTCGCGCGCCACCAGGTAGTTCGGCCGAGGGAAGGACATGCCCCGGCTAGGCAGGGTGATCGATCTTCAGGTCGGAGGCGTCGTCGGCGCGGTCTGCCACGTGATCGAGCGAGGCCCAGCCTCCCGAGGGTTCTTGAAAGCCAGATAGCCGCCGATCAGGACGATCAGCCCCAGCAACACACCCAGAAGATCGGCGTCGGCATCTCAGGGATGGAGAAGGGCAACGGCGAGCTTGGGTTGGTCTTGTTGCGGTCCTGAACAAAGTTATGGCCGGCCATGAAGCTGAGCTTGACCCCGACCCAGCCGACGATCACGTGGCCGTGAGGTGGTCGCGCGCCGGGTACTTCTCAAGCAGTCGGATAAACGCGGCTGCCGCGAACCGGAGCAGGACCACGCCAACGATCGCGCCCACGTAGACGACCCAAATCTTGTCCGGACGGAACCCGACCGTCGAGACGCCGACCAACACGCTGTCGATGGCGAAGGCGATGTCCGCCACCTCCACGGCGATGACGGTACGCCAGAATCCGGCGCCGACCGGCTGCATCACCACCCTGACGATGGGCAACGAAGTGCTTGATCAGGAGGATCAGCAGGTAAGCCGCGCCGATGGCCTGAAGCCACCACAGCTTAATCAGCGTGGCGGCGAAAGGATTGCGATCCCTCGAAGAGGAACGCACCGCCTAGCCGTAGAGCAGCGCCTTCTGCTGTCCGCCTTGGGTAGGTGCCGCACCATGATCGCGAGCACCAAGGCGTTGTCCGCGCCAAAAGCCCACTCCAATAATACGAGGAAGGCTACGACACCGATGTCTGGCGGGTGGAACGTCTGGTTGGGGAACATGGAAGGGGCTTCGATTCTGCCACACGGCCCACCGCTTCCGCCGTAGAACCAAATTGGAATGCCGACCTACGTTTATGAGTGCAGCGCGTGCCGGGAGCACCTTTGACGCCGAGCAGAGGATCGTCGAGCCGCCGCTGGACACCTGCCGCTGCGGTTCTCGGGGAACCGTCAAGCGCCTGATCCAACCGACAGCCGTCATGTTCAAAGGGCAGGATTCCACATCAACGACTACTCGCCCCCTTCGCCCGCAACCGCCGCTTCCCCCGCTCCCGCCGCTGCGGAAACCAAAGCGGAGCCCGCGGCCGCTGCGGATCCCAAGGCTTGCCCGAGCTGAGTGGTCCACTAAGGCAGAGCGTGCTCTGCTATCGAATCGGCTGTACCGCGGAGGGCGTCGCTCACGGGATGGGCAGGACGTCCGGTTCGGCCGCGGAATGCCGACCCTACTCGGCGGGTACCTTGATCTCGCCTGAAGCGATCTTCGCGGACGCTTCTTCGACCTTCTTCAGAATGTCCGGGCTGATCTTGTCCTTCGTGAACTTCATTTCGGAGAGCCCGACGCCCTTCGACTTAAGGTCGTAACGCTTTACTCCCGGGGTGAACTTCCCCGTTTGGACGTCTTCGATCGTCTGGTAGACCGCCTCGTCCACGCGTTTGATCATGGACGTAAGCACTCGGCCCGGTGCTAGGTGGTCCTGGTCGCTGTCTACGCCGATGGCGTACTTCCCCTTATCCTTGGCGGCGTCGATCACGCCGCGTCCGCAGCGTCCCGCGGCGTGATACACGATGTCCGCGCCCCCGTCGAACAGCACGTTGGCGGCCTGCTTGCCGAGGCTCACGTCATCCCAGCTTTCCGTGTACTTCGGAGGCAGCACCTGGATGTCCGGGTCTGCCGCCTTGGCTCCCGCTGTGTAGCCGGCCTCGAACTTCTTGATGAGAGGGCCGGTCTTGCCTCCCACAAAGCCAAGCTTGCCGGTCTTGCTCACCAGGGCGGCGAGGTAGCCCGCGAGATAGCTTCCCTGCTCCTCCGCGAAGACGAGCGAGCGCACGTTCGGCGCCTCTACGACCGCGTCGACGATGGCGAACTTGACGCCCGGGTGCTGCGGCGCGACGGCCTCGACCGCCCTTTGCTGCGCGAAGCCCACCGCGAATACGACGTTCGCTCCCCCTTCGGCCATCGTTCGGATATTGTTCTCGTAGTCGGTTTCCGTCCGGCTGTCCACCGGCTTTGCCGTGACCCCAAGCTCCTTCGACGCACGCTCGATGCCCGCCCAGGCGCTGTCGTTGAACGACTTATCGCCACGGCCGCCGCTGTCGAAGACGATGCCGACAACGAGACCCTTGGCCCCCTTACCCGATCCTGTTCCCTGCCCCGCCTTCCCCGACTCCGGCGGCGAACATCCCGCGACCAACGCCGCCAACACGAACCACGCCAAATGCTCCTTTCTCAAGCTGCAACCCTCCGAAGGTAAACTGTCGCATTATGGCGCACGTGCCCCCGCGTGCCGCCTTTCGCAAGGAGGCTCCGTTTGTTTACCTGCCAGCTCACTAAGCTCGAGAGCGCCCTCGACGCCCTACGGAAGATTCACTCGAACCTTCCGCCTGCCGACGCCGCACTTCTCGTTACCGCCCTCACCCTAACCGGACGTCACGCGCTCGCCCTTTACGAAGGCGAGCAGTACACGTGGCCCGAAGACTACGAGAAGCTGACGATGGCGATGGTGCCCCACATCAGGTCCGTTACCGAGGCCCTGGAGGGCGCGGTGACCAAGAAGCCGACCAAGGCCGCCGCCGCGGAAGAGGAACCGGTAGCCATTTCGCTGGGCCTCATGCCGAACCTGAGCGCCGGCGAAGCCCTCCTGGAAGGTCGCAACGACCTCAAGACTCTCCTGAGCGACATCCTCCAGGAAGGGGTCGAGTTCTCCTATGCCAGCACCGACATCGGTTGGCAGTGGGCGCTCGACCGCGCGAACTGGGCCACGATCGCCGGCGGGGACACCAGCCGCCGCATCAAGGTCAAGGCCGCCTTCACGGAAGGCGCCGTTGGCATCGAAACCGGCACCGGCGCGCCCAAGAAGCGCAAGGCGCCGGTCGCCAAAGCCGTCGCCGAAGCGCCCGAGGCCGAAGAGCCCGTCGAAGCGGACGCGTAGGGGAGAGGGCGTTAGGGCGTTGGGGAAAAAGCTCCCTCCCAACGCCCAACGCCCCAACGCCTAACGCCCTCTCCCTCAGTCATAATCCAGTCGTGCCAGCCTGGGGGGTCGTGAACCAGAAGGGGGGCGTGGGCAAGACCACCACCGCGGTCAATCTCGCCGCCGCCCTCGCCCTGCGCGGGCGGCGGACGCTGCTCGTGGACTGCGACCCGCAGGGGAACGCCACCACCGGCCTCGGTGTCGACAAGGCCAGCGTCCAGGCAACGCTCTACGACGTCTTCGAGCACGCCGTAGACAATCCGGACGATCCTGATATCGTGAAGCGCGCGATCGTACGTGCGAGCGACCATCTCCACCTTATTCCCGCGACGCTGGACCTAGCGGGTGCGGAGCCGATTCTGCTGGGGGCGGTGGGCAAGGAGACGATCCTGCGCGAAGCGCTCGCCCACGTTCGGGACGAGTACGACTGGATCGTCATGGATGCTCCGCCGTCTCTTGGGCTGCTCACGATCAACATTCTCGCCGCGGCCGACGGCGTGCTCGTTCCGATGCAGTGCGAGTTCTACGCGCTGGAGGGCCTCAGTCAGCTTTTGCGTACCGTGGAGGTCGTGCGGCGGCGGATCAACCCCCCGCTCCGCGTGGCCAAGGTCCTGCTGACGCTGGTGGATGCCCGCAACCGGCTCACGGGCCAGGTGGCGCAGGAGGTGCGCGACTACTTTGGAGAGAAGGTGTCCACGATCGTGATCCCCCGCAACGTACGATTGAGCGAATCGCCCAGCTTCGGCGAGCCTGCCGTCAGCCGCTTCCCCGCCTCCAAGGGCGCGGGAGCCTATCTCCAATTCGTGGATGAGGTGCTTCAAGAGTGCGCCGCTCGCTAGGTAAAGGACTTTCCCAGCTCATCGCCGAGCAGTACGACGCCGCGCCCGCCGAAGCGGCGATCGACGCGATCGTGCCCAACGCCCGCCAGCCGAGGACCCACTTCGACGACGAGGCGCTGGCCGAGCTCGCCGAGTCGATTAAGGAGTGCGGCATCCTTCAACCGCTGGTCGTGCGCCCCCTGAGCGAGGGCAAGTACGAGCTCATCGCCAGGGAGCGCCGCCTGCGGGCCACACAGTTGGCAGGGCTAGAGGTCGTCCCCATTACCCTCCGTTCGGCCGGCAGGCGTCAAGCGTCGTTGGAGATCGCGCTCGCCGGAGAACATCCAGCGCGAGGACATCAATCCGATGGAGTGCGCACGGCCTATCGGCGGCCGATGGACTGAAAGCTCGGCATGACCCAGGAAGAGGTGGCGGACAAGGTAGGCAACCGCGCACCGCCGTCGCGAACACGGTGCGGCTCATCCGCCCTGGAGCGCATCCAGCAGGGACCTCGAAGAAGCGGCGGACCGAGGGCTACGCGCGCGCGCACCCTCGCCCTCGACCGCGAGGACAGCGTTGCCGGCGTCTACGACGGCACCTGAAAAGGGCCTTCCGTGCGCGAGGTCGAGCGCGGCCAAGCTCAAACCGCCGGCGTCGCCGCGACCGGCTCCGCAGCCGGTGGTCGGACACCCATGTGCTTGAGGAAGCGTTGCGTGAGCATCTCGGTGCTCCGGCTGTGATTCGCGGCGGACGTATCACCGTCGAGTACGGACGAGGAAGATCCCGCACGGTTGCTTGAGACTCGGCGTTCGGTTATGAGCGAAGTCCTGATTCGCCCCATGCGGCGCGGGATGATGGTGAGGCTGCTGTCGCCCTGCAGAAGGATAGTTCTTCCTCCCCTTTTTCCGAAGACCTGCACTGGGACCCTGACACCTAAGGACGCACGTCCGCCTGTTTCCCCGAGGGCCAGTTTGTGGCCGAAGCTGGCGGCAGCAAGTCGTGGAAGTTGCAGCAACTGAGGTGATTTCCGAAGAGCGCTGGCAGTCGCACTTCATGGGGGCGGACCGTCGGTGGTCCTTCGTAATCACATGCACGGCACGACGCTCTACGGCCTGGACATCACGGCATCAGCTCTGCGGCAGGGCGTTGTCAGCTTACGCCGAGCGGCGCTTCACCGTCCGGCGACCCGGTCTCAACCGGTACGAACGGCTCGTTGCATCCGCTTCGCGGCATCAGGGATAGCCACGGCGGAGGGTTACGTAGAATCGGCAGTGAGGCGAGACGACGGATCGGGACCTCGACGCCCTGCTGCGGTACGGCTTGCTCCCGGGGGGCGTGATTCAGAAGCTATGCCGGACCCGGAGTCGGTTGTTGCCGTCTTGGCGGGAACCCATGAGCCTGTGTCGCATCGTCGCCCGAAGATTCCGCCACGCGGAGTGACAGCAAGTGTTTTTGCGCACTTCACGACCTCGTTCGCGAGGCGCACGACGAGGCGCAGGTCGTGGTATTTCCGGAGCTTCGTGATGGAGCTTCTCCGTTGGCCCCCGATCTGGAGACGGAAGATGCGGCGAAATATCTGGCGCAGTATGCGGGGCGAATCGAGGACCGGGTACGCCGTATCAGCCGAATAAAGTACGATTATCGTCGGGGGCCTGCTCAAGGAGACCGATGAGGATCAAGAACGCAGTGCCGTTTGTCTTCGTCATGAGCTTGCCTTCGCCGAGAAGAACAACTCGACGCGGCCACGAGCAGACGTCTGGCTTGCTTCCCCGGGGCCGGGGTCTGGCACGCCTCCCCGCAAACCTAGGCGTCACCGTCTGCTACGACAGTGAGTTCTTCGAGGCGGGCGGTGTTGGCGAACTGGTGTGCTGATCCACCGCGTTCCCTCTTGGACGGAACAAGAAGAGGCTTCAGCGCGTGCGCGAGCCGTCTCGCACGGCCGTTGAGAACCAGAACTTGTCGTCCATTCCTCGCTCGTCGGGGACCTGGGGCGCGAGCCGGTACCAACCACCTACGGTTCCGCGCCATCATCGCGCGAGCGTCGAGCTGCCTTCGGCCGGAAGCTGCAAAGCCTGTGAGACCTTCCTCAACGAGGAAGGCGTCGTCATCGCCGACCTCGACTTCGATACGCTGGCCGAAGCGCGGGCGCAGGGCGAGGTCTCGAACTGAGGACCGGCAGCGAGGCGATTGGACGCTGGAGCGCGGTTCGACAGCCCTCGCCGCTGGTGAACAACCGGACGGCAGCGAACCAGGAGCCGGAACGATGAGTGCCCTTGTCGCTTAGCTCCGTCACGCCCCCGAGGAACCGACCAAGGTCGTCCGGGGTCAGCGCCAGCCGCGCCCGCCCTGGATGGGGTCGCCGTCGGGTCCGGGCCCATTCCGATGGCGCACTGCTTGCTGCCGCCAAGGTCCACCAGGCGAGCGGCTCCTTCGGAGGCCGATCGGCGCCCCGGTAGGCGAGGCTGTCCCCACCGCAAAGCCGACCTTGTCGCAGAGGGACTTGCGATCGAAAGGTGTCGCGGCTGATGAGGAACGTGCCGTTCAGGTCGACTGGAACTTCTGACGATGCCCGTTGGCTCTTCGAAACCGATGAGGCAGTAAGGCTGCGCCGGGTCTACCGGACCGCCGAGCGTTCTGGCGGTAGGTCCCGAGCCTCCGGGGAGCCTCGTCCCCGTTCACTTGGCGCAGCGCCGCGCCACGGGTCTACAGACAGCAGGACAGGCTTACGGACGGAAGGCACGGAGAGGGTGCCCTGCTGAACGTCCAGCGCGTGAAACGCCCGCTGCCGTCGGGGTACTCCAGCATCACGTCGAGCGCAGCTGGCGGAAGGAGTGCCCTTGAACCGCAACTGGAAGGTCACCGCGCCCGAGCCGGAGACGTCGCCGACGTTGAACGACGCGCCGGGTTCTCGATCCAATCGTTAAAGAACCCGCGCAGATTCTTTCAGAAGAGCTGAGAACGACCGCCTCGAACTGGTGGCCACCCGCTCGCCTTCCCCGCTTCCGCCTGGGCCCGCCGCGCATTGCGCGCACGACGTTTTCCGTGCCGATAAGGTCTTCTCGAGCATCTGGAGCACCTTGCCCTTGCCGTATCTTCAGCGAGCTTCGCGATCGAAGCCAGCGTCGGCACCTGCTCGGGCGACGGCATGGTACGCAGCATCCGCGGCGCCGTCCTGAACGAACGCCAGCTTTTCTCCTCCACCTTGCCGATCGGGACCCTCCCGGTTGTACAGGCCGTCGGGAGAAGACGCATGTTTTCGTTCCAGAAGCTGTCGAGATAGGTGTTGTTCACGATCCCGCCTTCACCACGTGGGTTGGCCCATGGGCGTCTTCCGACGGGAGACCGCTGCCGCATGTCGCGTATAGAGCAGGCTCAGCGCGCCGCCGCCGGTAGTTCGGGCTGTCGAGCGCGCCGCAGCTGCTGAACGGGTACTTCCCGAACTTCTCCTCGCAGAACTGCAAGATCGGCGCGGCATAGCTCCGTCTGGAGCCGCATCTGCTCCTCCGTCATCCGCGGGCTCCAGACGGTGAAGCGCCGGCTCAGATGGTCTGCGAGAACGTGTGGTACGGCCCAGCCGAGATGCTGGTAGACGACGGGCAGGTCCATGCGGTACTGGGTGACGCGGCCGGCTTCGGTCTCCTCCATCGAAACCTGCTCCCCCTGGCCCACGGCCGTCCAGCCTTTGGCGAGCGGATCGCGGATGTCGTGCAAGGCGCGGCTGGCGCGCGATCATCGGGTACCAGTAGTCGTTGGTGAGCGTCGCCCTTGGGGCTTTCGACATCCCGGCGTAGCCCGGTTTGTCGGGACGACCGCCGAGCAGGGTGACGGGTGTACGCAGTTGTTCGGCTGGGGACGGTGACCTTGTCGCGAGTCGACAGCCTGGATCGATGGCTTTGAGACTGACGGCGATTACCCTTCGCCATACGGACTTTCATCGATCCGGCCACCAACGTGACGGTGCGCGCCCGCTTCGTCTGTGACGACGTCGATGGTGAGCAGTGCCTGCGGCAGGACCGATGATGGCTGCCTCGACTCTGAGGGTCATCTCGAGGGTGCTGAATGCCGAACGCGCGACACTTCACCCACTGGCCAGAGCGGGCGGGGGTGAGAGAGGACGCGTAGAAGGATCGCCCAGCA
The DNA here is from genome assembly GCA_030447945.1 of Fimbriimonas sp. The sequence goes on along the minus strand of JAUJNV010000008.1, from coordinate 18,292 downwards.
TTACCGTGCCACCGGCCTGTTGAATGTAACAGGCGCGCCAGCCTCGTCCGTGATGGCTGGAGACACGATAGACCGGGCTCATGCGGAAGAGGAAGACACCGGCGCGGGAGCCGGTTCGGAGAGGACGCGCATCTCGAATCGTCGCTTTCTTGTTCGGCACGTCGAAAGCAAGGTCGAACGAGTGGTGCGCGATCCGGACACCGAGATCGTTTGCCCGCACGTACAGGAGCTGCTCCGTCCCTCTCGGAAGACCAACTCGCCGACGTCCTGACTCGTGAGCGCCGTCGTCAGACAACGTAGCGCGCGCCTGCCCGGCGCCTGAAGCTCTTGAGCAGTCCACCTGCAGGCGGCCGGGGACGTCGTATGCTCCACCCGTCCGCAGAACCCGGGCGGGTTCCTATCCCCGGGGAAGCGGCTGAGCAGCGCTGTTAGCCCTTCAACGCGTCCTCGCCTCGCGGGGAGCGCGCTCTGGTCCGCGCGACAGAGGGTGGCGTTTGAAGCGTATAGAAGCCGCGCTTAGCGAGCACTGAGCAAGTATGCCCGCTGCGGCAAAGCGTCTCAACGTTCCATACCAGAGCAGAGCCAGCGGCATGTAGCCCGCTGGTTAGAGCGAACGGTTCATACCTGTTAGGTCCGCGGTTCAAGTCCGCGCGCCGCTGGCCATCCCCTCCTTGGTCGTAGTCGGGCTACCGCTTGGCGGTCCCGCGGACGACGGAGTCCTTCGGCACGGTCGCGTTCTCCGGCAGACGAGGCAGACGGTGTGTCTGAACTGCGCCAGTACGACCACCACCGCCCCACCGGCGTCGACCACGACCACGACCGCACCGCCGGTTGGTCGTTGAACACCGGGTCCCCCGTCTTGGTAAAGCCGACGAGGACGACCAGGTGTCCGCTGTCCCGACCGGGGGTCTCGCCGCGGAGCAGCGACAGGGGCGCCGAGCAGATCACGGGGATGCCCGCCTCGATCCAGCCCTCGAGCTCCGCGATGGAGCGCAGGCGTGCGACGTACCCCTGCATCCCGGGCAGCGAGCCCGCGTACGCCGCGTTGAAGGGCCAGTTACCCGCTCCTTCATAGACGGCGTCCCAGACGCCCGCCTGAACCTCGGGCACGTCCTTGTCCAACTCCGGCCGGCCCAGGACCCTCGACCAGTGCGCTAGAACCATTGAGAGGGACGTCGGGCTGCACAGAACTTCCCCGCCGGGGTAGTTGCCCTGCGCGCGCTGCGGAACCTCGATCACCTTCCCCCAGACGGCCTTGTACGGCTTTGCTTCCGCTCCGTCTTCCGCGCCGGACAGCGCGACCGTGAGGAGCTTCAGGCGGGGGCGCGGCCCCTCGGATAGAGTTCGCAGCGTTACGCGCAAGTCCCAGCTAGCGGCAGGCTTCTTCAGGCGCAGGGTGTCCGTCAGGACGTTCCCGTCGTCGTCCTTCTGCCCTTCCACGCTGACGCGGGGAGCCGAAGTTCCGTCGGCCGACCATTGGGCGAGCGTGTACCACTTCGTCTCGAACCCCTCGCCCCGCGCGCGCATCTCCACCTTCAGCGCGCCCCGCAGCGGGGACTCGACGTTCCAGGAGGGAATCGCTTCCTGAAAATCGCCCCCCTTCCGCACGTCCGGGAACTCCAGGACCGTCTCCTGACCGGGCTTCGGAAAGAGGATCGGGCGGTTGATCACGGAAACGAAATCCGCTTGCGCAGCGATGGCGGCGGCGAGGAGAAGTGGGGTCATGAGACGTAAGGTATTATGAAGGCTCTGCAGAGCCTTGCGCCTTGCGGAAACCGGATATTATGGCGACGTACCGAGGAAGGAAGACCGACATTAGCCGCACTGTGGGCTTCAGCATCTGGGGCATGCCCAAGTGCCCCAGCACGAAGCGCCCCTACCCCCTGGGTCAGCACGGCCCCAACCTGAAGGATCGACGGCAGTCCGAGTACGGCGAGCAGCTGCTCGCCAAGCAGGTCATCCGTCGGTACTACAACATGTTGGAGAAGCAGTTCGCCAACACCTTCCGCAAGGCCCAGCGGATGTCGGGCAACACCAGCCTGAACTTCCTTCGCCTGCTGGAGCTGCGATTGGCCACGGCCGTGTGGCGCATGGGCTACGCCCGCACGATCTTCCAGGCGCGCCAGATGGTCTCCCACTGCCACATCCTGGTCAACGGCCGCGTGGTGAACATCCCGAGCTTCCTGCTGAAGGTCGGCGACACGCTGGAGGTCCGCGACCGGGAGGTAAGCCGGAGCATGGCCCGGACGAACCACTATGAGGGCGCGGCCGTTCCCGCCTACATCGAGCCGGACGTGCAGAACTTCCGCGGAAAGATCATCGCCCTGCCGGAGCGCGAGGACTTCCCCAAGTTCTTCCAAGAGCAGCAGGTCGTCGAATACTACGCCCGATAATTCTCACCTCGCCGAGCGGGCCCGGTACCCGTCCGGGCCCGCGTTAGGTTGTGTGGGTGGTACGGTCGACCGCCATCAGGCTTCTGAACCGGTGCTAGAATGTTCTCTACCGCAGCGAACAAGAGCGCTTGCGGAGGCAACTTACAACAGGAGGAGAGAATCACATGAACATTAAGTTCTACATCGCCGCCCTAGTGGCGATCATGGCCCTTGGGCTCGTCGGCTGCAAGCAGACGGCCGAAGGTGTGTCCGAGGACACACAGCGTAACGTCGAGAAGGTAGAGGAAGGTGCCGAAAAGGTCGGTGAAACCGCCGAGGCCGTCGGCTCGGAGATCAAGCAGGAGACGAAGGAAGCGGTCAAGCCAGTCGGCGACGCCATTTCCGGCGGCGATATGACCCTCAAGGTCAAGACCGCCCTCGTCAACGCGGCGGATCTCAAGATCACGGACATCGACGTAGACACCAACGGCGACACCAAGGTTGTAACCCTGAAGGGCAGCGTCCCGAGCGAGGATCAGAAGAAGCAGGCGCAGACCCTGGCGGAAGCCACCGCGGGTAAGGGGAATTCGAAGATCGACAACCAGTTCACGGTAGCCGGGCGGTTAAGCGAGTTCAACCGCACAACCGGGGGCGACGGCGCAGGCCGTCTGCCCTCTATGAAGGAGGGCAGGCTCCACGACGAAGGCGACCCAGCGGACAGGCTTGAGCGGGACGGCGTTCGGCACGTGGCGTTCGCGCCGAGTTCCGCCAGGATGGGCGGATCGGTGACGAACAACGCGGGCGAAGATCACGCACGCGAGACGTAACGGCAAGAAGATCGACCATATGTCGAACGAGGAGGTCCTTGTAGTGTTCTCGGCATCCCCACGGGCAAGCCGCTCCAGGAAGACGAGGTTCTTCTACGCCCGCCGAAATAGTTCGCCCTCGTGGGCTGACCGATCTAAGCGGCCAGATCCTGCAGCACGCTGAGTCAGGCGTCCAGAGGAGCGCCGCAGGACTTACGTTGCTCACCTGGAAGAAGCGCTCCGGCAGGACGCCCTTGCGCCGTAGACAGCGGAAACCTTCGCTCCTGGATTCTCCGGCAGCCGTCCGGTTGCAGTAGCCGTTCTCGAGGATCGGCCAGGGCCCCTGCTCAACGCAGTAGGTGATCATCTCCTCGCTCGGCGGCGGTTCCCGATCCTCTGATCAGTACGGCGTCCAGCGTCTCCGTACCCGCGTACACCCGAAGCAGCTGTTCCTTCTGCTTCACCGCCGAGCGCAGGCACCGATCCCGGGGGTTGAGATCGGGTATGGCCGCCGCCTGCCGGACGCTCTCACTGATCATGCAGGGGCCGGGCGGCAGGAGAATCATCCCCGAGTGGCTGCCAGCTCGGCGACAGCCTCGGCGATGGCCGCCCGACCCGCCCCTGCCCGCCATTCGCGGTGCAGAAGATCCACAGCCAACTGCCCACGACCGCGCCGTCAGCCTTCGCAGACCATCCGCACGTGCTCCCGGCCGGAGAACTGACCGACGCACACCGGGGTGCTCGTCTGGGCGCGGATGCGGGCAACAAGGTCCTGCACCTGAAGAGGCACCTCGGCCGCGCCCGTCACTCCTGTGCGGGGAACGGCATACACGAAGCCGGTCGAGCGGCGGCAGACCTGTTCCAGCCGCTCCGGCGTGCTCGTCGGAGCGGCGAAGACACCGTAGCCAGCCCCGCTGCCCCGCTGGCCTCCGCCCAATCGCCCGCCTCGTCCGGCACGGGGTCGCTGATGATCGTGCCGCTGATCCCCGCCTCGCGCGCCAGGCGGCGTACGCGGGGAGGCTGCACGAAGAACCGTGTTGTAGTGGCCCATCATCACGACCACACCTCCGGTGCCGCCGTGCGGACGGCGTCCAGACCGGCGAGGCGTCGTCCGCGTCCAGCGAGCGCTGGCCGTTCTCAACCGTCGCCCTTCTTCAGCGGGTCGAAGGGCGACCTCGACCTCGATCACGTCCGGCCCTCTTCAACCAAGGTGCAGAGCAGGTCCGGCAGCCCTGACAGGCTGTCGCCCGCCGTGACGGCCAGAATGAGTAGCCTTTTTCCTTCCTCCAACTCCCGAAACTTGGCGGCCGCTGGCTATACCACCATGGCCGCGAAGATCCTCGGCCAGATCCTGATCGTCCAAGTCCCACATCACGGCCAAGGCTTCGTCGGCGCCGTTGTCCCAGAGGCCGGTCGGCCATGGTGCGAAACTTCGTCCCCCACCGCGACGTCGCTCATCGGGTTCAGGCGAAGCCTGGAAGGCGCGTCCACTCGGCTCTCGAAGGTGGTCCCGTCCTTCAGCTTCACGCGAAGGCGATTCGGGATACCCCCTCCGGGTAGATGTGGTTCGGCTCCTCGTCGGGCACGACGCGCGTCTTCGCCACGAGCGAGAGCAGGTTCTCATCGCGGAAGCGGCGCTCGTCGTAGGTTTCGAGAGTCACCGCGCCGTCGGCGAGTGCGGCGCAGGTGATGTAGGGGAGCGAGTGGTCGGCCGTTTCGCGGCTCTGCGGCCGCCACTTCTCCGGCTCGCCGCCGATGATCATACGAGGCGTTGAAGGTTGCGATCTCGATATCCTCGACCTCGTCCGGGATAAACAACCGCCCGCGTTCGGCGAGGAATCTCCTCCGCCGCGTCGATGGCGCTCTGGCTGTGGTACTCCGCCGGATACTTCTTGATGTAAGTGCGGTTGATCATGAACGGCTCGCCGTTCCCCCAAACATTTCGATATCGAAGTCGTCGCCGGCGCAGACCTCGTTAAAGAACCCCATCTGCCCTCGAACACTTGAGACGCTCCGGTAAGCCCCATGTGGGCGAGGAGCGTGGCAGAAACCGTTGCGGGATGCGTTGGCAAACGCACAGCCCTTCCACATGGATAGCTCACCTGCGCGCGTCTGCCGCATCGCGTTGATGGGCACTCCCGCGAGCCCCAGCGCGTGCACCATGGTCTCCTCATCGAACACCAGCATCGCGCCGCAGCCGGCCACGGTGGAGAAGGAGCCATAGGTGACGTGGTCCCAAAGCCGCGCGAGGCGGATCAGTAGGCGTCGCAAAGACGACACTGCACCTCATAGGCGACGACCGTGCCGAGGATGACGTCGGCGCCCGCTCCAGCCAAAGGCGTCGGCGACGGCCAAGGTGCGGCCAGGTATCGCTCGGATGAGCGGGTTCTTTGCTCAGGTAAGTGTCGTTGTAGTCCAGGTACCGAAACATCGTGCCGTTGGCGAACGCCGCGAGCTCCAGGGTGCTCTCGTGCCGCGTACCCACGACCGTCGCTCCGATCTCACTCGTGGAATAGCGCTCGCGAAGGTAAGCGCGCGATCTTGACCGGCTCGGCGGTCCAAGCGCCCATCGCGCAGCCCATCGAGTCGATGAGGCGGCGCTTAACCCTCGTGCGTGGCCTCCGCCGGCAGGTCTTCGAAGTCGAGGTTGCACGCGAGACTGGAGCGATCTTGTGGGCGAGCGACATTACAGCTGAGGGTACCTCTCCGCCCCGGGGTCGGCCCCCGAATCAGTATTTCACATAGAGGTTCCCGCTGTGCTTGAAGCGGCGCCCCTGCAGCTGCGTCCACTTCGCCCGCTGGACGGGTGTCATGACCCTTGAGCATCTTCGCGTAGGCCCGTCGATCGGCGGCTTCCACCGTCGCGTTATGACGGTTGGCCCGCTTCTTCAACTCGGCCGGCGAGTAGAAGGGCAACGTAAGAGAGTCCTGCGGGTTTAAGCGCCGCATTTCACGTCGAACGTCGCGCAGGCGGGCACTGGCAATCCGCGCCTGGTCTCTGTTTATCTTGTCGACGAGAGACTTTCGGATCGATACATCTCATCTGCTGAGTTGGGCTCAGCCCAAGGCGGCCACCACGACGCGCACCAGGGACATGGTCGGATACAACTGAAGCGTGATCTCCTCAAGACGCCTCCTTTGGCCCGGCGTCAGGATGGCGAGGGCGCGCCCCGCCCCCTCTTCGCCTACCGCGTCCAAGATCTGAAGCCGACGCGCATCGGTAATGCTGTAAGGCTTCTTCGCCATGCCGGCGTACAGCTCGTTCATCATCGCCTTGGCGCCGCGGGACTGCGGGCTCATGCTCTTCCACTGGCGCGCCGTCACCCGAAGTTCCCGCCTGACGTCTTCCCTGCCCAGGGTTCCCGCGACGAGTCTCTGGAAGCTGAACAGTTACCGGCCGTGCGTGCTTGCTTCGGGGCTCCGCCGATGACGCACCTGCCGACGCGACAAAGGCTAACGCCAAGGCGAGCTTCGGTAGCAACATGAACCTGGTACGCGCGATCCGTTGTGCGGGTTGCGTTTGTTTTACCGCTGCGACAGCCTAAACGGCTTGCCCAAGAGCGCGTTCCACTTCTCCCTCTGGGCTGGCTTGAGCACGGCCAGCGCCGCACGACATCCGTGTCCCGGCGGGACTTTCCCGGCGGCGGCTTCGGCCGTCATGCCTTCCTCGATCTCCATCCGCTTGAGTTGGTACGCCTGCGCTTCCTCAAAGCTCGTCGGCTGGGGAAACGCATCGAGCTCTTTTGAACTGCGGCCTCGTAGTCCGCCATCTGCTTGCGCAGCTTTCGAACAGCCCGGCCACCTGCAGAGCCTGCTCTTTCGTTGTCCAAGCTCCTTGTGGGCGACTTGTCTTCCAGAGCTTCGGCGCCTGTCTGTTGGAGAACGATCTGACGCAGTCGGAGCCGTTGTTCATCGTTCAGGATCTTCAGAACAGCGTCGGCGAGAGCCGTGCTCAGTCCTTCAAGCCGCTTCTGGTAGAGCGGGGCGCGCTCCGGCTCGATGTCCTTCGTCCACGCTTCGTACACCCCTTGCTGATCCCGCGGTAGCTGGTGTGTAGGCCCAAGGAAGTCCACGCTTTGCGTCGCGGTGACCTTGAGCTCCGCCTGAACGCTGCGCGCACCGCCATGATGGCCCCGGCCCGGTCGAACCGCGCGTACGCCTTCTCCTCCGTCTGCGCGTGGCCGGCGGCGGCGACGAAGAACAGGAAGAGGACGAGGATGGATAGACGATTCATAGGAGTGGAAACGACTAGGCCTTGAGAACGAACGGCTTCCCTGGAGCGCCAAAAAGGTCTTCCTCTGCGGGGCCGTCATGATTCCCTGGAGCTTCTTCTCCGTGCTCTTGATGATGGCGATGATCCTCGGCCGAATCTTGGCGCTCGCCGCTTTGAGTTCCGCCGTTACCTGCTTGGTAATCCGGTCCCGCTCGGCCTGGTCCTTGGGCTTCATGCCCTTGTACTTGTTTAAGATCGGAGCCGCCGCCGCCCGTTCCACGGCGTATATCTGTTGCTGCCCGGCGCCGTAAGCGGCGCGGAACGACTTAAGCTGGGGGTCACTCATGCCCACGCGGCGAGCCACAACCGCGTCCATGAGCGCCGTGAGCTTGACCTGCTGGAGCGAGACCTCCCGGAGGCGCTGAGCTGCGTCGCGCTGAGCTGAGCGAGAACGTTCTTCTTGAGCTCCTGAAACAGGGCGAGCAGCCGTGGATCCGCCGGCGTCGCGGGGGCCGGCTTGTTCGCCTTCGGGCCTTCGACGTAGGCATCGACCTTGGCTTTGTGCGCGCGGGCAAGACGTTCATCCTGTCCCGTTGCGCCTGGGTGAGACCGATCTCCTTTTGGATAGGCTTGCTTTGCAGAAGAACGACGTTGGCCGCGTGCAGATCGAACGTGTTCGGCTTCTGGGCGAGACCAACAGGGGTCAGCGCGAGGAGAAGGGGCAGGAACAGTTTTCTCATAGCTCTCTATACCGGTACGCGCTCAGGTGGCCTTTCCATCGCCCGTGGGACTTTTCCCGGGCCATCCTCCCCATGCTCGACCTCCATCTCGCACCGCGCCAGCCCTTCGCAAGCCGCCTTTCTGAAGACTTCCGTAGGATTGACATGGTGCGTGAGGAAGATCGGAACCATGCCCCCGGGGTGCATGATCTGGATGACCATCTCGTAGTCGCCCGGGTGAGCCTCGACGAGCTGCCGGAGACGGTGCATCTGCTTTTCAGTCGCTCGCCAGATGGAGAGCCGCACGGTTCCGGCCGCGCCCCCACCTCCGGTGTATCCGAGCTCGAGGGTGGGCTCCAGCGGCTTGACCTCCTCCAGGCGGATTTCGACGCTTCTCTCGCCTCGCATCTCCCGAAACATGACGTAACCCGCCGCGGTGACGACGGTGTCCTTGATGAGGGCGTCCTTGAGCTTGGCGTAGGTCGCGGGAAATGCGATGAGGCCCACCTGCCCGCTGAAGTCCTCCAAGACCAGCGAAGCCATCTTCTCGCCCTTCGCTTTGGTGACGATGGTGCGAAAGGCGGCGATGACGCCGGCGAGTCGCACGAACGTGTTCTCCTCAAGCTCCGAAACGAGTCCGCAGGTGTGGCTCGCGCTCTGCGCGATCATACGTTCGTGTCCGCGCAGCGGGTGGTCCGAGACGTAGATGCCGAGCACCTCCTTCTCCATCGCCAGGTTCTCGCTCCTGGTCGGCATCTCCGTATCGGGCAGGACCGGATACGCCACCTGGGTCGTCTTGCTGTCCCCCTCGAAGAGGGAGTCCTGGCCGGCGAGCCGCGAGCGGTTCTGGGACTCGGCGTAGGCGAGAGCCCCTTCCACGGTGTCCAGAAGCTTGCGTCGGTTGCGGTCGATGCCGTCCAGCGCCCCTCCTCGGATCAGCGCCTCGAGGGCCATCCGGTTGACGCCAAGGGGCCGCGCGCGGTCGCAGAACTCGTACAGGTGACGGAACGGTCCGGCCTCCTCCCGCTCTTTAATGATTGCCTCGACGACCCCCTCGCCCACTCCCTTGATCGCGGCCATCCCGAAGCGAATCGCGGCCGCCCCCGGCAACGACTTCTCACTAGCTAAGGTCTCGATGGAAAAGTCGGCGAGCGAGCAGTTCACGTCCGGCTGCAGCACGGGGATCTTCTGCCGCCGGCACTCCTCGATAAAGTTCGTGACCTTATCCTCCTTCGAACGGTACACGGCGAGCAGAGCCGCCATGTACTCCACCGGGAAGTTCGCCTTCAGGTACGCCGTTTGGTAGGCGAGGATGGAGTAGCACACCGCGTGGGCCTTGTTGAAGGCGTATCCGGCGAACGGAAGGAGCAGTTCCCAGATCTTGTCCGAGGCCTCGATGTCGATCCCCGCGGCGGTGGTGCCGTCCTGGAACTCCACTTTCATATTCGCCATCGCCTTGGCGTCCTTCTTCCCCATGGCGCGGCGAAGAATATCCGCCTTGCCGAGGCTGAAGCCGGCGATGGCCTGAACGAGCTTAAGCACCTGGTCCTGGTAGACGATGATCCCGTACGTCTCCTCCAGGATGGGCCGCATCCGCTCGTCCAGGTACTGCGCCTTCAGGCGGCCGTACTTGGTGTCGATAAAGCGGGGAATGTGCTCCATCGGCCCAGGACGGTAGAGCGCGATCATCGCCGCGAGCTCCCGGATGGTGTTCGGCTTGAGCTGCTGCACCCAGCGGGTCATGCCGCCGCCCTCTAGCTGGAAGATTCCCGTCGTCTCGCCGCGTCCGATGAGGTCGAACGTCTTGGCATCGTCCTCGGGGATGTTCTGGATGTTAACGTCGGTCCCCCGGGTTCGCTTGATGTTCGCGACGCACTTCGCGAGCACCGTCAGGTTCGACAGGCCCAGAAAATCCATCTTCAGCAGACCCATCTTCTCGAGAATGCCCATCTCGAACGCGGTAATGGCCTGCCCGTCGTTCCCTCGGTAAAGTGGCACGTACTCGACGAGTGGCTCGCGGCTGATGACGATCCCTGCCGCGTGGACGCCCGCGTGGCGCGAGATCCCCTCCACGGACTTGGCGGTCTCCACCAGGCTCTTCAGCCTTGGGTCGCCATCGACCATCGAGCGGAACTCCGCGATCTCCTTGTAGGCACGGTCGATGCTCCAGCCGGGGAGCGTCGGGATCGTCTTGCAGAGGCGGTCCGTTTCCTGCAGGGTGTAGCCCTGGACGCGCCCGCAGTCCTTGATGGCCGCCTTCGCGCCAAGGGTCCCAAAGGTCACAATCTGCGCGACCTTGTCCTTGCCGTACTTCTCGGTCACCCACTGGATGATCTCGTCACGCCGCGCGTCCTCGAAATCCATGTCGATGTCCGGCATGGAGATCCTCTCGGGGTTCAGAAACCGCTCGAAGGTCAAATCGTATTCAATCGGGTCCACGTCGGTGATCCCGATCGTGTACGACACGAGCGAGCCGGCCGCGGAACCCTGACACCCGAAAGTAGATCCCTCGGTCGCGGGTGGCCTGGGCGAACTCCTTCACGAGCAGGAAGTAGTCCTCAAAGCCCGTTTTCTCGATAACCTCCAACTCGTAGTTGAGGCGCGCCAAAGCTGCCTCGGGCTCCTTCGAGCGCTCCTTCAGTCCCTTTTCGGCGAGGTGCCGCAGGTACCGCTTGCTCGTCATCCCCTCGGGGACGTCGGGCTGCGGCATTGGCGCGCGCTGCTTGTCCAGCTCCACGTTGCACATCGCGGCTACCATCGCCGTGTTTTCCAGCGCCTCGGGCGTGTCAGCGAACAGAGCGGACATCTCCTGCTGGGACTTAAGATAAAACTCGTCCGTGGCGAACTTCATCCGCTTCTCGTTCGCCACGAGCTCGCCGGTCTGGATGCAGAGAAGGACGTCGTGGGGCTGCGCGTCCCCTTGCACAGGTAGTGGGCGTCGTTCGTGGCGATCAGGGAAGGTTCAGCTGGCGGGAGATCTTGAGCAGATCGTCCTTGATCGCCGCCTGCTCGGGAAGCCGGTGGTCCTGGAGCTCGATGAAGTAGTTCCCTTCCCCAAAGATCTCGGAGTACATCCCCGCGATGTATTGCGCCCGCTCGTAGTTACCCTTCATCAGCTCCTGGCAGACCTCGCTGCCGAGACAGGCGCTGGTGCCGATGATGCCCTGGCTGTGCTTGCGCAGAAGTTCGTGGTCGATGCGCGGCTTGTAGTAGTAGCCCTCCAGCGCGGCGATCGTCGAGAGGCGGCTGAGGTTCTTGTATCCCTCCAGGTCCTTGGCGAGCAGCAGCAGGTGGAACTGTTCGTTATCCGCCCGGCCGCCTCGCTTGTGGATCCCCTGGGGCGCGACGTAGGCCTCGACCCCGAGCAACGGTTTAATGCTCTGCTTCTTGCACTCCCAGAAAAACTCCATGACGCCGAACATCACGCCATGGTCGGAGATGGCCAGCGAGTCCATTCCCATCTCCTTTGCCCGCGCGACCATCTCCGGGATCCGGTTCGCCCCGTCGAGCAAGGAGTACTCCGTGTGGTTGTGGAGGTGGCAGAACGACTTGCACATAGGCGGGCTCGGGGCCGAGAAGACCCCCGCCAGGGGGAGCGGGGGCCGCCTCTATTCTGACGGCTGGCCCCTGCACTTCGCCGCACAGCTTTCCACACCCGAAGAGGCCCGTCGTCTCCCCAAAACACGAAGGGCCATTCCGTCGTCTAATGGAAGTTAGGCGATGGACAGCCGCAAAATCGACTTCACCGCAATGCCTGGGGGTGGTGCGAATCCTGCTCCGCGGCAGCGGCAGAGGAGTCGTTGCCCGGAACGGGGCCGTATGGCCGCATCTCCTCTACATCCGAACTTCACGGGGCTCTTTTCCTATGACTAAGCTCCTTCTGGTCGAGGACAACGAGGCCAATCGGGACATGCTGTCCCGTCGCCTGGAGCGCCGCGGCTTCAAGGTCGTCATCGCCGTAGACGGGGAGGAAGCCATCGCTATGGCCATGCGAGAGATGCCCAGCCTCATCCTCATGGACATGAGCTTGCCGGTTATGGACGGCTGGGAGGCCACGAGCATCATCAAGTCACTCCCCGAAACTTCCCGGATTCCGGTCCTCGCCTTAACAGCCCACGCAATGGCCGGCGATCGGGAGAAAGCCCTCGCCGCGGGCTGCGACGACTACGACACCAAGCCGGTCGAATTACTCCGTCTGCTCGCCAAGATCGAGGCGCTGATGCCTAAAACGCCCCATGCCTGAAGAGTCTGAGTCGCTTCTCGCCGAGGACGGTCCGGGCTCCGTGCTGAAACCCGGCACGAGCTCCGTCAGCCCCGGTGCGCGCAGCTTGCGGCACGCTCTCCGGACGCCGATCAACCAGATCATCGGCTACGCCGAGCTTCTTATCGAGGACGCCCAAGATGGCCCGCTGCAGAATCCGGAACAGGATCTGCGGCGCATTCAGAGGGCGGGACGCGACTTGCTGGACTTGATCGAAGACAGCCTGGAAGCGCCCTCCGCCGCATCGGCGGCTCTGAATGCTCCCGCCGTAACCGCCCATCTGCACCGCGTCGGCCTGCCGGAAGGGAGCCTCCATCCGGATCACGGCCAAGCCCTCCCCCCTCAAGGGCGCGGCACCATCCTCGCTGTGGACGATCAAGAGGCTAATCGGGAGATCCTCGTCCGGCTGCTGGAGCGGGACGGCTACCGGGTCTCCACCGCGACGGGAGGAATCGAGGCTCTGGAGGCGATGGCGACGGAGCCGCCGGATCTCGTCCTGATGGACATCCTGATGGGAGACATGAACGGCCTCGACGTCCTCCAGCGGATCAAGGCGGATGAGAAGCTCCGCAACGTGCCGGTCGTGGTGCTCTCTGCCGTGGGTGGGATGGATGCCGTGGTGCGGTGCCTTGAGCTGGGCGCGGAAGACTACATCACCAAGCCGTTCGAGGCCGCCATCCTGCGGGCAAGGATCAGCGCGGTCCTTGAGCGGAAGCGGCTCCATGACCAGGAGCAGCTTTTCCTGCGCCAAATCGAGGCGAGCTATCAGCGGCTGAAAGACCTCGAGACCCTCCGCGACGACCTCATGCATATGATCGTCCACGATCTCCGCACTCCCCTGACGTCGATCATCTCCAGCCTCCAGACGCTGGAAGCGATGGTTGAGCTTCACGGCGACCAGCGCGAGATTTACGGCTTCGCGCTGGAGGGAGGGCACACGCTCCTCGGGATGATCAACGATCTCCTCGATATCTCCAAGATGGAGTCCGGAACGCTCGCTCTGCAGTACGAGACGGTGCATCCGCCTGGCCTCGTGGATGAGGCGCTCGCTCAGGTCGAGCCGCTCGCCGAGGAAAAGGGCTTGGTGATGACGCGCGAGGTTGACGAGGATCTGCCCCCGCTCGCGGCCGATCGCGATAAGCTGCGCCGGACCCTTGTGAACCTTCTGGGCAACGCGATCAAGTTTACGCCCCCCAACGGGTCGATCCGCATCGCGGTGAAGGGCGGCAACGAGCTTTTGTTCAGCGTGGAGCACAGCGGCGAGGGAATCCCCCAGGACGCCTTCGACCGGATCTTCGACAAGTTCGGCCAGGTCGAGACGAGGAAGGCGGGCAAGCGAAATTCCACCGGACTCGGCCTGACTTTCTGCCGGATGGCCGTCGAGGCCCACGGCGGACGCATCTGGGTGGAGAGCGAACTTGGGGAGGGGAGCACCTTCTCCTTCACCGTGCCTATCCGCTAGGCGAGGAAGGTATCGGAGCCGATGTCTTGCTTTCCACCGGTTGAGCGGGCCGTCTCCGCTTGAACTCTCGGCTCGAAAGCATCCTCAGGAAACGATCGATTCGCAGCCGCACCCCGATCTTGTAGTCGTCCGGGAACTTACGGTAAAGCACGTACGGCTCTAGACATCCCACGACCTGCGAGATGATGTACTGGCGGTCGTAGTTGCCCCGCCCCCGGTCGTACTTCAGCAGGTAGCTGATCTGGGTGGGGCCCAAGTTGAGGTCGCCCCGAAGGTGATAGCCGTTCGTCGCGTAGAGGCGGTCGACGGAAAAGTCCGGCGTTCCCCCTCGACGGACCCGATGTACGCCGCGCCCAGCGTCAGCCACGGTGTCGGCCGGACCACAGCTCCGATCTGCGCTCGCGCCCACCCGTAGGAGCCACCGGTGCCGACGTGGCCCGCGCCATCGAAGCGCACCAGGCCGTGCAGCCAAGGGCTCAACTTCAAAGGGGGAAGGCCGAGCGATGCGCCCGCCACGGCTCTCGTCGCGCTCGGCCCCTGCTCCTCGTGAATGTTCTGGAGACGGAACTGCGCAAGAAGGCCCGCGTTGCCAAGTTGACCGCCGCGCTCGGCGACGAACTCCAGGGGCTTGCTGAAGGTCCTGTCCGTCGGCACCGCACTCGCCCCTTGATGCCAGAACAGGCCGATACTGAGCGACTGCCGGGGCTCCCGCAGGTCGCTTGCTTCCCCCTCGGGTCTTCTCGGAGGATATTGTCGAAGTAGCCGTGCGTGAATCGCTCCCGCAGCTCGGATCGCGGGGCGATAAGCTGCTGCGCCTGGGCGGCGGGGACCGCGCTGCGGGTCATCTGCAGGAAGTAGCCCGGCAGCGATCCCGGAAAGGACGAGAGGCCGGCGGTGACTCCGGTGCGATCGTCCACGAGGGTTCCCGCGTCCCAGGTGACTCCCAGTCCCTCGTCCTGCCGGTACACCGGCCCCGGCAAGCGGATGCCCTGTGTGCGGGGGTCGAGGTTGAAGCTCCGGCTCGGGAGAGCCGGCAGGTCGATGCCCAGGATAGAGAGCCGGGGCCGTTCGACGGTCCCCCGCTTGCCCGGGTAAACGATGACCTTGGGCGTGCTGACGGCGTAAAGCGGCCTTGTATTCGCAGCTGGTGCCGTACACGTCCGTCAGCTCCCACCGCTCGGGCGTGATGTCGGTCTGCCTAGCCTTAAGCGTCACACCGGCGATTCTGATCACGGCATTTTCGGCCGTACCGCGCTTGGAGGCCGGGCTTCCACACGAACTCGAGCCGGTCGGCCTGGACCGTCCCTTCAGGGTCTGTCAGCAGGACCGTTCCCTCGGCGGTCGCGCTCTGGTCGGCCTCCGCCGTCCTCACGATCAGGTGCTCCGTTTGGATTGTCGTGACGCCGAACCGGGCCACAACGCCCGGTGAATTCCCAGATTCCCGTCGTGCGGTCGTAGCTCCAAGTCTCCGCCGCAACCTCCAGGTCTTGATCGATGCGCTGGAAGGCCAGCGGCGGCGTTCCGTCTTGAGGAGGCGGCGGGGCGGTCCACAGGACGGGCATGGGGAGAGAGTTTACCGCTGCGAGTGACCCTTACCCGGTCTCGAACTCAGTGGGTCTTGGTCCCGTCGTGTACACTGACCCATGAGCCTCGCACCGACCGCCATGTTCGACGCCACCGTCACCACCGCCCCGGCAGTGGACCCAGCCCTTGAAAGGCAGTGGGTGGCGCGGTGTCGCGAGGGCGATCAAGTCGCCCTGGGCTGCCTGATCGCGCGGCACCGAAACCGGCTGGTGCGGACGGCAACGAACCTGCTGCGTGATCGTCATGAGGCCGAGGATGTTTCCCAAGAAGCCTTTTTAAAGGCGTTCCGTGAGATCGCCAAGCTGCGAGATGACCGCGCGTTCTCCGGCTACCTCTACCGGATCTGCGTGCGGCTCTGCATGGACCGTCTGCGGCTGAAGCGGGCGGAGGTCGTGGAGTTCGACAAGGCGGAGCCGCACCAGGGCGGAGCCGTCGAGAATCGGGTCGTGATCGAAAAGCTGCTGGCGCAGCTCCCGCCCGACCTCCGCGCAACGCTTGTGCTGAGGGAGATGGAACAGCTGAGCTACGAAGAAGTCGCAGAAGCTATGCGCGTTCCCATCGGAACCGTCCGCTCTCGCTTACACACGGCGAGGGAGCGCTTTCGGAAGCTGTGGCTTGAGGCGGTGGGCGAGTGAACTTTCGGTACCCTTCCTGTCGACGGTTTTTGTGGCTCGTCGACGAGCGCGACGACCGTGACCTGAAGCCGGCCGAGGAGAAGTTCCTCGACCGCCACCGCAACGCCTGCGAGCCGTGCCGACGCAGCGAGCGCAGCTCGGCTATGGCGTTGAACATGCTGCGGTCCGCGGCCCTCGAGCCCCAGGTAGCGCCGCACTTCGACGACCGCGTCGCCCGCATGGCGCGGGTTCAGGCAGTCCGGGACGGCATGGTCTACTGGACGCCCGCTCTAATGGGCGCCGGCGCCGCGTGCCTGGCGCTCATCGCGGCTCTGCAGATGATCGCTCGCCCCGCGGACTTGAAGCCGCTCAGCCTCCCCCGGGCGGAAGCCCGGCGCGTAGCGGAACCCGCTGTACGTCAAAGCCTCGAGCTGGACCGCGACGTGCCGATCTTGCGATGAGCCCGGCGGGCCGGATCGCGTTGGGCGCCCTCTTGGGCTCCGCCGTCACTTTGGCCGCACATCCCGTTTCCCGCCCCTACGCACTGAGCGTCTTCATGGCCCGCGAGGCGAGCCAGCGGGCGATTGCGGTCGACCCTACCTCAACATCCCTGCCTCCGCCCAGCCACATGGTTGCGGTAAGCCAGTGGCTTCAAACCGCCGCCGAGCGGACGCTGGCCCGGAAGCCGCTCACGGCGAAAGAAGTCGACAGCGTCCTTCGCATCGCGAAAGCCGCGGCACGGCGGGAGCCGGACAACGCGTTTCCCGGTCAGATGCGGGCGGCCCTGCTCGCAAAGGCCGGTCGCGGTGCCGAGGCGGAAGCCGAGTGGATCAGGGCCGCCCATTGCGCCGGATGGAACGACTACCAGTCGGCGCGTCTGCTCCTCGCCCAGTCGAAGATCGCGGCCGAAGCGGGTGCTAACCAGGCGTGGCAGCTCGGTCTCGTCTACTACGACCGATCGGACGCCTGCGCAAGGCTCATCCAGGACTACGCGCGCTCCCTCGTGCGCAAGATCGACACGGAGAGCGAACGCGGCCTCCGGCTCCGCTTCGCTACGCTCTTGAACGGGCTCCTCCTGAGGAACGGCTCCCGCTCGCTCCACGTCGGCCAGTACGGCGCCAACATCATCGAGCTCGCGCCATATCCGCCCGACCTCGCCACCGACCGTAGTCCGCGCAGGCTGATTCTGGCGCAACACACGCTTCTCAACGGCCTGCGGCGGCTCAACCTGATGGACGAAGCCGCGCGGGCCGACGCGGCGTTTCGTGACAACGACGGGTGGCGTGCGCTCACTGGCGAGGATGACGAAGAGGAGGAGATTAGGGCGCTTTCTCTGGCCGCCGTCGTGACATCGTCCGCCGTAAGTGCCCTGCTGCTTTTGGCGCTATTCGGTGGGGCGGTCTGGTTGTGCGGCAGGTTGGTGGACGCCTTCTTGAGCCGTCACGAGAAGTTCGGCCTCCTGCCTGTGGTGGCGAGCGGCATCGCCGTCGGGATCGCCGTGTACGCCATCACCGGCGCCTGGCTCACTGCGATGGCTTGCGGCGTCTGTCTTGTCCTCCTCGCCGTCGGTCCCAAGCGGGGCCGCCGAGTTCCTCCCTCGGACCTTGGGTGCATGTATTCCTTTACCCTCGCCTCGCTCACCTTAGCCTTCGTCGTTATCGCCGGCGCGTTCCTGCTAGGAGCTACCTGGCCCGCCCAGTGGCTGCTGCCGTCGCTGGGCGTAACGCCGGAGTACTTCGGCGGCTCTACCCTCTTCGTCGGCCTTGCGGGGCTTATTCTCGCGCTGCTGTTGCTTGTGGTGCCGATGTGGGCGACGGCCCTGCGGCTGCCCTCACCTTTCGTGCTTGGCCTCACGCTCCGCAGGTTCGGCTCATATTTAGGCTGCGCCGGCCTCCTTTTCGGGGTCCTTCTGGGACCCGGCGTGGTGTATCTCGATCGGCAGATCGCCAAGACGCTCTACGAGCTCGTGGCGAACGAGCCCATGTACTACCTCTCCCGCCCCGACAACTAGTAGGGTGTGGGGGAGTCCGCCTCGGTCGCCGCCCTCGCGACGTGCCTGCACCGGGGCTTGCTAGACCTCCCTCGTCGGATTGTTGCGCCCGCAGGGCGTGTAGCCGTCGCCCTGCGCGACGCGCTCACCGGCGACATCATTCGAGAGATCCGAAAGAAAGCACAAAAGTAACACCAAAGATACGACACACACACAAACCGGCAAGACCACACCACATCAAATACTAACACACTCTATAACTCCAATTACT
>JAUJNV010000269.1 GCA_030447945.1 Fimbriimonas sp. | reverse complement strand
GAGGCAAGCGTAGCACGGAGGACCGGCGATGACGATGCGACGGGGCCACCATGAAGGCAGTATCAAGCAACGCGCTGATGGGCTCTGGGAGGCGCGGATTAGCCTCCCCGGTGGCAAGCGCAAGAGTCTCTATGGCAAGACGCGCCGCGAGGCCCAGGACAAGCTCCGGGCGGCGCTGCGCGATGTCGACGCCGGTCTCGACCTCGGCACGAGCCGGCAGACGGTCGCCGCGTTTCTCGATCGCTGGCTCACCGATGTGGTGCGGCCATCGAAGGCGCCCAAGACCGCCGCCACTTACGCCGACATCGTGCGATTACACCTGAAGCCCGGTATTGGGCGTCACGAGCTCACAAAGCTGACACCCCAGCACGTGGCCGCGCTCCTGAAGGCCAAGACTGACGCCGGCCTCAGCCCGCGCATGGTCCACCATATCCGGGCCGTCCTCCGCTGCGCCCTCAATCAAGCGGTACGCTGGGGTCTCATCGGCCGCAATGTCGCCGCCCTGGTCGAGCCACCGCGGCAGGTCCGCCGCGACCTCCAGCCCCTGACGCCGGCGGAAGCGCGGGCTCTCTTGGCCGCGGTGGAGGGGGATCGCCTCGCCGTCCTCTTCCGCGTCGCCCTCACGCTCGGCTTGCGGCAAGGCGAGGTACTAGGGCTGAAATGGGAAGACATCGATCTCGATCGCCGCACCCTGAAAGTCCGTCGCGCCTTGCAACGGATCGACGGCGCGCTCATCCTGAAAGAGCCAAAGACGGAGAAGAGCCGCCGGACTCTTACCCTACCGCCGTCACTGGTCGCGGCGCTGCGAACGCAGAAGGTCCTCCAGCTGGAAGAGCGATTGCTCGCAGGGGAGCGCTGGCAGGATCACGGGTTCGTCTTTGCCTCGACCCTCGGCACACCGCTGGACGCCCGCAACGTGATCCGCTCCTGGCACCGCGTGCTAGCCGCCAATGGGTTGCCCCGCCGATCCTTCCATAGCACTCGCCACGCGGCCTCAAGCCTAATGCTCGCCGAGGGTGTCCCGGTCAAGGTCGTACAGGAGGTGCTCGGGCACAGTCTGCTCAGCACGACAGCCGATATCTATGGGCATCTCTTCCCCGAGGCGTTCGAGCAAGCGGCCGACGCGATGGAACGAGCGCTCGCGGGCTGAAGAAGGAGTTCGCCTGTGATGCTGGAGGCGTAAGATAGCTCTGTCACCTGGGCGTTCCAGGTGTATCACGTTGGCTGTCGATGACCCTCGGCATACCGTGGCGGAGGCTGAGTATAGGAGGGTCGTCATGTGGCCCTCAAACCCCTGAGGGGATAGGAGACAGCCGACCCTGAAAGTTCCTCCCCCTCCCTGGCTCAGTCGGACGGTTCCTGCATGTAGTTGCTACCTGCTTGTTGCGACGAGACGGCGGGGCTCTCGGACGGAGGTGGCAGATCAGAAGGTAGATGCTCGTGGTGCTAGCCTTCCGAGCATGCCAGGGTCGACGGCGCTCCCTCTGGAACCTGGGCGGGTGCGAAGGGAAGTCCCTGGGGATAAAGGGTCCTCGTAACTCCCACACCACGCTCGTCGCGTCGTCCACGATCACGCAGACCCGCCGGCCAACGACGGTCGTAAGCCGATCGAGAGACAAGAAGTCGAGGGTGCCGAACGCCTTGAGCGAGACCACCACCTGGTCCCAGGTGAGCGCTAGGTCGACCGTGAGGCGCCTCAGCAGCGTCGTCTTGGCCGACCCAGCCTCGGCGTGGATCTGCACGAACTGGACGTCGCCGAGATCCAAGTTCTGGTCCTGGATGACGGACGTTATAACGTCGTCCTCGATGTCCCGCTTGGCATCGGCATGGGACACCAGCAAGCCCCAGTTGGGCTCCGCACCGAGGAAGAACTCGTCAATATTGGGCACTTCGTCCTTGATCCGCTCGTCGATCACTTCGAAGTTGCGTTCGAGGTCGGACAGCACAGCTGTTGTGAGCTTGGCGTACCGTTGCGTGATCGACCGCTCCGGCTCTTTGGGCGCGGTATCGGGCTCGGCATAGCGGCCCCACTTGGACACCGCGTGGTCCAGCACCTGGAAAAATGGACCCGCCTTGGCGTCGATCAGGGCGACGCGCTTCTGCTCCCAGAACGTCCTTTGGGACTCGAGGAACTGAGGCTGCAAAGCGTAGCTGCGCCGGAGGTCCGTGAGGTTGCCGGGCTGGGGTAGGGAAGAAGGGCACGGCTCGCGGGCGCACCCAAG
>JAUJNV010000007.1 GCA_030447945.1 Fimbriimonas sp. | reverse complement strand
CCACGGAGGCGTACCAGGTGCCGCCGGCCGTGGAGGCGGCGATCAGAGAGGCGAGGGCGCCGGCCATCATCAACTTCGTTCCCCGGTGGGGAGCGAGGACGACGAGAAAGCCGAAGATCAAGCCGCCGAGGGGAAACCAGGTCGCGGCGAGGCGGTAGGCGTAGTTGGCCGCCTGCTCTCGGTCGCGCACCTCCAGTTCGAAGCGCTCGTAGGGCTTCCACACGACTGTAAAGTCCTTCTTCATCCCGTCCGGCTGGAGGTCGCCGCGCAGGTCGGTGACGGTCGCGCCGTGTGTGGCCATCGCGTACAGGTTGCCCTCCCACTCGGAGTAGATCTCCCGGTCGAGACGGGGGTCGCGGTTGACGACGACGAGGACGGGGTCGTTCTTACACGACCACGCCCGCATCCCTTCGATCTCCGCCTTTCGGTCGGCGACCACGACCAGCTCCAGGTGCAGGGGGCCTTCCTGGGTGCCGGTGAGGCGCATCGGATAGATCAGCTTGTCGGTGGGGAAAACCGCCTTGAGGGGGTGGGGCGGCAGGGGGCGGCGGTCGTCCTTCCGAAACTCCGCCGCGAGGAAGTGCCAGCGCTCCTTGGCGTAAAGGTCGATCGTCGCCAAGGCGTTGTCCGGGACGTGGATGTCGTGGCGGCGCAGCCACTCGAGGAGGTCCGCCCCCTTCTCGCCGGATAGCACGCTTACGTCGTAGGACCCGATGGTGCCGAGACTCTCAACGCGTACGCTCTTAAACGATTCCACGGCGCGCGCCGACTCCGTCGCGTCCCCGCGCTTTGCCGCCATCTTCGACTGCGCGAACGCCGGGAACAGGATGGCAGCCACCACGAGGACGGCCATCACCTCCCCGAAGAAGGCCATGATCCGCCAGCCGAGGTCGAGTCGCCGGTAGCGCAGGCCCGCCGTCAGCATCATGGCCGTCAGGGCCAACGAGGCAAGGATGGGAAGCCGCAAGTCGCCGGTGTCCAGCGGTCGCACTTTCGGCTTCACCTGGTCGAAGGTGCCCCGCACGTACTCCGGCTTCACCGCCTTCACGAACGACGGCCGGGTTGGCAGAGGCACCACCCACCCGTACTTGCCGGGCGGCCCGTTGAGGACGGACTCGACGATCATCGTCTCCTCCCGGCCGTCGAACTTGAGCACGGCCCGCTGCGAAGAGATCTTCGGCGGCGACTCCACCAGGCTACGCGTAGGCCGATCCGGCCACATCGCGCCGTCGCCCCAAGAGAGGCCCACGAGAGCGAGAAAGAAAGCGATCGCGACTTGGCGCATCTTAACGTTCCTCCACAATTCGGCGAGTCGGGCTTTCGCCCTGCCTATGAGTGCCGCATGGACTGTCGTCGGTTCATCGACGCTCTGAACCTAATGGACCGCGCCACGATCCAAAAGATTCCCGGCGGCACGATATGCAGCAACTCGACGAGAACCCTTACGGCCCCCAGGACGACGCGATCGACCTCAGCGAGTTGGTGCTCCAGCACGAGTGGAGCGTCTATCAGGACCTGATCGAGGCGGCCGCGTGGCAGAATCTCCGGTTCTGCCTGGGGGGCGGGCTTGCGTTCTCGTCCTACTCGAAGCGGCAGCGGGACATGAAGGACATCGACCTCTTCATCCTCAAGGAGGACCGTCAGGCGTTCATCGACCTCCTGAACGCGATGGGGTACGCGGATTACTTCGACAAGGAGCCGTACGACCAGACCTGGATCTACCGCGGGCACTTGGTAGACCGGGTCGTGCTCGACCTGATCTGGACGCTGCCGAACCACCGGGTGGACGTCGAGGCCGACTGGTTCGAGCGCGGAAAGCTCGCGGCGGTCTACGGGCAGCGGTTTCGACTGATTCCGCCGGAGGACGTGATCCGCACAAAGATCTACGTGCTCCAGCGCGACGGCTGCCACTGGCCCGATCTCCTGAACATCCTGGAGCACCTTGGTCCGAGCCTCGACTGGGAGTACCTCATCCCCAAGATGGGAGCGGACGTCCGGCTGCTCGGTGCCCTCGTCGCAACCTTCGCGTGGCTCTGCCCAAAGGTCGCCGCGGAGTTCCCGCCCGACGTCTGGGGGCGCATGGGCCTGACGGCGCCCGAAGAGAAAGCCACCGACGAGGACCGGGCACGCCTGCTCGACACACGGGAGTGGTTCGGCGGCGGGCGCGAGGAGGCGAACGAGCTCTAATGCTGGTCGGCACGATGAACCACCCGCAGCGGGACCCCGTCGCGGAGATCCACGCCTTCGCCGCGCTCGGCCACGGCTTCGCCGACCTCACGCTCGAACCTCCTGCCGCCGCCTCGTGGCTTGTGGACGTGGAAGGTATCCGCCGCGCCCTCGAGGAGCACGGCCTCGCGGTGGTCGGTCACACGGCGTACTACCTGCCCATCGACAGCCCTTTCGAGGAGGTTCGGCAGGCCGCCGTGACGGAGCTGCGGAGGTGCCTCGACGTCTTCGCGGCGGTGGGGGCGAAGTGGATGAATATCCACCCCGGCCGCTACACGCCGATGCACGACCGGGCCTTCTACATCGAGCGCGACCTGCTGAGTCTGCGCGAGCTTCAGGATCACGGCGAGCGGGTGGGCGTCGGGATCATGATCGAGAACATCCCCGGCGACTTCAACAACGCCGCCCAGCTCGGCGATCTCTTGGACCCGATGCCGGAGCTGGCCTCCACCTGGATATCGGCCACTCGAACCTCATGGTGCCCGAGGGCACGAACACCGCCGACGAGATCCTGGCGGCCTACGGCGACCGCCTGCGCCACGTCCACATCCACGACAACAAAGGCGGCCACGCCGACCTCCACCTCCCCTCGGCACCGGCACGATCGACCTCCCGCACCACGTCCGCCTCCTAAAGTCCGTCGGCTACGACGGCCCGATCACCCTGGAGGTCTTCACCCCCGACCGGGAATACCTGCGGACGTCGGCCGAGCGGCTGCAGCAGGCGTGGGAGAGGGTTGAGGGTTGAGGTACAAGCCCTCACCTGTCCCCCGGCCCCTTAACCCTCAAGCTATGCGGGGGCGCTTCGGCCGGCTGGAGCCCACGCTGGTAGCGGTTCATCAGGGGGGGGGGGGGGGGGGGGGTGACCGTGATCCCGTGGAGGAGCACGGAGGCGGCGATGGCGGTCAGGGTGACGCCCGTGATTTTCGGAAATCGGTCCCGGCAGGCCGTGGGCGACGGCGTAGGCTAGGTAGTAGACGGAGCCGATGCCGCGTACGCCGAACCACGCCATGTACGGCTTTTGCCGCCATGTGCGCTCCGTCCCCAGCAGGCTGCCGTACACCGCGATCGGGCGCACGACGAAGAAGAGCAGGGCGACGACGAGGAGGGCGGCGAGGGAGAGGTCGGCGTAGGTCAGCATCGCCCCCACCACGAGCACGACTCCTACCTCGGCGATCCGCTCCAACTGCTCGCAGAAACCCAGCACTGCGCGGACCATGTACACCGGGGCCACCTCGTGGTGCGTCGCGAGCTCCTCCTCCGTCTGGGCGGGGTCGGCGGCGCGCAGGACTTCCTCGGGGTCCGTAAACCGCCCGGTCTCCCGCATCTCGGTGTGGCGCAGCGCGAGCCCGGCGGCGAAGACGGCGAGAAAGCCGTAGGCCACGGCCAGCAGTGCAAGGCCGTAGGAGAGCGCGATCAGCCCCAGGGCCAGAAAGTCTTCGAGGCCTACCGCCTGCTGATGATAGCGCCGCAAGTGAACCGTTAGCCGCCCAACGCCGACGCCCAAGCCCCATCCGATGACCAAGCCGCCCACGACCGCCCACAGCACGTCCACCGTGAACCATCGCCAGCCTCCCTGCCCCAGCTCGTGCAGCCC
Source organism: Fimbriimonas sp. (assembly GCA_030447945.1). The sequence continues at coordinate 28,614 of JAUJNV010000007.1, read as the reverse complement.
GAGCAGGCCGAGGCCGAGCATCACGAAAGGGAAGGCCGTGCCGTCGTTGAGGCCTGCTTCTCCGGTCAGGCTGAACCGCAGGCGGTCCCGGTCGGCGGCGTGCTCGACTTGGACGTCCGAAGCGAGCACCGGGTCGGTCGGCGCGAGGACGGCGCCGAGCAGGATGGCCGCGCCGAGGGGCAACGCGAGCAGAGTGGTGCCGGCGGCCGCCACCATCGCCACAGTAAGGATCATGCCGAGCGACGCGAGCCGGGCCGGGCTCTTCCAGCGGTTGTCCCCGAAGGGTGTGCGCATCTTAAGCCCCGCCGTGAAGAGCGAAACGATGACCGCGGCCTCCGTAACCCGCTCCAGAACTTCGGCGCTCTCGAACGGGTCGATCTTCACCACCCCCATCCCCAGCGGCCCCAGCCCCACGCCGATGAGCATGTAGAGCAGCGAGGTGCTCAGAGGCATCCGCTTGAGCACGGAGCCGATCAGCGCCATGCCGATCAGCAGGACGCCGACGATAAGGAACCAGAGATTGAAGGCCATTGTGAGGAGGCGCACCGACGATGCGTCCCATCTTCCGACCGACGAGGCGGACTTGGGTTCCCTCCTAACTCTTTACGGGAGCGAGAAGGGGGACACCGCCCTACGGCGCGGTGACGCTGACGCCTCGGGGCTTCCAGGCGAAGCCTCCCGAGTTCCCGTAGTCTCGGACGGCGAAGCTGTACGGCTGGACGATCTGCCACAAGGAGGCGATGCTCCCGGGCTCGTACCTCCAGAGCATCCGCGGCTTGTCGTCCGCTCCCACCGACAGCCCCACGTACTCCGAGGGGGAGTAGCTTCCGTAGTCCTGCACGCTGCCGAGACTGCCGTCAGACTCCACGCTCCAGATCGAGACCGTGCCGCTCGTCTCCCGCCAGACGACCCACTCCCGGCCGTCCGGCCCTACCTCCAGGTCCACCGCCTGCCAGCCCGCGTAGGGGCTGTAGTCGCGCACGGAGGCGAAGGAGCCGTCCTCGTTCAGCGACCACAGGGAGATCCTCCCGCTGAGCTGACGCCACACCACCCGCAAGCGCCCGTCGCTCCCGGCGGCGAACAGGTCGCCGCCCCAGCCCGCGCAGGGGCCCCCGACGCCTAACGCCTAATGCCCAACGCCTCTGCCGCCGTATCATGTCGGGATGAAGTCGATGCGGCTCCTGCTTCCCCTCGCCCTCCTGCCTCTGCTCGCCTGTGCTCAGCGCCCAAGCTTCGTCGGCCGCGTCGTGGGCGTGTCCGACGGCGATACCATCCGGGTGCTCCGCGAGGGGGGAGGCGCGAAGAAGGAGATCAAGGTGCGCCTGCACGGGGTGGACGCGCCCGAGAGTAAGCAGCCGTTCGGTACGCGGAGCAAGCAGTTCACCAGCGACATGGTCTTCCGCAAGACCGTGAGGGTGGAGGTGCGGGACACCGACCGCTACGGCCGCACCGTCGGATGGGTGACCCTCGGCGGGAAGTCATTGAACCTGGAGAGCGTGAGGGCGGGCATGGCATGGTGGTACCGCCAGTACGCCAAGGGGGAAAAGGCTCTCGAGAAGGCGGAGGCCGAGGCGAGGGCCGCCAAGAGGCCTATGGGCGGCTCCGAGCCCCGTGCCGCCGTGGGAGTTCCGCCGGAGCGCAAGATCCGCGCAGGGGACCAAGACCGAGCCGACGATGGGTGCGCCGGTGGCGGCGAGTGCGGCCGTGCTTCAGATCGGGAAGGGCAAGAAGTTCCACCGCGAGACGTGCAAGCACGTCCAAGGCGCGAAGACCACGAGGATGACCCGGCAGGAAGCGGAACGAAAGCGGATGACGCCCTGCAAGGCATGCCGGCCCTAGCGGCCCGTCCGGTGGCCGCACCGCCGGACCTACCGCGGCTCGCCGTGCGCGACTTCGGGAAGTTCGTAAGTGGCGCGGGCTGTCCCGGTGGGCGGGTGGGGTCTCTCCGCTCCACCGGCGCTGGTCAAACCCGACTCCGAAGTGGTGCCGGAAGTGACCGGCAAGGCTCAGCAGCGACGACCCGCGAAGAAACCGAATGAACGTGCCGCAAGACGTCATCACCGGCACCAAGCTCACTAACCTGAAGCCGAACATGCTGCCCTTAATTGTCGGCGGGCGGGCGGCGGCAGTGTAGGGGTGATGGGTGATCCGGATCTCTCAGCCATCAGATATCACCCATCACCCATCAGGCGGCGCGATGGATCGAGCGGCCCAGAGCGTCTTCGTCTTTGAGAGAGGGGCTCGGGCGGTTCGCCAGCTCCGTCAGCTCGTCGGCGTCGGCGAGGCCGAGGAGCGCCCCTACGATCTCCGGGTCCCACTGGGTGCCCGCGCCCTTCGCGAGGATGTCGAGGGCGCGCTCAGGATCCATTCCGGCTCGATAGGAGCGGGCGCTGGTCATGGCGTCGTACGAGTCGGCGACCGCGACGATCCGCGCCCCGAATGGGATGGCCTCGCCCTTGAGCCCGTCCGGATACCCGCCTCCGTCCCACCGCTCGTGGTGATTGCGGATGATCGAGAGCACGTCCGGATCCGCGAACAGCGGTCGCAAGATCGTCTCGCCGATCTCCGGATGCTTCTGGATGTGCGCGAACTCCTCCTCGGTCAGCTTGCCGGGCTTGTTCAAGACGACCTCGGGAACCCCGATCTTGCCGATGTCGTGAAACAGCGCCGCGACCCGAAGCATCTCGTGGTAGGCAGCGGCACTGGGCCGGAGTCTCTTCGCCAGCGCTACCGATAGCTCGGACACGTGGAACGAGTGGTTGCGGGTGTACTCGTCCTTCGCCTCAAGCGCGTGGTTGAGCGCCCGGAGCGAGGACTGGAACACTTCTCGATCTCGCTCGCCTGCTCCGCCACCCGCGCTTCAAGGTCAGACTGATGAGCCCGATTCTCCTGGATCAGCGCTCTGCGCTCGATCGCCTTCTCGACGCGCGCGGCGACGTCCTTCAGGTTGAACGGCTTCGCCATGTAGTCGAACACGCCCTCTTTGAGGCACTCGACGGCCAGGCTGGCGTCACTCGCGGCCGTGATCATCAGCACGGCCAGATCCGGATCGGCCGCGCGTGCCCTCCGCTGAAGCTCGTCTCCCCTCATCCGGGGCATGTGCACGTCGGTGAGCATCGCCTCGAAGGCCTCCTCGCTCAGACGTAACAGGGCCTCGTCGCCGCTGGAAGCCACCGTCACCTCGAACCCCATGACCTCGAGCCCGGCGGCGAGCACTTCCGCGACATCGGGCTCATCGCCGACAACGAGAATTCGGTGAGGCTGCTTTGCCATGCTTCTCCCTAGGCTGCTTGCTGCGATGCCTCGAAGGCCGGCAGCGATAAAACGAACGTCGTGCCCCCCTCCTCCGAGTCGAGAGAGAGCGAGCCGCCGTGGGCGTCGGCGATGCCGTGGCATATCGAGAGCCCCAGGCCGGTTCCTTCCCCGATTTCTTTCGTCGAGAAGAAAGGATCGAAAAGCCGATGGCGGATGCTCTCGGGAATGCCCGGACCGTTGTCGGCCACCGAGATAAACGCGACTACCCCTTCCGGTCCAGGGGTAGTTCCCGTTCGGATGGTGATGCGCTTGTCATTTCCTTCCGCCCGCGCAGGGCGTGCTCCGCGTTGTTCACCAGATTCAGGATCACCTGCTGGATCTGATGTTCGTTGCAGATGGCGTGCGGGGGCGGTTCGGCCAGATCCAGATCCAGTTGCACGTCGGCCTTGCGCAGCTTGTACCCGCAGACTTCGAGCGTCCCCTCCACGGCGGCGTTCAGCGAAGCGGGCCTCCGCTCGCCGTCGTCTCCCCGGGCGAAGGTCAGCAGGGAGCGGATGATACGCGTTGCGCGATCCGTCATCCGCTGGATCGTTTCCCCCCTCTTCCGGACCTTCTCGTCCGGGTACAGCTCCAGAAGCTGGGCGTTGCCGGAGATCGCGCTGAGGGGGTTGTTGATCTCATGCACGACTCCGGCCACCATCTCCCCGAGCGCCGCCAGCTTTTCCGACTGGGCGAATTTCGCCTCCAGCTCTCTCTGTTCGGTAACGTCGCGCTGCACTCCCCAGGCGCGAAGAATCCTGCCGCTCTCGACGATCCCCACCAGGCTGTTCACGAAGAGCTTGCGGTTCCCGTTGATGTCGCTCTCCTCCGAAGGGACGTCGCTGAGCCGGTAGCCGGAGCGCACGAACGCGCTGAGGAACTCGATGTTTGCGGGGGTGAACGGGTCGAGAAGCATCGAGAGCCGCGTTCCCTCCAGATCCGCGGCGCCCGCGCACCCGTACATCCGGGCCATGGCATCGTTGCACTCCACCAGGTAGCCGCGCTCTAGAAACGCCGCAACTTGCTCCTCCACGGCCGACTCCACGTCAATGGGCACGTCCAGCTCGAAGCACCAGATCGCCTCCGAGCTGTGGGACACGAAGGCGCGGTACCGCTCCTGGCTCTGCCGCAGGGCGGCTTCCGCCTGTCGGTGGCCGGTGATGTCACACGCGATGCCGAGGACTTGGCGTGCCTTACCGTCCGCGGAGAGGAGCGGCCTCTTCACCGTCTGGAGCCAGCGGACGTTTCCCGACGCATCGGCGGCGGCTTCTTCGGGAATGAAGCGGTCCTCCAGGTAAGTCATGACTTCGCGGTCGGCGTCTAAGTGCCGGCTGACTTGCTCGGCGTCCCGCCCCAGCTCCAGCTCGGATTTCCCGATGACTTCCTCGACGCTGGTGCCAAAGAACTCGGCCACGGCTTCGTTGGCCAGTGTGTACCGCCCGTCGCTGTCCTTGACGAAGATCAGGTTCGGATCGTTGTTGATCACGTTGCGCAGAAACGCTTTCTGCTCTTTGATCTGGGCCTCGGCCTGCGCGCGCTCGGCGACTTCGGCCTGAAGCGCCGCGTTCGCCTCCGCCAGCTCGGCGGTCCGCTGCTCCACGCGCCGCTCCAGCTCTTCGTGCGCCGCGCGCAGGGCAGCGCCGGCTTCCTGCCGCTGCTGGTCCGTCCTCGCGAGGTACTTCGCGTTCAGCCAGATGATCGCCGTCAGCACCCCGGTGCAACTGGCGGCATAGAGCGCCTCGTCCATCTGCTCCCCGTAGAGTCCGGCGCTATGGCCCATCTGCGCAAGCGCCCCGAGCACGAGAGGAATCACGAAGCAAACGGGCAACAGCTTCCGCGCCATCCTGCCCCCGAGCGTGTCTCCCGTCACCACGGCGACCCAACCCTTGTCCGGCCTACTCGCCAAGACGCCCAGCGAGAACACGATGAACAGGAGGCTCGTGGACAGCGCCATCGGGATGAAGTTGGGCACACCGCCTAAGGCACCGACATTGAAGGCGTAGCCGATGAGGGTGAGCTCCGCGACGAGGCCGACGAGGACGACCAGGTACTGAGCCGGGCGCTGCCCCCGCTTGGTCTCGTAGTCCAGGAAAATCAGCGAAAAACCGCCGAGCAGCAGGGCCGCAGCCGTGTTGGGAGCCAAGCGGTTCGGCATCGGCAACTGAGCGTCGAGCCGGCTCCGAAACAGCCATGTGTCGAAGCCATATTGGGCTCCCAGGAAGATCCCGACGAACTTGGATGCGGTGAGGGCGACGACGACACCGGCGCACGCCTGAGCGCACCGCCTCGCCCGAGGGCTCGGAGCGCCCATGAGGAGCCTCAGAGAGACCGCCAGCAGGATGAAGCACACCGCGGTGCCGGGATTCATCGAGGTCACGCCCGGAACGATGCTCTTGAGGTGCGGATTGTTAAGGGCCCACCCTAGCAACGCGGCGGCGGCGACCGCGGCCATCGTGAAGCACGCCAGTACGGGAAACGACAGGCGCTTAGGGTTGACAGCTTGGCGCGGCATCGCGGTACCCCATAGATGTAACAGGGAAGTGAACGCGCTGTAGTACGTTGCTCTCCCTCACATGCATATCATCGGTACTTGACAACCCGATCATTACTTAAAGATTTGATCAGCGAAAAAAGGGGCGAGAACGGCGGATAGGCTTGACGGCAAACGATCTCCCCTATACGAGCTTCTAACAAGACCGATGCCGGCTCCCGCCGGGCTAAAGCCCGCGAGCCTGGTGCGGGCTGAAGCCCGCGCTCCGCGTAGGTTCTATTAGAGGCTCTCAGTGTCTTTCCGCTTTCCCGAACCCGCTCGCCCCCGACTCTTTCCGGGTTTTGCACGACGGGGCGCGAGATGTGCCGCCGGTTGTGCCTTTCGACTCGCCTTGGTTTGTCTTGGCCGCGAAGTCGGCGGGGGACAGGGGAACCGGCCGTGCGTCACATCCGCTCGATCCCGCGCCTCATCCGCGAACGTTGCCAGGGCCCGTGGGTCCAGTATGAAAAGGTTGAACCGCAAGCTACGAGTGAGCGAATTACGCACGGCTCGTCACTCTTAGGACAGGCACTTAAGGATCATTCCGGTAAGCACCCCCTTCCCTCACCCCGCGAGTGCGTGACGAGGCGACTATCCGTCCCTGCCTGGCGGTGGCGGGCGAGGAGTCCACTTCGCCCACCGAGGTGGGCGAAGCTGTAGGAGTGGCGGGGGCGGCCCCGGGCCCGCCCCTCCTACGGCCGAGGGCCGAGGGCTTCGCGTCGCAGTCGGGCTCGGCCTTGGGGAGCGTGTTGACCGGTGTGCCGTTAGCGGGCAGGGTGACGGTGGGGGGGACGTGCAGCTTGAACTTTGTGTTCGAGTCGTCCCCCTTGAGCCGCACCATCGCTTGGAGCTTAGCCGTCGCCCGGTCGTCGCCGATCTTGGCGTGGAAGTTCAGCTTCCCCTTGACGCGGAAGGTCTCGCTGGGGCTGCCCCGGTGGCCGTCAGGTCCGCCGTGCGCGCTTGACCTTGATGTGCAGCTTGCCGCTGCCCGTCGTGTGGACGTCGATGCGGAGCTTCACGTCGCCGTCCAGGATCAGGGGCGTGCCGGCCTGGGCAACCGGCGGGAATCACCACCGGAACGTTCGATACGGAAATCGTTTCGCCGAAGCGGGTCTTCTTGCCGTCCGCTTGGGCGATGCCGATGCTCATCGTGAAAGCAATAAGCGCAGCCGCGCCAACTGCCATGATCTTGTGTAACATCTTTATTCTCCCGGGTGCGTCGTCGCACCTTCACTTCTAGGACTGCCGCCGCCGCGCAATGATCCATATGGACTTCCTGCCCGGCATAAATGCCTGGGCTCTTGTAGGCGCGTGCCGAAGGGCGACTTATAGTCTCTCGGTTCGTGGGGGTGGTTGCCGGGTGAGGGTTGAGGTACAGCCCTTTCCTGAACCCTGAACCGTCCGCCGCTGCGGGTGACCGCCGCCTCGTTGGAGGTGAGCAGGTCAAACGGCCCGGAGACCCGCCGCGTCGCTCACTTTCCGCTCACTTTCCCGTCACTGCGACGCAACGGTGTAGGTATTTTTAGCCCAAATAGGGGAAAACGGGCCATTTCGCCGCACCATTACGGTATGTCGCTCAATGACGAGCTCGACGTTCGGATACCCGCCGCTCTCGCCGGACGCTTCACCGGGAGATGAGGGGCAACGCCTGGAGGCGCTACGCCGCTACCGGATCCTCGACACCGTCCCCCGAGGCGGTCTTCGACCGGATTACTTTGCTAGCGGCCCACACGTTTGGCGCTCGTGCCGCGATGGTGCTCGTGGACGAGGGGCGTCAGTGGTTCAAATCGTGTGTCGGCATGGACCCGGGGAGACGAGCCGGAGCGTGGCCTTTTGCGCTCACACGATCGACACGCCGGACCCGCTGATCGTCCTCGATGCCCTTCAAGACGAGCGGTTCCGGGAGAACCCGTACGTCGTTGGCGAGCCCTACCTTCGCTTCTATGCGGGCGTCCCACTCATCGTCGACGGCGGCTTTGCGCTCGGAGCGCTGTGCATCAGCGCATCGGAGCCGCGGGCGTTCGAACCCGAGGAGGTGCAAAGGCTCCAGGATCTCGCGGCGATGGTCGTGGACGGACTAGATCTCCGGCTCGCCAAGATGATCGCCGAGGAGAGCGAGCAAGCTCTGAGGCAAAGCGAGCAGAGGACGCGCCAAATCGTGGAGGCGAGCTTGGACGCGGTGATCTCTATCGACGGCGAAGGCTCTATCCTCTCCTGGAGCGAGCAAGCCACGTGCACGTTCGGCTGGACGGCTCAGGAGGTGCTCGGTCGTCAGTTGGCGGATCTCATCATCCCGGAGCGCTTCCGGCAGATGCTTTGGGACGGACTCGCCGATGCCGCCCGCACGGGCGGGGGCCCGATGTTGAACCATCGAGTCGGGGTGGCGGCCCTCCACAAGCAGGGGCACGAGGTGCCGGTGGAGCTAGCGATCGCTCCGTTGCCGATGGGCCCCGGCTGGGGGTTCAGCGCATTCCTCCGCGACCTGACTGAGCAAAGGGCCATGCAGGAAGCCCTGCAGTCCACCGAGGATCTCTTGCAGCACTTAGCGGCCAACGCGCCTGGGCTGATGTACCAAGTCACGTGGCGCTGCGACGCGGGCCCCGTGTTCAGATACCTAAGCCAGGAGTGCGCGGCGCTCTTCGGGTGGGAGCCGGCGGAGTATATGGCTCGGGGGGCGGAGGTCTTGGAGGACATCCATCCGGAGGATCGTAAGGCGTTTTACGCCTCTATCCGGGAGTCCGCGCAATCATGTGCGCATTGGAGGTGGGAGGGCAGGATCTTCGCGCGAGACGGGAGACTGAAGTGGATCCAAGGCGGATCGAGGCCGCGGCGCCTGGCGAGCGGCGAGGTGGTCTGGGACGGCGTGATCACCGACATCACCCGGCTCAAGGAGGTCGAGGCGGCCCTGCGTGAAAGCGAGCGAACCCTTCAGCAAAGGGTCGACGAGCGCACGCGGGATCTGGAGGAGTCCCAGGCCGAGGTACTTCAGCGGCTTGGGCATGCCGCCGAGTTTCGCGACGACGACACGGGCGAGCACATCGGGCGCGTGAGCCGTGCCTGCTACTTGCTTGCCCGTAAGGTCGGCCTGAGCAACACCGAGTGCCGGATGATTCAGGAGGCGAGCCCCATGCACGACATCGGCAAGATCGGCATCCCCGACGAAGTCCTGCTTAAACCCACGAAGCTAGACCCGGACGAATGGGAGATCATGAAGCGGCACGCCGAGATCGGCGCCGGTATGCTGGCGGGCGGACGCACGCCTCTAGTGAAGATGGCGGAGACCATCGCCCTCACGCACCACGAGCGGTGGGACGGGAGCGGGTACCCGCAAGGTCTCAAGGGCGAGGATATCCCGCTGGTGGGGCGGATCGCCGCCATCGCCGACGTCTTCGACGCCCTCACTTCGCACCGGCCGTACAAGAGTGCGTGGAGCGTGGAAGAGGCGGTGGAGGAGATTCGCAGCCAAAGGGGGCGCCACTTCGACCCGCATCTCGTAGACGCGTTTGTCAAGGTCCTTCCGAAGCTAATGGCGCTTGAATCCAAGGCAGTGGTTCCTGCCCGTACGCGCTCGGTCGCGGCGTGAAGGCGAGGCCGTCTCAGGCCCGCGGCTCGGTAGAGGGCCCGAGCTCCTCCCTTGGTCACATCGAAGGGCAAGGGTGCCTTAGCCAGGAGCCTGGCCGGGGCTCCTCGGTTTCTGGGCGGACAGGTAGAGCCGCAAGCTCTGAGTGAACGAATTGCGCACGGCTCTGCACTCATAGGGCAGAAGATCAAGGAACATCATGCTCGTTGCCGTCCTACTGGTCAGCGTCCACCTTCTGTTGCCTCCGCGGGCGCGCGACAAGGTCACTATCCGTCCCGCCCCTAAGGCGGTGGTCGACAGGGAGTTCGGCAGGCCAGAGGAATACCGGCCTTCGGAGATGGGGCAGGCCTACATCAACGGGAGGGCGGCTGGCGTGGGCGTTCCGCTCGGGTGGGAGGTGTATGAGGACGCATGGAACCGCCGAGGGCGGGTCATCGGCGTCTTCTCGATCATTAAGGGTGAGCCGAGCTACGTAGACATCGTGGGGTTCACCACCGCGAGCGGTAAGCTGGAAACGCTGCCCTTCCGGCCGGACGCCATCGATGATTTAGGCCGCGTCGTCGGGCTGACGGGAAATCCTCCCGTAGGACCCCCGCACTGGTATCTCGACCCGTACTACGTGACGCACCAGGGGTGGCTCTTCCACCGAAGCCGGGTCACCCGCCTCGGTTCCGCCATGTGCCTGCGCTTCCGTCCCAATGGCGACATCGAGGGGTACGCCGCGACCGACCCTAAGGGGTTCCCCTTCAGGGAAGAGCAGGCCGAGGAGCTAAGCGCGAGCGACGTGCGCTACCGCCGGTTCGTGTGGCGAGGCGGCAAACGCATCGAAGGGGGACACCGCCTGCGCCCACCGAGCTGGGCCAAGCTCTAGGAGCGGCGTGCCCGGCTAACAAGACGGATGCCGGCTCCTGGTGGCCGGAGCCCGACCGTCTATTCCAAACCCCTTTGGAGTGCGGCGACCTGGCGCCGCTTTCCGTAAGGCGGCCTGACGCCGTCTTTCTCCTACCGCCTCTCGCCCGGAGAACGCGCGCCAGGTCGCGCTGGGGAAAGCGGCCCATGTTCTATTAGGACAGGGTCGCCGCACTCCAAAGGGGTTTGGAATGAACCGTATGTGAACCGAGACTATCGCCCAGCCAGTTGTCCAGCCTGACGGCGGCACGACGTCGTTTCCTTCACTCACGCCAGATGAGGGTCCCGGCGCGTGAGACGGTGTCGCCGACGCTTGAACCAAGCTAAGATCAGACCGTTTACGGCGGCCAGTTGGACGATTCGTAAAGACGCATCCAGGAGCATCATACGTAGGAAGTCGCCCAGCCGGGGCCATTCGGAAGCCGGTCGCAGACCATCCGCTCGTTGGCGTTCCAGTTGAGCGACCCACTCCCGCCCATGGGTGCGCCACAAGCGCGCGGCTTCAGCGACCGTGGGCACGGGCATATCTTGCAATTGACGAGTCGTGGGACCAGGAAGGGACACCGGGATGTACGCCAGCACAAAGCGGCTTTCGGATTCGACCCACTTCGGAGCGCGGTACCCATTCAGGTAGCGGTAGGGGTTGGGATCCCTTGAGAGACCTTCGGCGCCGGATTTCGCGAGTGCGAGTTCTCGGTCGAGGCGACGCAGCCAGGCTTCATGAGTGTGGTCCGGGCCCAAAGAAGCCGTCGCCGCGGCCACTCTTCCCGCATACCAAGAGGACGAGCCCACCACCGCACACAGCAACCCCGAAAGGAGCACCGAAGCCGCCATGGGGAAGAGCAGCCACCGGCGGCTCCGGTTAACGGCAACCGCGAAGATGGCCGGGGCGAGGGGCATAAGGAGCGCCACCACCGCAAGTGAGGAAGGGCCCAGGTAGGACCCCGGCGACAGGGATATCAGCAGCACCGACCAAGTGAACGCGAGATCGGCGAGAATAGCCCATCGGACGAGACGCCACGAAGAGCGCGTGCTTGTTCCGGTCTCCTGCCGAACGAGATCCTCGGCGACGTTACGCGTAGCTCCCAGCGAGCGAAGGGCGGCCCGGGCGGATTCCTCCTCGCTCATCCCCAACTCGTCGATGCCACTGCGTTGGCTGAGGATCAGGTGGGCCCGCAGCTCCGCCACGATCTCGGTCCGTCGATTCTCATCGATCCGGTGGAGCCGGCGCGATACATCGGCCAGGTAAAGCTCAAACCGCTCAGTCATGGCTCCCCTCTAGGCCCGGCTTCGGCGTGAGAACCCGTCCGACCGCATCGGTGAACGCTTGCCATTCTCGCGCCCGCTTCGTGAGCTCCGAAAATCCGGCGGAGGTGATGCGGTAAACCCGCTTAGGCGGGTCTCCCTCCTGCATCTGCCATTCGCCTTCGATCCATCCCTGCTCCTCAAGCGCGTGCAGGATCGGGTAGAGCTGCCCCTCGCCAAGCTTCAGCATCTCCGACGACCGTTCGCGAATGGCGCGCGAGATGCCGTAGCCATGCTGCGGGCCCTCCTGCAGGATCGCCAGCACAAGTGCCTTCGTGTCGGTGCGGTAGGCCATTGATGTACATCTTATCACGATGTACACAGAGAATAGCGATATCGGCCTCCACTTCTCGGTTTGCGGATGATCCAGTAGAGCCCTCTTGCCGTGAAACTCCCGTGGGGTGCGGGAGCTCTGCCGGGAGCCGCTTCGAACCCGCCGGGCGTGGTGCCATCTCACGTCACCACGGCAGTACACGGCCCGGGCACGACCTGATCTGCCGGCGGCGCGCCCAAGGATCCGCGGACGGCGCCGTGCTTTGATAAATCGTGTACCGCACAGGGGACTGTCCCGCGCGGCATGCCTATCCTCCGGGGAGGAAGCCCGAGAGCCCACGAGGTTCACAAAAGGCAAAGCAAAGGCCCCCATGCGGCTAACCGCGTGGGGGCCCGAAGGACAGCCGGCTTTAGAAGCCGGAAACGTTCAGCCGGCCACCGGTAACGCACTTGCCCACGAGGTCAGCCGTGGGCGTCGCGCTGCTGAGGATCGCGGTCTTGATCGTCGACGCGCTAGAGCCAGGGTAGGTGGAGGCGTAGAGCAGGGCGGCGCCGGTGACGTGGGGCGTCGCCATGGACGTTCCGCTGTACGAGGAGTAGGTGTTGAACGCCGTTGTCGAGTAGACGCCCGAGCCCGGGGCGCCCAGATCCACCGTCGTCGCGCCGTAGTTGGAGAACGACGATTTCGTCCCACTGCTGGTGATCGCGGCCACGGCGATCACGTTGTCGTTGGTGTAGTTGGACGGGTAGCTGGCGATGGCGTCGTTGTTGTCCCCGACCCCGTCGCTGCCGCCGTTGCCCGCCGCCGCGATGAAGAGGATGCCCTGCGCGTTGGCGCGCTCGATGGCGTCCCGCAGACCCTGCGAGTAGCCGCCGCCGCCCCAGGAGTTGTTGGTGGCGACGATGTTCAGCCCGTGGCGGGTCTTCAGGTCGGTGAAGTAGTCGACGGCCTTCACGGCGTTGGCCAGGCTGCCGCCGCGCCGGCCGAGGAACTTGCCGGAGATGAGGGTGACGTTCCAGCTGACTCCGGCCACGCCGGCCGTGTTGGCCTTGGCGCCGATGGTGCCGGCCACATGGGTGCCGTGGTCGTCGAGCGAGCCGCGCTTGCCGCCGTCGTAGATCGTGTTGTTGTTGCCGTCGAAGTCCCAGCCCCGGATGTCGTCGACGTAGCCGTTGCCGTCGTTGTCCACGCCGTCCGCAGGGTCGAAGGGGTTTGTCCAGCAGTTCGCATCGAGGTCCGGATGGGTGTACTGGATACCCTCGTCGATGACTCCGACATAGACGTCCTTGCTGCCCGTGTGGTCCGCGGCCCACGCCACGGCCGCGTGGCTCCCGTACTGGTTCGCGGGCGTCGTCGTCGCGCCGTACATGCCCCAGAGCCGGCCGTCGGTGAAGTACGGATCGGTCGATGTTGCGGTGTGTCGGTAAATCCAGTTCGGCTCCGCGTACTCCACGCCGGGGGTGCGGTTCAGTTGGGCGAGGGCCTCAGGGACCGACTTCTGGATCTCGGCCCGGACGATACCGGTGCGGGTGACGCCGCGCATCGCGTCGGTGAAGATGTGCTCCCGCACGGTCACGCCGATGACACGGTAGGCGATCTTCCGCTCGCCGGTGGTCGCGTGATCCTCGAACTTGATCAAAACCTCGTTCGGGACGTAGCGCGGCTGGACGCCAAAGGGGAGTTGGGGCTGCGCGAAGGTCGCGGTGGAGAAGGCGGCGGCAAAGGCTAATACAAACAGTTTAATGGGGTGCTTCATGAAACGCTCCTGTGCGAAATCATTGACGGCTAACTGACATGTCTGCCAGTTTCGCGACTTCAATATAGTTTTTTCTGTACGCCCGGGCGCTGCTTAACGCGATGAAAACCGCTGGTTTCGTATTATTGCGGCAGAAACCGCAAGAAAGGCGTGTCTCCACCCGGTCCTCCTCGCTCGCCAGGGCTCGCACGTTCCGTGCAACGACCTCGGGCGGCCGCCGACCGGCGCCCCGAGGAGCCGGGCCGCCCCCGCCGCCCCCCGCCTCCGCACGGCCCAGGCACTTTGGAGGCGCAGGGCCCCATCGACGTCTTCTTCGAAGGGCTACGCCCGGAGGGCGTGTAATCGTCGCCCTGCGCGACGGCACCACGCCCTGCGGGCGAAGCCCGTTCACAATCACGCCGGTCGCGGGACGAACCAAGGTGCCGCTGCCCTAATCGACCAACGACCAACGACCAACGACCAACGACCAACGATCAACGGCCAACAGCGCCCAGCGTGAAGTGGAAGGTCGCGCCCTGGCCCGGCGCGCTCTCGGCCCATACACTTCCGCCGTGGCGCTCCACGATGCGCTTGACGTTGGCGAGGCCGATGCCGGTGCCCTCGTTGTCTTCGGCGCCGTGAAGGCGCTCGAACGGCTGGAACAGCTTGTGGACGAAGGCCATGTTGAATCCGGCACCGTTGTCCCGGACGAAGTAGCCCTCCGAGTCGCTCCCCACTTCGACGACCGGGAGCTCGGCCCTTTGCGAGTATTTGCAGGCGTTGTCGATGAGGTTGTCGAGCACTAGGCGAAGCAGGGCGGGGTCGCCCAGGGCGCGTAACCCGGGCGCTATGCGGAAATCGGTCCGAGGCGAGTCGCCGGATTTTCCGCGGATCCCCTCGACGACTTCACGGGCGAGAGCCGACAGATCGACGTCGACGACTCGCAGGTTCTCTTTCCCGATCCGGGCGTACTCCAGCAGGTCGTCCGACAGCTCGCCCATCTGCCGGGCCGATGAGACGATCCGCCGCAGGTGGCCCGCGCTCTCGGCGTCAAGGTCGCCCCCTGCGTCGAGCAGCACTGCGGACGCGTTGACGCTCACGCTGCGGATCTGCTGCCTGAAGTCGTGGGCCACGGAATACGTGAACCCTTGAAGCTGCTCATTCGCCCGCATCAGCCCCTCGGTCCGCTCCCGAACGAGGAGCTCGAGGTTCTGCTTGATCGCCTCGAGCTCGGCCTGGACGCGCTTTTGCTCGGAGATATCGGTGTTCGAGCCAAACCAGCCGACGACCGCTCCGTGGGCGTCCTTCACCGGATGGATCCGGGTGAGGAATGGGCGGAAGACGCCGTCAGCCCCCTTGAGCGGGAACTCCATGTCGAACGGCTGCCCGGTCGCGATAGACTCTCGCCATCGGGCGAGCACCGCGGGCAAGACATCGGCGTCGTGCACGGACTGCCAGCCCCACCCCTCCATATCCGCCGGCGCAGCCCCCGTGTACTCGTACCACCGGCGGTTGTACCAGTAGATCGCTCCGTCGGCGTGGGCCATCCACGCGAGCTGGTCGATGTTGTCCGCGAGAGCCGAGAACCGGTCCGCACTCTCTCGAAGGGCTATCTCGGCCCGCTTCTTTTCCGTGACGTCGCGGGTGAAGCAGCGCGTGTGGACAAACCGCTTGCCGTCGAACCGCACGTTCGAGTTGATCAGCACGTGGCGGACGGAGCCGTCCTTGCACCGGAGCCGCGCCTCGCGGTTGTCCAGGCCTCCTCCATCGGTGAGCGTGCCGAGGATGTCCTCGATCACGGGCGGGTCGGCGTGGAACTCGGCGATGTGCCGCCCGATGTACTCGTCCCGCGTGTATCCGAGCATGTCCAGCTCGGTCTGGTTCGCCCACAGGATGGTGCCGTCCGGCCCCACCCAGTGAAGGCCGACCGTCGCGTGCTCGACGAAGTCCCGGAGATCCGTTTCGCTGCGGCGCAGCGCCGCCTCGGCGTCTTTGCGCTCGGTGACGTCCTGAAGGGTCATCACCGCGAGGTGGAGCTCGCCATTCTCCATCACGGGCGTGCCGCTATAACTGAGCACCTTCTCCACCCCGGTGTCCCGCCGGCGAACCCGCAGCTCCCACGCGGAGAAGGTGTCGCCGCGCAGCACCCTCGCCATCGGCCAGTCGACCAGGGGTATCGGCTCTCCGTCCAGGCTGAACAGCTCGAAGGTGTCGACGAAATCGGGCAAGCGCCGCCGCGCTTCCTCAATGTCGGCGTAGCCGTGCATTCGAAGGGCCGCGGGGTTCCAGTCCATCAGGAACCCGGAGGCGTCGGCCGTGATCACGCCTTCCTGCAGGCTGTGCAGCACGGCCCGCGAACGCGCTTCGTCCTCGGTGACTCTCCCCTTGATCGACATAACGAATCTGAGGAGGCTCGTCCTACCGCTCCCTAGTCCCATGATGCACGCTACCCTCCGGACGGGGGCGGACGGTTGATGGGTGAGGGTTGAGTGTTAAGACCGGACCCTTCTCCCCTCAACACCCAACGAAACAAATCAAGTAGGTGAAAGGCTGGCGTCTTCCTGCTTCTCGCCAGGGCCGACCGCTATGTTCCCATACTCGTAGATGCGACGTCCTGTCGTGCATCGGGCGAGCCGATGCCTTGGGCTTGCCAATGGTTTTGGCCTGTGGACGGCGCGACTGCGCGCCGGCCGCGACAGGATGTCGCGCCCCCGCGGGGAAGGCTGGTCTCTCCTTTTTACTCGGCGACAGGCACTTCCACTTCTGCCCCGGAAG
Organism: Fimbriimonas sp.; assembly: GCA_030447945.1. Next base: position 12,212 of record JAUJNV010000007.1, on the reverse strand, counting down.
TATCCATGATGTGCACAAGCTCGCCCGGGTCTCCTATGAAAGTCGCTCTCCGTCCGAAACACCTCTGCCTCTTCGTACTCGCCGCCATCGCCGCCGCCACTGCCGTGGACGCTGGCCGGTCGTTCATCTCGCCCCCGCCTCAAAAAGCCCAGCCGATCCTATCGGCTACTACGGACCTCGTCAGGGAGGGGGCATTCGGCTGTACGACGAGGGCAAGTTCGCGGAGGCGGCGCCCAAGCTCGAGCGCTCTCGCCGCCTATCGAAGACGGCCTCGTCTGGCTCTACTTCGGCCTGGCCCTGCGCCAGTCCGGCCAGCAAGCAGGCGATCGCCGCCTACGACAACGCGCTCCGGCTGAAGAGCATCGGGCAGCCCCACGTCATCTACCATTGGCTGGCCCGCGCCTACCTGGCGGCGGGGGACAAGGAAGGGCCTACCGCTCGCTGGAGAAGGCGATCTTCCAGGGGCCACGTGAACCGGCCGGGCATCTACGACGACCCGGCGTTCATCGCCCTGAAGCCCGAGCCCCGCTTCCAGAAGCTGGTCGGGCGGGTCGACTACGTCGAAGATGTCGCGCACCGAAGAGGTGGCGCACGGACATCGACTACCTCGGTGCCGAGCTGCGGCGGGTGAACCACCGGCTAAAGAGACCGCCCGCTCCCGGAGATCTTCCTGAAGCGGCAGGAGCAACTGGCGTGACGTGCCGAAGCTGACGGACGACCAAATCTTCGTGCGGATGGGCCACATGCTCGCTCGCTCAACCAGGGCCATCTCACGGTCGCCCTGCTCGAAAACACCAAGCGGAGCCCGCTGCGGACGCTTCCGGTTCAGTTCTATGCGTTTCCCGAGGGCATCTTTCTCGTCGGCGGCGACGACAAGCAAGGACCTCATCGGCGCTGGAGTCTTGAAGATCGAGGACGCGACGCCGGAGGAGGTCTTGAGGCGAGTCGAGCAGCACAAGTCGGTGGAGAACCCCATGAAGATCATGTGGGGCATCGGCGATCTGGGCGTGCTACAGGTCCTGCGCGGATTGGGAGTGGTGAAGCCCGGGCGCGAGGAGGTTCGGCTTACGCTACGCACCCCAAATGGGCAGACCGTCGAGCGGACGCTGCCGACGGTCCCGGGCGCCCAGCCGCGCAAGCTCGTGCCGCCGGCGGGCGTCACGCCGCCCCTCTTCGTGAAGAACGTTCCGAGGGCACTGGTTCGAGGCGCTCCCTCAGGCAGGCACGCTCTACGTCCAGCTCAACCAAATCTCACCCGATCCCGACGAGACGATGCCGCAGTTCGGCATGAAGCTGCGGAAGTATCTGGATGAAACGGCGACCAAGAACATCATCCTCGACGTCCGCCACAACAACGGCGGCAACACGGGCAACGCCGCCGATCCTCCGCACCTTGGTCGCGCACTCGGCGAAGGAAGGCAACCGCCTGTACGTGATCATCGGGCGCGGCGTCTACTCGGCAACGGGCAACCTGATCACGGACCTCGAGCGGCTGGCCGATCCGGTCTTCGTGGGAGAGCCGAGCAGCGGATTCGGCAATCAGGACGGCGACGAGTCGCAGGTGACGCTGCCTTACAGCGGCATCCACGGCTGGCTTACCTCCGTGTGGTGGCAGTACAGCCACCCGTGGGACAAGCGCACCTCGATCGTCCCGGACGTTCCGGTCCAGCTCACGGCGAAGGCTTACTTCGCCGGGCAAGACCCGGTCATGGAGACGATCCTCAAAATGATCGCCATGACCTGCCCCGTAGCACCTGCCCCCGTGGCACCGGCACTCCTGCCGGTGCCACGGGCCGCGAAGTGCCGGTGCGGAGCAACCCTTGTTCCCAGCGGCTACCGAACCTTGATGTCCGTGAAGGGGATGGTGCCGCTGCCGACCATGGGGGACTTGCCGCCCGCGGCTCTCCATTTCTCGATCGCCTTGCGCAGGATCTCCAGTTTCTTTACGGCGATGACCTCTTGGCCGCTTTGGGAGGCGAAGAGGCGGTGAACTCGGCCTGCTTGCGCGCGTTGGTCTCGACGGTCTTCGCGTCGATGATCGCCTTTTGCAGCTCGCTCTTCTTGGTGTCGATCTCCGTGGTCATCGCGACGCCCTCGTTGATCCTCGCCTGGATGTCCTCGGAGGGGTAAGTTTCCCCAAGCGCGACGTCGTCGATCGTGATCCCGTACGGCTCCAGGATCGGCGCGATCACCGCCTTTACGCCCGCGCCGATCGTGCCCCGCTCCTTGCTGGTGAGGGTGAAGATCGACCGCGTCCCGGCCACGGTGTCCAGGCCGTGCATCGCCGAGGTGCGGACGAACACCCGCGCGACCTCGTCGAGGTTCTCCGTGCCGAACGCTTCGAAAGCGGCCAGCACGTTCGCCGGCTCGACGTGCCAAGCCACCGTGAGGTCGACCGACAGCTTCGCGCCCTCGTTCGTCGTGGCTTCGAGCGGCGATTCCCCCTCCACGCCCTTGGCGAACGAGGCGTTACGGATCGCGGTGGGAAAAATGATGATGCGCTCGTTGATCCCGCGCGTCACCAGCTCCGGCTTGAGGAGCTTCTCGGAGATCCCGTTCGCGGCGTTGAACTTGATTCCAACGCTGCTCGGAGGGATCCTCGTCATGCACCCGGCGAGGGACAGGACGACGAGAAGGGGAAAGGCGGCTCTAAGGTTCATCGATTCTCCTCCTCCGTGGCGGCGCGGAGCGTAGAGAGGTCGGATCCGTTCACGATCACGGTCTGCTTGCCGTTCGGCTGGATGGGGGAGAACACGCCGTTCCAGGCGTCGACGGCCGCTTCGGCCAGCTCGAGTCTTTGCATCTCGATCGACTTCGCGCTCGACTGCGCGGCGACGATGGAGCGGGACCTCGCCTCGGCGCGGCCGTTGACGACGGCGATCCGGGCCTCGTACTCCGCGAGCTTGTTCCGGAGCATCGAGGTGGTGAGGGCGGTTTTGCTGTTCACGCTCGCCAGGATCTTCGCCTTCACGTTCTCGCCCTGCGGCTGGGGCGAGAGCAGAAAGACGTGCTCGATGGTGATGCCCCGCTTGGAGAGCGCGCCGACGAGCCGGCTCTTGACCTCCTCGGAGGCGGCGTTCCGCTGGCCGCCCATCAGCTCGAAGACGTCGTAGCGGTTGCCGATCGCCGACGCGGCCTCTTTGGCGAAGCGCCGGATGTGCTGGCTCTGCACCTGCGCAAGGTCGATTGGACCGAACTCCTTGATGATGAGGGGCACGTCCTCCGGCTTGATCCGGTAGTACAGGACGAGGTCGTAGAGCGTCTGGGCTCCTCCGCCCGTCGTGACGAGAATCGCCTCCCCCGCTCGCTTGTCGCCGTAGGTGGCGTCGCCCGAGTAGATCGCGGCCTGGAGCGTCGTCGGGTAGACGTACAGCGTCTGCCAGGGCCACAGGAACAGGCGCTGGGGCTTGTAGACCCTCTGATCGAGCCCACCCGAGGCGTTGTAGATCAACCCCACGTGCCCGGCGGGGATCCACTCCACCATCCAGTAGTACAGGATGAGCCCCACGACGAAGACGGCCGTGAGGGATACGCATCCGGACTTAAGCTTTTTCTCGCTACTCTTTTCTTTCAATCTGTTCCTCGTTGTCCAGCGGCGACGTCCACGTGCTCTTCGGGCGCGCCCAACAGACTCTCCAGCTCCTTCTCGGCCCGCTGTCGATCCTCTTCTTCCCGCTGGAGGCTCTCTTCCCGCTCCGCCAGAGCGCGATCTCGCTCCCGGCACGCCTCGATCGTCCTCCTCCACATGGGCAAGAGGACGAACCGCGCCAGAAAGTAGGCCGCGACGGCCCCGAGGATCAGGAAAAGGATGATTAAACGACCGACCACAGGACCACCGTTACTTAGGATGCCGCCACCTAATAGTATGGAGAAATCCCCCTGCGGGGTTGCAGGACACGGCAGGGGCCGGGTTGGCGCCTACGCGAAGGATTGGCCTGACGAGAGGGTCCCCTCGCCGTTCTCCGATTCTCATCCCGAACGCACAGCGGCGGGATGAGAATACGTGAGAGCGACGTGCGGTAACGGGGTTAGGTGCAGAGTCCTGGCGACCCCGACGACTCCTCTCCGCCGGCACCCTCCCGCGAAGCTCCAGGCGTGGCGGGCCTTCCCGAGGGCGCGGCCCTAGGCTGGGCTAGGTAACGCTTCAGGCTTGAGCAGACGGCGAAGCACGGGCTGTTCCGTTGATGACCCTCTGCCCTCCGGGAGCCCGGTGCGGTCAGAAGCCCACGCTCCTTTCGCCGACTTCTTGGACACACTTAGCACTAGGAGACGGTAGAGAAACGCCGGGATCCCCTTCCCGTGCCGCGAAGGCACTTGCGCGGGAGGGGGAGGGGATCCCGGCGTTCTCCACAGCATCTAACCGCCCCCCGTCTCTGATCGCGTTCCGCTTGCCTCAGCCCGCCACCTCCCGCAGGTGCGCCTCCAGCCGGTCCACTGCCGCCTCTACGGTCCACTGGGCCTGCACGAGCCGGCTGGCCTCCTCTCCCATTCGCTTGGCCAGGGAGGGCTCGTGGAAGAAGGTCTGTAAGCCCCCTCGCGATCGCCGGCGGATCGCTCTCGACGAGCCACCCGTTCACGCCATCGGCGACCGTCTCTCGCACCCCGCCCTCCGCCACCGCGACCACCGGCAGGCCGCACGCCCCCGCCTCCAGCGCGGCGAGGCCGAATAGCTCCAAGCAGGGGCAGTAGACGAGGGCGGTCGCCCGGACAGAGGGCCACGACTCATCGTCCGAGGCCATCACCTCCGGCCGGAAGTCTACGCCCAGCCGCTCCGCCATCTCCCGCACCGCTGCATGGTAAGTCTCGTCCACGAAGTTCGCCACCCACACGAGCGGCGGCTTGGGGTTTGGCATCGCGCCGATGGCCTCCACCGCCCGACGCACGCCTTTCGTCGGCACGAGCGCGCCGAGTCCCATCGCGAACGGCTCGCGCGGAAGGCCGAGATCGCGGAACTGCGCGGCGTCGATCCCCAGGTAGCACACGTGCGAGTCTAAAGCGTAGGCACGCAGGACGGCCTCGCGGCTGTAGAGGGAGTTGACGAGGATGCGATCGTAGGCGGCGGCGTTCGCCCGCTCCTCGCGCACCTGAACGCGGTACGCGCGGATATCCAGCAGGTCGCGCACCCGGCGCTTGAGCGACGCGCCCTTCGGCAGCGCGGCCCACGGGAGGCGGGGGTGCGCCTCGTAGAGGAACCGGTTGGGCTCCCCGAGGTAGAGGGCCTTCGGGAGGGAGAGGGAGCGGCCGACGAAGGGCGCGTAGAAGTGGCGGTCCGTGTTGGCGAAAAGGACGTCGAAGTCCCCGCGCTCGATCTCCCCGGCGCACGCCCGGGAATGGCGCTCCATCGCGCGCATCAGGATCGTCTGCCGCGCGACGTGCGCCAGGACCTTCGACGCATAGCTCCCCCCTGCCTCCACCGAAGCGAGCGGCACCTCGTGCTCCGGCGCGATATCGCTCAGCGGGAGGAAGCCCTTATCGGGGATCGGCGGGCGCCAGATTTCGACGTGGTGTCCCCGCGCGACGAGCCCAGCGACGTGCATGTGCAGCGCGCGCTTCGCCCCGCCGCTGGGCAGGTTGTACCAAACTGCGATGCGGAGCTTGCGTGCCATCCCCCGGCTGTATACTCCACCCCACGTGAGGATCGGGATCGACGTGCGCGCCCTCGGCTCCTCCGGCGGCAGCGCAGGGCGCGGGATCGGAAAGTACATCACCGACCTCGTCGAGGGGCTGGCCGGGTTCGGGACGGGGCACGAGGTAGTCCTCTTCGTGCGCGCGGGAACCTCCCTCCCGGAGCGTCTCGAATCTCTCGGGCTCGCGCAAGTGCCCGTCGCGCCGCCCACATGGGACGAGTCGAACCGTTCCCCGTTCTTCCGCCTGCCGAAGGTCCGCAGCTACCAGCCCCTCCTTATCCGAGTCCACGATCGCGCCGTGGCCGCACAGCGAGAGGCGATGGAGTCCGCCGTAGCCGCGTCCGGCGTCGATGTGCTGCACCTGCCGACCGCGCTCGACATCGGAAGCTTCCCCGAGGGGAGCTTCGGCGTGCCGACCGTCATGACCTTCCTCGACGCGATTCCGCTGGTGCTGCGGGAGGAGGCGTACGACCGTTGGCCCCTCTACGTGCAGCGGTTCTACGACCGCCAGCTCGCGAACCTGAGGACCGCCGCGCGCGTCGTCGCCATCTCGGAGGCGAGCCGGCAGGACGCCCTCCGCTACGCGGCGCTCGCTTCGGAGAAAGTGGTCGTCGTGTACCCCGCGGTCGCGGACGAGTTCGGCCAGCCCGTTTCCAAGGCGGTGAGGGAAGAGGTGCGCGCACGCTACGGGATCGAGCGGCCCTACTTCCTTTTCTGCTCCGTCCCGGACCCGCACAAGAACCCCCACCGGGTGATCCGGGCGTTCGCCAGAGCCCGAGCAAGCCTCACCTCTGCTTACGATCTCGTCTTCGTCAGTCCCCACGGGGCTCCCTACGAGGAGGGGCTGCACCAGACGGCCCAGGAGGCGGGGGTGGCGGACGCCTTTCGCATCACGGGCCGAGTGCCTGACGTGGATTTGGCCGCCCTCTTCCAGGGAGCGATGGCGCTGGTCAGTCCGTCCCTCATCGAGGGCTTCGGCCTGCCCGCGGCCCAAGCGATGCGGGCCGGCGTGCCCTCCATCGTTTCCGACCACGGTGCCCAGGCTGAGGTAGTGGGGGACGCCGGGCTGCGCGTCCCGCCCGAGGACGAAGAGACACTGGCCGTGGCCATCGCTACGCTCGGAGAAGACGCATCCCTTCGGCAAAAGCTGAGCGAGCAGGGAAAGGAGCGCGCCAACCGGTTCCGCCCGGAGGTTCAAGCGCAGTCGTTGCTGCGGATCTACCACGAGGTGGCTGGCACGCAAGGTTAGAGGTTAGAGATGAGAGGTGAGATGTATGCCCTCTCACCCCTCTAACCTCTAACCTCTCCCTGCGAGCGCCAAGAGCCGCTCTTCCAGCCGGTCGATCGATGCCTCGACGGTCCACTTCTCCCGGACCATCTCGGCGCCCCTCCGGCCCATCTCGCGCGCCTCGGTCGCGTTGTCCAGAAGGGCTTGCAGCGCGGCTCCGATCGCCGCGGGATCGGAAGGCACCAGGTGGCCGTTCACACCTATCCACCACCGTCTCCCGGACGCCTCCTTCCGCTACCCCGACCACGGGGAGGCCGCACGCGTTCGCTTCGAGCGGAGCAAAGCCGAACGGCTCCAGGCGTGGCGCGTAGATCATCGCTCCCGCCCTGCCCATGAGAGCGACGAGCTCCGAGTCGGGGATGATGATTCGTGGCTGCGAAATCGACGGAGAGGCGGCGGGCCAGGTCCTCCATCTCGGCGAGATAGAGGGGGTTCTTGCTGTTGGCGACCCACACCAGCGCAGGACGGTCGCGCTCGATGGCCGACACCGCCTCGATGGCCAGCTGCACGTTCTTCGCCGTCGTGATCGTCCCCAGCCCCAGCACGAACCGCTCCCTCGGGCCGCCCGGATCTCTGAAGAGCAACGTGTCGGTCCCCAGGTAGCAGACCTGGGAGTCTAGCCCGTAGGCCCTCAGCAACGACTCCCGGCTGAAGAGGGAATTGACGAGGATGGTGTCGAAGGCCGCCGCGTTGGCCCGCTCCTCGCGCACGGCGACGCGCGCCGCGTTCAGGTCGGCGAGGTCCTTCAAGCGGCGCTTAAACCTCTTGACGGGCCCGATGCTAGGGTCCTCCCGCGGTGCGGGCCAAGGGTAGTTCAGCCCGGCCTCATAGAACTCGCGGTGCGGCTCCTGTAGGTACAGCGCCTTGGGCATCCCGGAGACGAACCGTCCGACGTAGGGGGCGTTGTAGTACAGGTCGTTGGTCGCGAAGAGGAGGTCGAACCCCTCCTCCATCATCTGCCGCGCGCACTCCCGGGAGTGGCGCTCCATGGCTTCCATCTGCCCGCGCCAGCGGCGAAGATGGCGCGCGACTTTGGAGAAGTAGTTCACCCCGTCGTCGAGGATGGGATCCAAGGGCACCTCACGCTCCGCCACGAGGGATGCGATCGGCAGGTAATCCAGATCGTGCACCGGCGGTCGCCACACGACGAGCTCGTGTCCGCGCTCCGCGAGGCCGCGGACGTGGTAGTACAGCGCCCGCTTCGCCCCGCCGCTGGGCAGGTTGTACCAAACCGCGATTCGAAGTCGTCTCGCCATCCTTGTTCCAGAGTCTAGATGTTCGCTGGCAATGCGCTACTCGCCTCAGGATGCGGGAAAGCGGACGGCGCGGAGCTCTCCGATCCTTGGATCCGCTACGTTTTGCACAAAGACGCAGAAGCCCGACCTCGCCAGCGCGTCGGCGAGCCGCTGGGGATCTTGATCCGGCGCGAAGCGATGATATTCCATCACGATGACGTCGAGAGCGGAGAGAAGGCCGGTCTGCTCCAGCCGGTCGACCATCGCGTATTCCGCCCCCTCGCAATCGATCTTGGCGTAAATCCGCCGTCCCGCTGCCTTCTGACGGATCTCGGTCAGCACCTCGGCTGCATCGAGGATCTCTATCGCCAGCGGAACGCCTTCTCCGGTACGCATCTTGGAGAAGTTGCCGAAAAGGCCGTTGCTGGCGCGAGCCGTGGCATCGAACGTAATCTCCACGGTCTCGGTTCGTCCCCCGATGCCCGCGCAGACGGGCTCGACCTTCGGCTGGAGCGATGGGTTGAGCGCGAGATTCGCGAGGGCCGCTTCGTACACCGGGTGGCAAGGCTCATAGCTCGCGACGTCCCAGCCGCGCACCCCGGCGAAGAACAGCGTGGCGATACCAACGTTCATGCCCACGTCCCAGGCAAACCACTCGCCCTCCACGGAGGCGTCGTAGAGCCTTTCGAGGAAGATCTCGTCGAGCACGAAGAGCTCTTCCGTGGTCTGTGGGTTCACGATGATCCCGCCTTCGGTTCGGAACATAAGCTGCCCGTTCGGCTCGACGCTAAAGGCGCCGACTCCATGCCTCACGAGTCTGGCGGCGTTGTTCATCTCGCTGAACACGAAGTCGTGGATCCCCGGCGTGAGCGGTACGCCGAGAGCTTCGCTGAAGAGGGCCCCGTCCTGGGGACGCAGCTCGCCGTGGATGCCGAGGCGATACTTGTGGGCCTGGCGCGCGAGGCGCAGGTCCGGTATGCGGCGGAGAATGCTGAAAAACTCCACCAAGCTCGCGGCCTTATCGATCATAGGATCTTCACGCGCCCAGTGCTTCAGGCGGGGGCTGACGGGCATCGCCTAGATGGCGCAGTTTGGCCTTGCCAGGCATCCTCAGACCCCGAATAGTTCGCCTACAGTACATAGTCTTCCGGTTTCCGTGTCCACGATCTCGGCATCCCGCATCGCCCGACGGCGCTCCTCGATCGTGGAGAGATAGGTGGGGCGAGAGCTCTCGTCGCGGGAGTCGCGGTAGCGCAGCGCGCGATACGTCTCTTCTACCGTAGCCTCCCGCAGGGCTCCCATCATATCACGGCGTACGAAGAAGGCGTTCGGACCGTCGCTCGACCCGACCAGCGCATAGCCTTTTCGGTCGGCGAGGAGCTTTAGAGCCGCCAGCGAGGCCCCCGCGGCTTGATTGGTGTAGTGGTGGCGCGTACGGTCAAAGTCGGGACGGTAGGGCGTGGCGACGGATTCGGTGGGACCCCAGTTAGTCTGGTACTCGACGATCACGATCCGGGGAGAAACGACGTCGAGGGCTTTCCACAGGTAGTAATCCACGCCGTCCACGTCGATGGACAACAACCCGATGTCGCCCGCGTAGGGGCAAAGCAGATCGTTGATATTCTCCGCCGTGACAAAGGCCTCGACCGCGTCTACCGTGTGCCAGCCGTAGAGTCCGCTCTCCTGGAGGAACCGCCGGGCGTCGGGTCCGCAGTCCACCACGACGCCCCGCCAGTCGTCTTTCTGAAGCAAGAATCGCGTGTTGGACTGGCGGTAGTCCTCGACTCCTATCTCGATGAACAGGTCGTTTTCGATCGGCACTTTCCCCAGGAGGTACTGGATGACGCCGTCCTCTCCGAACTGGGAGAACACGCGAAAACTGGCGTCCCGCAACCGCTCAAATTCACGCTCCTGGTACATCAAGGCCTTGAGAAGGCCGGATTCATAGCGTACTTCGTCGCGAAGGTCCAGCCGGGATTGTGTCTGGAGGAGGTGGGCCCGTTGCTCGACCTCCCCAGGGCTTCTTGACCGCGCCGCGTACGAACTGCCGAACCCGGCGGCGGAGCTCCTTCAGCATCGGTACCCTACGCGCTCGCGGCGACCACAGCGTGGTGCTCGTAGTGCTCGCTCGCGGCTTGCGTGAGGGTCGTGAAGTGCGCGCCCTGACCACGGAAATGGCGGATGGTCTTGCGCAGGTCTTCCACGCTGTCGTAGTAGTCGCGCATCCCCAGGCAGATCACCTCGCAGTCTCCGTTCGAGGAGAAGAGGGGCTGGAGGGCGTCGAAGCCCGCGTCGAGGTATCCGTGCTGACCTTCGTGGGTCGCGATGGGGATGTGCAGGATGCGGTTGGAGCCTTCCTTCTTCAAGTCGTCTCGGTCGCTGTGATACGGGTTGTGGGGTGCGCCCTCCCAGTTCACGAACATCTTGTAGTTTGCGTCGGGCACGATGGAGGAGTCTACGAGGACGCCGCACTCTTCGAGGTAAGGCACGTCGCTCGGCAGGAGCGCGAAGGCTCCCGCGCGGAAGGAGGTGCACTTGATCATGTGGGATTTGAGCGTGTCCCGGGCGACCCAGAGGATGTTGCCCCGCTCCTTGGGGTCCTCGATGTAGCCCCGCTCGTTCTCGAAGTTCACCTTCATCCCCATCTCGTGCCACGAGGGGATCTTGTGCATGTACTCGTGGTAGTAGAGGTTCGTGTTCGCGCTGGGATCCCGCATGGAGACGTGCACCAGCCATGTGCAGGGCACAAACTCCTCTTCGAGCACCTGAAGGTACTCACTCGTGTAGCACCGATCGTGGTGCGCCCCTTCGCAGTCGACGGTCAGAACGACGTTCGGCATACCCTTGCTAATCTCCCTTGACCACCTGTGCTCCCTGGTGGGTCGCGATGAGCGTGTACCGCTCCCCGAGCACGGTGAAGTTACGGAACGTTACCCGCTTCCAGGCTTTCGGGAGGTTCGGCTTGATCGAGAGCACGAGGTTCCCCTTCAGCCTCTTCGACCACACCGCGCCGGGCTGCACCTTCTCGTCGATCCGCAGTCCGAGGAATCCGTAGAGCACGGTCTGCACGCATCCGCCTGCCCCGGTGGTGAAGTAGGTAAGCGCCTTCTTGCGCTTCTCCGAGAAGAGGAGGTGGGGCGGCTTGACGAACTCCCGCCAACTCTTCCGCCACGTCTCGTAGGCCCGCTCCGTCTCCCCGAGCCGCGCCCAGATCGTAGCGTGGACGGAGTCGGTCATCGCGGGTCCGTTAGCGGTGACCTTGCCCTCGAACCGCTCCATCATGACGCGGGCCTGCTTTTCGGCTTCCGGGTACTGGAGGGGGTAGATGGCAAGGACGGCGGCGGCCTGCTTGTAGCCCCGCACCGGATCGTTGTCGTACGTCAGGAGCGACTTGTCGTCACGGGGAAGCTTGAACCGAGGGGGTTTCGTGGAGCTGCCGTATCGGCTCATCGTGTGCTGCGCGAGGAGGTTCGTGTAGAGATCGTTGTCGCCGACGTGATGCTCGTCCGGGCTCATGACGTCCCTGATCTCGAGTCCGCGCCCGCCCTGCTCCGAGCGGAGAGCGTAGAAAACCGCGGCTCCCGCCCCGACTCCGTTGACCTCGCGGGGCTCCGCAAGCCCAAGCTCCGAAGCACGCTCGAGCATCCACAGCACGCTCCCGGTGATATGGTGCTGGAATCGAGAAGGGCCCGGTACCGTCTCCCCTCCGCTCACGCTGGACTCCCAGGGGAACATCAGCCCGTCCCGCCCTCCCGACGACAACGGCCCCAGCTTGCGATTCGCCACCGGCCGGTCTTGGGCCTCCCAGGCCGAATAGTTTCGCCGCGCCGCCGGGACCATCCGCAGGCGGTAGTCCGCGATCGCCTTTGCGCGCTCCGGGGCAATGAAGGCGAGGGCGGGGAAGACCCAGATGTCCGCGTCCCAGAAGACGTGGCCGTTGTACTGCGAGTTGCCCAGCGCGAAAGGGCTGACGGACATCTTTCCCTCGGGATGGATCGCGCCCTGGAGGTAGAAGAGGAACGACCTAATGGCCTGTTGGTCCTCCACCGGGCCGTCGATCTC
>JAUJNV010000006.1:25214-32149 GCA_030447945.1 Fimbriimonas sp. | reverse complement strand
CGCATCATCTCCACGCTCGCCAACAACGGCTTTCTGGACAATACCTACGTCGGCAACCGGATTAGCTTCAGCGCCTATAAGGTCTCCGGTAGCGAGAACGACACGCCGAGCTACTACTACCTCTCGGGAACCTCGATGGCGGCGCCCGTCCTTAGCGGCGCGGCGGCACTACTCCTGCACGACAATCCAAAGCTCACGCCAGACTCGCTCAAGGCGAGGTTCATGGTGTCGGCGGACAAGTGGCGGTACACCGACGGCACCGTCGACCCCTGCACCTACGGTTCGGGCTACCTCAACGTCTTGCGGGCGCTGCGCTCCCGGGTCGTCGCTACCGAGTACGCGCTGAGTCCCACCCTGACGAGGAACGCCGACGGCACGGTGACCATGTACGTGGGTGGCACCGAGGGCACGCGGGCCATCTGGGGCACGGGGTCCGACAGTAGCCCGGAACCTGCCGATGCCAGGGCCATCTGGGGCACGGGGAGCACCTGGACGGAAGGGTCCTCCGACGACCCGGAGGCGAGGGCCATCTGGGGAACCTGGGGCGATCAGCCCGCCGAAGGCTCGGAGGTAAGGGCCATCTGGGGCACGGGCGGTATCTGGGAGGACTCGTTTAAGACGAACTACTCAGGTCACCGGGTGGACCTCTCATGCACCGTCATCTTCGGTGAGAAGTAGCGCGGAGACCCGGAGGGTGATTGCTGATGGGTGATGGGTGATAGGTGTGGAGACCGAGGCAGACGTCTTCGGTCTCAGCCATCACTCATCACTCATCACTTTCCGGATCTCCACCCCCTGCCCCCTCCTCAAAGACGAGCCACTTTGAGGAGGGGGTCCGGAGCTCTTGCCTTGTTTTCGAACGGAACTCCGGGACGCCTCGCACGCCCAGTTCGGCACGGAACAGCGCCCCCGCGTGCTCGCCGTCCTTCTCCTTCTGCGTTCCGCCCGCCGTGGTGACGTAGGCGACTGCGAAGGTAGGGCCGCCAAACGTGAGGCTGGAGACCTTGAGGACGGGGAAGTCGACGCGCTGCACCTCCCGCCCGTCAGGGTCGTAGCGGACGAGGCGGCTCCCGTCCCAGCGCGCGGACCAGACGTAGCCCTCGGCGTCGACCGTCATTCCGTCCGGCCCGCCTTCGCCGGGGCGAACTCGGACGAAGAGGCGGCGGTTCGAGAGCTCTCCGGTGGCGCGGTCGTAGTCGAAGAGGCTGATCTCGCGGGCGGAGGTGTCCGTGTGGTACATGCCGCGCCCGTTCGGCGTGAAGCCCATGCCGTTCGAGACGCCGAGCCCGCTGAGGATGAGGTGGAGCGAGCCGTCGGGGTCGAGCCGGTAGAGGCGGCCGGGGCGGTCGGCGGTGGGCATCGTGCCGCAGAAGACGCGGCCGTCCGGATCGGCGATGACGTCGTTGAAGCGCGTCCCCCGGTCGTCGGGGATCTCCTCGATCACCGTGGCCTCCTCCCCCTCCTGCCAGCGCACGACATTGCCACGGTCGCGAAAAAGCAGCAGGGAGCCATCGGCCTGAAGCGTCGACCCGCCGACCGGCCGCCCTGCGTACACCTGCTGGTGGCGCCCTGTGACCGGGTCGTAGCGGAAGAGACGCCCCTGGGGAATGTCCGACCAGTAGACGCACCCTTCATCGGGGTGCCAGAGGGGGCCTTCGCCCGTCTCACAGGCGTAGTCGGCAATGGGTTCAGGGATTCTCATCTCGTCATCTCAGAGCTTATCTGCATGAGGGTTCTGGACCTCCTCCTCAAAGTGGCTCGTCTTTGAGGAGGGGGCAGGGGGCGGAGATCCGGAAGGGTGTTCACTATTGAGTGTCTGGAGCCTTCAGGTCGAAGCCCATGCGCCTGCCGGAGCACGACAAGAGTAGAGCAGACCCAGCCCTTTCCTACGGGAGCGGCTCGGCCTCCACCCGGTTCGTGAGAGTGCCGATCCCCTCGATCTCCACCGTTACCTCGTCGCCCGGGGCGAGCCACCGAGGCGGGTCCATCGCCATGCCGACGCCGCTCGGCGTTCCCGTCAGGATGACGGTGCCGGGAAGCAGCGTGGTGCTGCCGCTGAGAAACTCGATGAGGGCGGCAACATCGAAGATCATGTCGTCTGTGTTCGCGTCCTGGCGAACCTCGCCGTTGACGGTGGCGCGAATGCGCAGCGCATTCGGGTTCGGGATCTCGTCCCGCGTGACCAGATACGGCCCCAAGGGGCAGAAGGTGGCGAAAATCTTGCCTCGGCACCACTGGCCTCCCCCTTTCCGCTTCTGCCAATCCCGCGCGCTCACGTCGTTCGCACAGGTGTAGCCGAGGACGTAGTCCAAAGCATCGTCGCGGCTCACGTTCTTGCACCGCTCTCCGATCACCACCGCCAGTTCCGCCTCGTAGTCCACCTCCGCGCTCGGCAGGTGCGTGGGGATCTGGATCGGGTCGTTCGCGTGCTGGACCGCGTTTAGGCCCTTTACAAATAGCACGGGCCACTCGGGAAGCTTCGCCCCCGTCTCCTCCGCATGCCTGCGGTAGTTCAGGCCGATGCACAGGATCTGCGTCGGCTCGATGGGCGCGAGGAGCTTCTGAACCTCGGCGGCCTCTCCGGTCGATTGCAGCCCTTGGAACGGGTCGCTTTCGCAAAGGACCACGGAGCCGTCGGCGTTCAGCGCCCCGTAACGCTCGCGGCCGCCGCCGTCTAGGTAGCGAACGATCTTCATGCTGTAGGAAAGCTTAGCCGCTATCCCTCCCTCTCGTAGGTGCGACATCCTGTTGGGCACTCCGCCGCTCCGAGGCTATTGAAAAAGATCGGGCTTTGCCCGATGCGCGACAGGATGTCGCACCTACGGAATGAACGAACTCCCCGGCGGTGCAAAACCACCCCATAGGCAGCCATAAGCCCTACTGGTACTTGCACGATAAACCTAAACTGTGCAATCGTGTGGATCAGGAAGACGATGGCATTTGCACTCGCCCGCCCCGATACCTGCGAAGCGATCTTGGACGCTTGCGACCGGATCATGGGGCGCTACGGCTTTCGCAAGATGACGATGGACGACCTCGCCCGCGAGGCCGGGGTGAGCAAGCGGACCATCTACGTCTACTTCCGCAGCAAGGAGGAAGTCGGGCTTTCGTCCATCGGCCGTGTGGTGGAGGCCGCCCGGAGGGAGATGGAGGAGATCGCTTCCGAGTCCGGCGAGGTGGCCGGAAGGCTGCGCCGCATGCTCGAGCGCCGCGTTATGGCCCGCGTGCTCGCGGTTCAGGACTACCACCACAGCCTCGACGAACTCTTCGAAGTCGTGCGCCCCGCCGACATGGCCCGGCGCCGCGAGACGTTCGACAAGGAGTCCGCGCTGATCGCCCGCGTCCTGCGCGAGGGCGACGAGCTCGGGCAGTTCGCCGTGGACGATGCGGAGTCGACGGCGACCGCGCTGCTTCACGCGACCAACGCCTTCCTACCGTACAGCCTGAGCGTCCGCGAGCTCGGGCGTCCCAAGAAGATCCGGGAGCGGCTGTCCAGGATGGTGGCGCTCCTAATTCGCGGGCTTGACAACAGGAGAACTTAAATAGATGAAGCACCCCCACCCGCGGGCGCTCGCGCGCCGCGCCCTCGCCCTCCTGACCGCCTCTTGCGCGGTAGCAGGCGAGGTCACCACCGAAACGAAGGCCCAGACGATCGACGCCCTCTTTGCCGCGATGCGGAAGGAGTACGTCTTTCCCGACAAGGCTGCCGAGGCCGAGCTGGCGATCCGGGGCCGCGCGCAAAAGGGCGACTACGCGAACGTCAAGGACGGACAGGAGTTCGCTGAACTGCTCACCGAGCACCTTCGCGCCGTCTGCCAGGATGCCCATCTCGGCGTCCAGTACAGCGAGAAGCCGCTGCCCGTGCGGAGTCAGGCCGACCGTCCGAGCCCGGTGGAGATCGCGAAAGAAAAGCGGTGGGTGAAGCTCATCAACGCGGGCTTCGAGCGAGTCGAGCGGCTCATTGGCAACGTCGGCTACATCAAGTTCAACGGCTTCGCTTCACCGGAGGCCGCCGAGGGACCCGTGCGCGCGGCGATGGACTTCGTGGCGGACACGGACGCTCTCATCTTCGACATCCGTCAGAACGGCGGCGGCCAGCCGGCGACCGTGCGCTTGATCTGCAGCTACCTTTTCGGTGACCAGCCGGTCCATCTGAACGACATCTACAGCCGCCCGGACAACCGGACAGAGCAATACTGGACCCTCCGCAAGGTCGCGGGCAAGCGGTACCTCAACCGGGACGTCTACGTGCTGACGAGCAAGAAAACGGGCTCGGGCGCGGAGGAGTTCGCGTACAACCTGAAGAACCTCAAGCGCGCGACCCTGATCGGCGAGTCCACCTGGGGCGGCGCGAACCCCGGCGGGACTGTCCGCCTGAACGACCACTTCGCCGCGTTCATACCGTCGGGCCGCGCGATCAACCCGATCACGAAGACGAACTGGGAAGGTACGGGCGTCCAACCGGATGTCGCCGTCCCCGCCGCCGACGCCCTCAAGACCGCCCACATCCTCGCTCTCAAGCGCCTCCTCGAAAAGGCCACGACGGAGGAGGACAAGAAGAGACTGGAACAGGTGCTCAAAGCGGCGGAAAAGGCGGGGCTGTAGTTTGTAGCTTGTCCTCAAGTCTACAAGCTACTAACTACAAGCTACAGCCCGCCCCCCACCACGTCCATCAAGCCGATGTCGAAGTACCGCTCCGACGGCGTCCCGGCGGGCGTCGGCTGGTGGCAATGGACGGCGAGGACGTGGCGGCCCGTTTGAACCGCCGTAAGGGCGCGCCGGGCGAGGGGGATCAGGGTGTAGCCGCCGGACCTGCCCTCCAGCTTGGCGATCGGCTTGCCGTCGAAGTACACGTCGGCGGGCCCGCTGTGGAGGACCCGCAGCATCACCTCGCCTTGGATCGCGCCTGGGCCGAACTCGATGTTGCGGCGCAGCCAGAGGTCGGCGGTGTTCCAAGGCGTTCGCACCGACGGGTGGGCCGGGCTCACGGTGCCGAAGCCCCCGGCGCCCGTGCGCCAAGTCAGATCGCGGAGAGCGGGCGAGGCCCAGTCCTCGCCCGGCTTTTCTGTGACGTAGCGCCACTCGGTGCGCCGCAGCTCGGCCGTCGGAACCAGGGATCGAACGGTGGGGGGCGTTCCGTAGAGGGGCCGGACCGCGTCGCGCACGCGGGCCTCGTCCACCTTGAGGACTTGGCGGTCGTAGGTCAGTAGTCCGTTGATCTCCGACTCCACGTCGGTGGCCTGGGTATAGATCGCTCCCGAGAGGCCGGGCGTCCCGACCAGGGCGCGTGTCGCCCGGAGGGAGCTCACGAGCGCGTCCGTCAGCTCCGCCGGCGTCTTGTAGGAGCGATATCCCCAGCCGCCCTGCGCCCAGGTGTGCCCCGCGACGGGCAGGCCCAGGCCGCCGAATTCGCCCAGAACCGCCGCGCGTGTGTGCTCGGGACGGGGGGAGGCGGGGCCGGGATAGGCGTGCCAGTCGATCAAGTCGCCCACGCTCCGATCCGACCAGCCGCTGGTGGCGTTGACCAAGCGGAACGGGTCGCGCATTTTGATCAGGGCGGTAATACGAGCCGTGTCGTACTGCCCCCAACCTTCGTTGAACGGGACCCACATCACGATGGAGGGGTGGTTGCGCAGGGCGGTGAGGATCGCCCGCAGCTCCGTCTCGAACTGGAGGGCGGAGGGGGCGGAGCGGCGGAGGTCCGAGTCCCGGGGGCCGATGGCCTTGTCCCCGCTCGG
The DNA here is from genome assembly GCA_030447945.1 of Fimbriimonas sp. The sequence continues at coordinate 26,411 of JAUJNV010000006.1, read as the reverse complement.
CATATCCTGCCAAACGAGCAGGCCCATCTTGTCGGCCCAGAAGTACCAGCGGTCGGGCTCGACCTTCACGTGCTTGCGTACGGTGTTGAACCCCAGCCGCTTGATCGTCTCCAGGTCGAAGCGAAGAGCTTCGTCGGTCGGCGCCGTGTAGAGCCCGTCCGGCCAGAACCCCTGGTCGAGCACGCCGGCCATGAAGAGGGGCTGGTTGTTCAGGAGGATCCTCGTCAGTCCGTTCTTGTCCCGCCCCACGGAGATCTTGCGCATCCCGAAGTAGCTGTCGACCTGATCGACGGACTTGCCGTCCTTCTCGGTGAGCCCTACGCGCAGGCGGTAGATGTGGGCATCTTGAGGCGACCACAGCCGCATGTTGGGGAGCTTCAGCACGAGCTCCGCCCGGGCGGGTCCTGCCCTTCGGGCGACGCGTCCAGTTTCGTCTAGGACCTCGGCCCAGAGACGCGCGCGCCCCTCGCCTCGCTGCTCGATCGCCACGCGGACCTCGCGCTTATCGATGTCGGGGATGATGCGGAGCGAGGCGATGCTCTTCGGGGGGACCGGCTCCAGCCAGACCGTTTGCCAGATCCCGCTGCTGGGGGTGTAGAAGATCCCGGAGGGCTTCAGAACCTGCTTGCCGCGCGGCTGCAGCCCCTCGTCCGTCGGGTCCGCGACTACGACGACGATCTCCGCGTTCTCGCCAGGGTGAACGAAGCTTGTGACGTCGAGGGTGAAAGGATCATAGCCGCCCCGGTGCTCGCCCACTGGCTTGCCGTTTACCAACACCCGCGCGTGGTGATCCACCGCGCCGAAGTGGAGCAGCACCCTTTGCTTCTGCCACGCCAGGGGGATCGGCACGGTGCGTCGGTACCAGAGGCGGTCGGTCGGCTCGACCCGCTTGGCGATACCGGAGAGGGTGGACTCGACCGGGAAGGGGACGAGGATCTTCGCTTTGTAGTCGGGCGTTTCCGTGCCTCGCGAAACGATCGCGAAGTCCCAAGGCCCGTTTAGGCTCACCCAGTCCTTCCGGGTCATCTGAGGCCGCGGGTACTCCGGCAACGGGCTCGTCGGGGAGACGTCCTTCGTCCAGCGGGTCGTCAGGGGGGATTGGGAGTAGGCTCCCGCCAGGAGAAGGCCGAGGGCCGCGCTAAGAATCGTCCGAGAGGTCATCGTTGGAGGCGCTCGCAGATGGGAGGATACCAGGGG
>JAUJNV010000006.1:0-25114 GCA_030447945.1 Fimbriimonas sp. | reverse complement strand
GAATCGTCCGAGAGGTCATCGTTGGAGGCGCTCGCAGATGGGAGGATACCAGGGGGGCAGGCGTTGGGCGTTAGGCGTTCGGCGTTGGGCGAGCTTCTCCTTACTCTACACCGGCTAACGATCTCCTCTCCGCCCCAACGCCCAACGCCCAACGCCTTTCCCCCCCGAGTGCGTCACCGCCCCCAAGCAGGCGGGGCCGACCAGGCGGGCGTAGCGCTCGAGGGCGCCGTGGAGGCGCTGCTGCTTCGGACGCCAGGCGGCGCGGCGGGCGCCCAGCTCCTCCTCGGGGAGGGCGACTTCAAGGACACGGTATTCCGCGTCCAGGGTGATGGGGTCGCCGTCGCGCAAGAGGGCGATGGGGCCTCCGTCGTGCGCCTCGGGGCCGACGTGGCCCACCATCAGGCCGCGCGTCGCGCCGCTGAAGCGGCCGTCGGTGATGAGGGCCACGTCGTAACCGAGACCCTGGCCGACGATCGCGGAGGTCACCCCCAGCATTTCCCGCATCCCGGGGCCGCCCTTCGGGCCCTCGTACCGGATGACCACCACATCGCCCTTCTGGATCTGGCGTGCCTGCACCGCGGCCATCGCCTCCTCCTCGCTGTCGAACACCCGTGCGGGGCCCGTGTGGCGGAGATTCTTCACGCCCGCCGTCTTGATAACGCCCCCCTCCGGGGCGAGGTTGCCGCGCAGGATCGCGAGGCCTCCGGTGGGAGAGAGGGGGGCGGTATGAGAGCGCACCACGTCCTGGTCTGGGGTGAGCGAGACGTCCTCCAGGTTTTCCGCCATCGTCTTGCCGGTCACCGTCATGCAATACCCGTGGAGGTACCCGCCGTCCAGCATCGCCCGGAGGACTTGGGGGACGCCACCCACCCGGTGAAGGTCGAGCATCACGTACCGCCCGCCGGGCCGCAAGTCGGCGAGGATGGGGGTGCGGGCACTGATCTCATGGATATCGTCGAGCGTGAGCGGGATGCCGAGCTCGTGCGCGATGGCGGGGAGGTGGAGCGCAACGTTGGTCGAGCCGCCCGTCGCCGCGGCAATGGCGACGCCGTTCTCCAGCGCCGCCCGTGTCAGGATGTCGCTCGGCTTGAGTCCCCGGTGAAGGGCTTCGACCACGGCGCGGCCGGCGGCTGCGAGGAAGGCGGGACGGGCGTTGGGGGGTGGGGTTGGGATCACTCTCCCCAACGCCCAACGCCTCAACGCCCAATGCCTCCTCCGCAGGAGGCGACGTCGACCCCGGCAGCGCCATGCCGAGCGCCTCCGCCACGCAGGCCATCGTGTTCGCTGTGAACTGGCCCCCGCATGCGCCCGCGCCGGCAGACGGAGCACTCGATGGCGTGGCGCTCCTCTCGCCGATCTTGCCCGCCGCGAAGGCGCCCGCGGCCTCGAAGGCGTCCTGGATCGTCGTGTCCCGCCCCTTGTGCCGTCCCGGGAGGATCGTGCCGCCGTAGACGAAGACGCTCGGGCGGTCGAGGCGCGCCATCGCCATGAGCATCCCCGGCAGGCTCTTGTCGCACCCCGTGACGCCCACGAGCCCGTCGTAGCCGTGCCCGAGCATCATCAGCTCGACGGAGTCAGCGATGATCTCCCGGGTGGCCAGGCTCGCCTTCATCCCCTGGTGCCCCATCGCGATGCCATCGCTCACGGTGATCGTGTTAAACCGTCGCGGCGTCGCCCCCGCCTCTTTCACGGCTTCGGCGACGGCGATCCCTTGGGCGTCCAGGTTGACGTTGCAGGGCGTGGCCTCGCTCCAGACGGTGGCGACGCCGACAAAGGGTTGCGCAAGCTCCTTGTCGCCCAAGCCCATGGCGCGGAGCATGGCGCGGTTGGCGGTTTTGTCCACGCCTTCGGTGATGACGCGGGAGTGCTGGCGGGGGTCGTGGCTGCTCATGGCTAGGAAGATCGGGTGAAGAAGAGAATGCTGAGAAGGATCGAGACGCCCGCCAAGCTAAGGGCAACCGCAAGGAGAACTTGGAGAACCTGGACCTGTCGCGCGGACGCGCTCCGCTGAGCCAAAGTCTCCTCGCGCCACGCCTCGAGCTGCTGGAGCCGGTCGTTCTGCTCAAGGCCCTCGCGCTCCAGCAGCTCAAGTCGCGACTGGATACGACTTAGGTCCTGTAGGGGGTGCAAGATGGTCGAGCGGATCTGCGCCCTGACGCTCTCCAGAACCCGCTCCGCGTCGCCCGGCTCGATCCCTTCGGAACGCAGATCCTCGTAGAACCCCTTCATCAGGCGGTCGAGCTGCGGGTCGATCTTGTCCAGGGGCACGCTGCGGGCGAGCTCCGAGGCGTGGTCCACGAGGACCGCGATCTTGCGCTCGACCGTCTCGACCTTGCGAGCGTCCTTCGCCCACGGCATCTTCGACCACGCGTAGCGCGCGCCCTGGATGACGAACGTTGGAGCGCTGTTCGTGATGATCGTGAGCAGGGCGGCGGGGAGGGGCATTACTTCGCCTTGATGAACGGCATCATGCCACGTAGCTCGCGCCCGACGACCTCGATCGGGTGCCTCGACTCCACCTCGCGGTGTCTCGTCAGCTCCGTGCGGCCGCTCTCGTTCTCCTCGATCCACTTCTTGGCGAAGCTGCCGTCCTGGATGTTGCGCAGCAGCTCCCGCATCGCCTCGCGCGACTCGTTGCCGATCACCTGCGGTCCAGCGGTGTAGTCGCCCCACTCGGCGGTGTCGGAGATCGAGTGGCGCATGTAGGTGAGGCCGCCTTCGTACAGCAGGTCCACGATGAGCTTGGTCTCGTGCAGGCACTCGAAATACGCTGCTTCCGGCTGGTAGCCCGCCTCGACGAGCGTCTCGAACCCTGCCTTGATGAGCGCGGAGAGGCCGCCGCAAAGGACCGCCTGCTCGCCGAAGAGGTCCGTCTCGGTTTCCTCCTTAAAGGTCGTCTCCAGCACCCCCGCGCGGGCGCAGCCGATGCCCCACGCATAGCTTAGGGCAACGTCCTTCGCGCGTCCGTCCGCGTCCTGGTGGACCGCGACGAGCGCGGGCATCCCGGCGCCGTGGACGACCTCATGGCGCAGCCGGTGCCCGGGGCCTTTCGGCGCCACCATCGCGACGTTCACCTCGGGCGGAGGGGCGATGAGGCCGTAGTGGACGTTGAAGCCGTGGGCGAAGAGGAGAGTCTGGCCGGGTCGAAGGTGGGGCTCGACGCCCTCCTTGTAGATCGCGCCCATCGGCACGTCGGGCGTGAGGAACATGATCACATCCGCGTCCTGCGCAACTTCGGCGACCGTCCCGACCGTCAGCCCTTCGGCCTCCGCCTTGGCGCGCGAGGCGCTGCCCTCGTGGAGCCCGACGCGGACGTTCACGCCGCTGTCGTGCAGGTTCAGCGCGTGCGCGTGTCCCTGGCTCCCGTAGCCGACGATGCCGACGATGAGGGACTTGATGATCTCGGGATCGGTTTCTGTCTCGTAGTAGATGTTTGCCATAAGCTTCAATTGATTCCCCTCCCCTTGCCCGGGTGGTTCGTGCCGGGGAGGGGGAGGGCAGGGTGGGGGTTCCGGAAGTGTCGTGTTTTACCTAGGGTCGGCTAGAGTCGAGGCTTGCCAGAACCCCCACCGCCCTCCCCTCCCCGGCACGAACCATCCGGGCAAGGGGAGGGAACGTTATCCTCCCACTCTCATGGCCACCAGCCCCGTCCGCACCACCTCGCCCACTCCGTACGGCCGGAGCATCTCGATCAGGTGGTCGATCTTGTACGGCTCGTCGGAGAACTCGACGGTGATCGAGGAGACGTTGAGATGGCTTACCTTGCCGCCCAACGCGCGGACGATCTCGATGACCTCCGTGCGCTGGCCGCTGGGGACGTCGACGCGGATCAGGGCGAGCTCGCGGCGGACGCTTTGCTTGAACGGCAGGTCCTCGACTTCGATCACGTCGATGAGCTTGTCGAGCTGCTTCACGCACTGGCTAAGAACGTCTTCGTCGCCGCCGACGACCATCGTCAGGCGGGAGTAGCCGGGGTCCTCGCAGTCGCCTGCGTTGAAGCTGCCGAGGGAGAAGCTGCGGCGGCGGAAGAGGGAGACGAGGCGGTTGATCGTGCCCGCCTCGTTCTGCACGAGGGCGGTGATGGTGTGTTGTCCGCTCATCGGGCTCCCCCGTGGCCCCGGCGCTCCTGCCGGGCCTAGACACCGGCAGGAGTGCCGGGGCCACGCTTTCGGTGGACATCATCGCCGACGCGCTGTCCGCGTCTCCCGCGACGAAGGCTTCAAGATCCGGGTCCATAACGACCTTTGGCCGTTCGCGGCGCCCGGTCCAACCATTGGACAGCACGTTCTCCTCCACTCCATCACGAACTCGCAGAGAACGGGCCCGTCGTGCGATGTCGCTCCCTTCAGCGTTTCTTCCAGGTCTTCGGTCCGCGAGCAGCGGGAAGAACTTCACGCCGTAGGCGTCGGCGAGCTTGCCGTAGTCCGGGCTGCCCATCGCGACGTGGCTCTGGCGGTTGTCATAGAAAAGCTCCTGCCATTGCCGGACCATGCCGAGGTAGCCGTTGTTCAGTAGGCAGATCCGAACGGGGAGGTTGTTCTCGGCGGCGGTCTGCAGCCTTGCAGCGTCATCTGGAACCTCGCCGTCGCCGACGACGGCCCACACCTCCGCGTCCGGGCGGCGAACTTTGCGCCCATCGCGGCCGGGAAGCCGTAGCCCATCGTGCCGAGGCCGCCGGAGGAGAGCCAGGGTGAGCGGCCGCTTGCAGCGGTAGAACTGGGCGGCCCACATCTGGTGCTGGCCGACGTCGGTGCTGACGATCGCGTCGCCCTTCGTGTGCTCGTTCAGGGCGCGGAGGACGGTGCGAGAGGAACCGACCTCGGGGACGACCAGCGGGTACTGGCGCTGCCACTGATGGAGCTGCGCGGCCCACCCGGGTGGGTGCGCGGCTCGACGATCTCGTTCAAGGCGCGGAGGAGAGCCTCAGCTCGCCGATCACGAAGGCGACGGGGGTGACGGTCTTGCCCACCTCACTCGGGTCCATGTCGAAGTGGAGGATCTTGGCTTTGGGCGCGAAGCCGTTCGTCGCACCGGTCAGGCGGTAGCCGAAGCGGATGCCGACGCCGATGACGAGGTCCGCGTCCTGCACCGCGAGGGTTGGCGGCCTCCCGTGCATCCCCATCATGCCGAGCGACAGCTCGTGGTCGCGCGGGAAGCTCCCAGGCCGAGGAGGGGAGTTGGCGACGGGGATCTGCGCCTTCTCGGCGAGCTTCAGCAGCTCTTCCGAAGCGCTGGAGTGGAGCACACCCGCGCCCGCGATCGCGATCGGCCGTTCGGCCTCCTTGATCAGCCGCGCCGCCTCGAGGATCTGCGCGGGCGAGGGTACCCCAGGAGCCGGTAGCCGCGCCGCTCCACGGTCTCCGGGAACGGGGCGTCGGTCGTCGCGAGGAAGACGTCCTTGGGGATGTCCACCAGCACGGGGCCCCCTTTCGTCCGGTGCGGGCGAGAAAGAAGGCCTCCGCGAGGACGTAGGGAAGCTCGTTCACGTCCGTGACGAGGTAGTTGTGCTTCGTGATGGGAATGGTAACCTTCTTTGATGTCCGTCTCCTGGAAGGCGTCCTTGCCGATCGCCCAGGAGCTCACCTGGCCGGTGAGGACGACCATGGGCACGTTGTCCATCATCGCGGTCGCGATGCCGGTGACGAGGTTCGTCGCGCCGGGGCCGCTCGTGGCGAGGCAAACGCCCACGTCGCCCGTGGCGCGAGCATAGCCGTCCGCCATGTGCGCCGCGCACTGCTCATGCCGCACGAGGACGTGCCGCACCTGCGGCCAGTGCAGCATTTCGTCGTAAAGGGGCAGCACGACGCCGCCTGGGTAACCAAAGATGGTATCGATCCCCTCTCTCACCAGGGACTCCATCACCACGCGCGATCCTGTTCGGCTCATCATCCTCGCTTCCATTCCTCCCGAGGCCGACGGCCGTGTCAGGGCGCGGCGCCGCACGCGCGGCGCACGCTCCCCGCGCGGGGGCACCCCTCGCCGTAAAGCGCGAAGGGCCTTCCCGGGTTCCCGGGAAGGCCCTCTAGGTCTGTTCGGCTCGCTTCCCGGGGTTAGTCTAAGCTCCGAATAAGGAGCACGCCAAGAAGTAGGCCGATACCAAGCACGAGCGCCCCGGGCTTCCCGAGAGAGCCGGCGGCGTTCGATCTGGCAGCGGAGCGTGTGACCACGTTGCGCTTACTATACATCACTTTTCCACCGACCGGTTCCCGCTATGGCACGGATAGGTCCGTAGGGCCTGTAGTCGCAAGCTCAGTGCCTGCGTGGGCATATGGCTAACCGGCAGCTTGGGCTCCTGCCTAAACGCCCCCGCAGGCACGGAGCCTGCGACTACAGCCGCTTCGCCGCTAGCTCCGTACTCGTCAGCCGCCGCTTTGAAGCCGCACGATGAGCGTGGAGTGCGGCTCGGCCACCACCTGCTGCAGTGAGAAGCTGCCGATCATGAGGCGCTCCATGAAGCCGTGCCCTTGGGCGCCCAAGATGAGGAGGTCTGCCCGCTTTTCCTCCATAGCTTGTCGGATGGCCTCTTGAGGCTGGCCTTTCATGACCCTGAAGTCCGCATCGCAACCTTGCGCCTTGAACTTGTCCGCTACCGCACTCCCAAGTTTGGCCAGCCCTTCCGTGTACTGCCGCTCTTCATCGCTGTCGCCATGGATCCGGGCGTAGCGCCTCGCGAGATCTTCGAGGCTATCCGCGTCGGTCGCGGTCACGACTGTGATGCTTTCGATCCCCCGGGGCCGCAGGCTCAGGAGGTGGTCGACGCAGCGGTTGGCGTACTCCGAGTGGTCCGTCGCCAGGACTGCTTTGACTCCACCGTCTGCTTCCACGTCCCCCTTCACGACGAGCACCGACTGGTGCGCACCGATCACGAGCCCACGGCCAACGCTACCCAGGAAGAAGCTGCCGTATTTGCCCTTCCGGGCCGCTCCCACGGCGACGAGGCCGGCCTCCTCACGGTCCGCGGTGGCGATCAGGCAGTGGGCGGGGTTGCCGATGTCGTAGGAGGCTTCGGCCGGGAGACCACATTCCGAGGCCTCGCCCACCGTGCGCTCGAGGAGTGCCTGTCCGGCCTCCCGCTCCTCTTCTTCGAGCTGCGCCACGGGAAACTCGCCTCCTCCCGGCGTGAGGGGCATCATGAGGGGGATCTGCTCGCCGACGTGGAGCAGGTGCACGCGCTGGTTCTCGAAGTTCAGCCGCGAAAGGAGGTTGAGAGCGGGCCGGTAGAGGCCGGTGGAGTCCACGCCGACAATGGTTTTCATGCGATCTCCTGGCGGTGGAGCCCACCGCCCTCTCATTACACCCTGTCCCGGATTTCACCCCGAGGCCCTGCGGCCCTCGCGCCTAACCTAGAAAGAGCTGGTACGCGGGATTCTCTGATTCCTCGCTGTACTCGTACCCCGTTTCGGCGAGGAAGTTCGCCAGGTCGTGAGAATCCCTCTCCGGCACCTGGAGCCCCACGAGGACGCGCCCGAAATCCGCGCCGTGGTTGCGGTAATGGAAGTGGCTGATGTTCCAGCGGCCGCCGAGGCGGGCGAGGAACTCTGCGAGCGCGCCGGGCCGCTCCGGAAAACGAAAGCCGAAGAGGCGCTCGTCGTGGACCCCGGGGGCGTGGCCGCCGACCATGTGGCGGACGTGGAGCTTTGCGGTTTCGTCGTCAGTGAGGTCCAACGCTTGGTAGCCCTTCGTCCTCAGTGTCTCGACGAGGCGCGCCACGTCGCCGGCGCCCTGGATCGCGAAGCCCACGAAGACGTGCGCCCGGTCAGGCCCGGCGTAACGGTAGTTGAATTCGGTGATGCTTCGCTGGCCGATGGTCGCGCAGAACTCGCGGAAGCTGCCGGGACGCTCGGGGATGGTCACGGCGAGCACCGCCTCGCGCCGCTCGCCGATTTCCGCGCGCTCGGAGATGTGGCGCAGTCGGTCGAAGTTCACGTTCGCGCCGCAGGCGATCGCCACCAGGTCCGCCCCCTGAAGCCCCTCCCGTTCCACGTACCGCTTCAACCCGGCGTAGGCGAGCGCGCCGGACGGCTCCAGCATCGCGCGCCGGTCCTCGAAAACATCCTTCACTGCCGCGCAGATCTCGTCGTTCGGCACGACCACCACCTCGTCCACGTACCTCTGCGCTAAGCGGAACGTCTCCTCCCCCACCTGCCGCACCGCCACGCCGTCGGCGAGCGTGCCTACGCGGTCGAGGCGGACGCGCTCACCGAGGCGGAGGGAGCGCGCGAGGGAATCCGAATCCTCCGGCTCGACGCCGATCACCCTCACGTCGGGCCGAAGCTCCTTGATGCAAACCGCCATCCCGGCGATAAGACCGCCCCCTCCGACGGCGACGAACACCGCGTGCAACGGACCGGAATGCTGGCGCAGGATCTCGAGCCCGATCGTGCCCTGTCCTGCGATCACGTCCGGGTCGTCGTAGGGGTGGATGAAGGTCATGCCGCGCTCCGACTCGATCTCCCGGGCGCGGGCGTAGGCGGCGTCGTAGTCGTCGCCGTGCAGGAGGACCTCCGCCCCGAGGGCGACCACGGCCTCGACCTGGATCGGGGGGGTGGTGCGCGGCATGACGATGGTCGCCTGGGTGCCGAGCCTCTGTGCGGCGAGCGCGACCCCTTGGGCGTGGTTGCCCGCGGAGGAGGCGACGAGACCCCTTGCCAGCTCCTCCGGCGAGAGGCTTGCCGCCTTGTTGTAGGCGCCGCGGACCTTGAACGAGAACGTGGGCTGGAGGTCTTCGCGCTTGAGCCACACGCGGTTGCCCGTACGGCGCGAGAGGATCGGCGCCAGCTCCAGCGGCGTCTCGCGCGCCACGTCGTAGACGCGCGCGTTCAGGATCCGCTTGAGATATTCCGCGCCTTGCATCGGGGGGACGACGCTACCCGAAGCATCCCCTGCTTGTCATCCCGAGTGCCGCGGTGGTGGCTGTGGCACGGGCCGGTAAGCTGTTTCTCGTCATCTCGAACCCGCGAAGGAGCCCGACCTGAGACGCCCTTAGTTGAGAGGGCATTACTAGAAGTCCCTGGATAGGGGCCGGGGTCCTCCGGGCCCTCAGGAAGACGAGCCACAAGCTACGGGCCACGGCCCCCCTTCGCTCCGGTTGAAAAAAGAGGTCGAACTGGCACAAACGTGTCGTATAGTGTACGTCCCTTGGGTGAAGGCGCCCGGTGGAGGAGTCGCGTTGACGCGGCGGACCGGAGGGGCGCCATGTACGAGGTTAGAAAGAACGGTTGCACAGTCCTGGAGGCTGATGCGTGCGGCATCGGGTTCGTCGCTACCCGCAAGGGCGTGGCGGAGCGCGGGGTGGTAGAGCTTGGGCTCGACCTCGCCCGGCGCTTCGACCACCGGGGCGCGCCGGGACACGGGGCGGGCGTTTTGCTCGACATCCCGTGGCCGATGCTTCTTGATCGCTTCCCGGAGTACGCCAAGCCCATCGCGCAACGTGACGTCGCTTTGGGGATGTTCTTTCTGCCGTTCGACGGCCCTTTGCGGCGGCAGTGCGTCGAGGCGGTGGAGAGAGTGGCGAGCGTCGCGGGGGCGGAGGTATTGCAGTGGGCGGACGTGCCGATCGATCCCGAGGCCCTCCCGCCCAGTTCTTCCGCGCGGCGCACGCTTCCCGTGGTGCGACAAGCTCTCTTTCACCGGCCGTCGGGGCTGAGCGAGGATGGTTGGTTCGCCTGTCGCTACCTCCTGCGGCTCGCGTTGGACTCGGAGCTCGACGGCATGGCGGGGGACGAGTTCAGCGTCGTAAGCCTCTCCAACCGGACGGTGGTTTACAAGGGACTCGCCGAGCTCTCGCGGGTGGACGATCTGTATCCGGATCTGCGCGACCCGGGATTCGCCTCGCGATTCGTGGTGTTCCACAGCCGCTACTGCACGAACACGACGACGGCTTGGCGACGGGCGCAGCCATTTTGGGCGCTCGCCCATAACGGCGAGATCGCGACGATCCGAGGCAATGTCGCCTGGATGCAGGCGATCGGCAAGGGGCTGATCCGCTCGCTCGCCGAGCGGCACCCATCCTTGGCGCGGCTCGCGGAGAGGGTCGGCTCGGTGGTCTGTTCGGGTGGGTCCGACAGCGCAAATCTTGACGACATGCTGATCTCGCTCGCGGCGGGCGGGATGACGCTCACCCAAGCGCTCCTCGCCCTCCTGCCCGCCAGCCGCACCGAGGACCCCCGGCTCGCCCTCTTCTACGAAACGATGGGCGTCTACCTCGGGGCTTGCGACGGCCCTGCCGCCGTGGTCGCGTGCGATGGCGACGAGGCGGTGGCGCACCTCGACCGGAACGGTCTCCGCCCGCTGTGGGTGGCCGCGACGGAGGAATACGTGTTCGCCTCCAGCGAGCCTGTGGAGCCGCTGCCGGTGGGGACGCCCTTGCTCCGCCGCTGCCTCGGTCCTGGCGAGACCCTGATGGTCCGGCTGGCGACGGGATCGGTGCTCTCCGACGGCGATCCGGGGCTGCTGGGGCTCGATGCGCCACCCTCGACGCCCGCTTACGAGACCCCCGTCAGCGACGTCTCGCCACCCTCGGAGGAGCCTGACCTACCGGTGTGGCAGCGGGCGTTCGGCATGACGCGCGAGGACCTGGACGTACTGCTCGAGCCGTTATTCGGAACGGGCAAGCTCGCCCTCGGGTCGATGGGCGACGACACCTCCCCCGCCGCCCTGCTCGATACCCTCCCCCGGCGGCTGGAGGACCACTTTGCCCTTCGCTTCGCCCAGGAAACGAGTCCTCCCATAGATCCCATCCGTGACCAGGGGGTTTTCTATCCCCGCGCGTGGGTCGGGGACCGCTCGGGGCTCTGGGGGGGCGTCGGGCGGGGGCTCTTTAGCTGCGAGAGCCGGGTGCTCTCCTCTGCCGATGCCCGATGGCTGTAAGGTCGTCCGTGGGTCGGCCGTGTTTCCTTGCTGAGGAACGCCGGGGAGGAGATTGTGGGGGCACTGGACCAAGTCGTGGCGTAGGCTTTGGTGGCCGCCGAGGAGCGCCCTGTCGTGCTCCTTTCCGATTACGCACCGTCGGCCGATCGCCCGGCGGTGCCTGCGCTGCGCGCACTCAGCCGCTTGCACCAATCGCTGGTCGAGCGGGGCGCGCGGCACAAGGTCGGGCTCGTCGTCGAGGCGGGGATCTGGGACGTACACCACGTCGCGCTGCTGCTCGCGATGGGCGCGGACGCCGTTGCGCCCTGGCTCGGGTGCCTCACCGCACGCGACCGCGAGCTGAGCTATCTCAAGGGCTTGAGGGCAGGCTTTATCGAGGCGATGTCGATGCTTGGTGTGACGCCGTCGTCGGCCTACGTCGGCTCCCGACTCGTGGAGGCGGTAGGGCTCGACCCGGAGTTCGTGCGCGCGGAGTTTCCGGGCGTACCCTGCCACCTCGGCGGCATCGGGCGCGAGATCCTGAACCGCGAATGGCTGGGACTCCACCGGGCGGCTTACGCCTGCCCCAAGTCCGGGCTCGCGGACGTGGGGGAGTTTCGGCAGAGCAAGGAAGGGCGCCGGCACGCCAACGACGCCGGGATCGTACGGGCCGCCCAGCTCGCGAGCGGATACGCGCGCAAGATCCACGGTTCGCAGGCGGGATCACCCGAGGCGTACCGCGACTACAGCGAGCTCGTCGCGGACCGGACGCCGATCAACGTCCTCGACTGCCTGAGGGTCAAGCAAGGAGAGTCGATTGCGCTGGAGGAGGTCGAGCCGGTGGAGGCGATCCTTTGGCGCTTCATGGCTCCCGGCATGAGCGAGGGCGCGCTCTCCGAGCCGGCGCACCGGGCGGTCGCGAAGGCGTTCAACGTGCTCCACCGGTACTGCCGCTTGCGATTCCGGGCAATGGGGATGCCGCCGCCGCCGGGGCTGGGGCCTTTTGCGAATAGCGGGGAAGGCGGGTTCGACAAGGGACGACTCGGGCGCAGCGACGGCAACCGGAGCGTGCAGTACGCGGGCGGACGGTTCACGATCACGCCGGAAACCGCCGCGCGCGCCGCCGAGGCGGAAGTGAAGTTCGCGCAGGGCGCCAAGCCGGGCAAGGGCGGACAGCTGCCGGGGCGGAAGGTTTCGCCGCGCGTGGCGCACCAGCGAGGCTGCGAGCCCGGATACGAGCTGGTGTCACCCCCGATCAATCACAACTTGTACTCCATCGAGGATGTGAAGCTCATGCTGGAGAGCTGGCGGCACCTCAACCCGAACGTCGTATGCGCGCTGAAGTACGTCGCCACGTACGGCGTTGAGATGGTGGCACTCGGGGGCGTGAACGCGGGCGCGAACCGGCTTCACCTGAGCGACGGGTGCGGCGGCACGGGCGCGGCCAAGCGGGTGGATCAGAAGCACGCGGGGGTACCGGTGGCGGCGGTACTGCCGACGGTTCAGGACCTCTTGGTGGAGGAAGGCGTGCGGCACCTCGTGGAGCTCAGCGCCGACGGCGGCGTGCAGGGCGGCGATCAGGTGCTCAAGCTTTTCCTGCTGGGCGCGGACCGCGTGGGCTTTGGCACCAGCGCGCTGATCGCGATCGGCTGCTCCATGCTGCGCCAGTGCCACCTGGCAGGACCGCATCCCTCCGACCCAACCGGAGTGCGCCGCGTCGGCTGCGCGCCGGGGGTCGCTACGCAGGACCCGGCGCTTGTCGCGAAGTTTCGCGGGCGCGGCGTCCACATCGCGCGGTTCCTCCGATACGTCGCGGGCGAGGTGCGGGAAAGGATGGCGGCGGCCGGCATCCGGTCGATTGCCGAAGTTGTCGGGCGTCGGGACCTTTTGGAGAAGAAACCGGATCTCGCGGGCAAGGCGGGCTTCCTCGACTTGAGCCGCCTCGTTAGCGCCCCCGACGGTCGCGCGCCGGAACGCGACTCTGCGGCGCAATCGTGCTGCGACATGCCGCGGGATCGGCGGGCGGAGACTGAATCGGCGGCCGCCGCTCTGAAGGGCGAGGACGTGGTCCTGGAGGCAGCGGTCGAGGGGGAGCGGTGTCTGGGGGTGACCGCTGCCGGCGTCATTGCCCGCGCGGCCGGCGACCTCGGCCTGGCCACGGGCAGCTTCCGGATGCGGCACACCGGCTCCGCCGGTCAGTTCTACGGCGCGTATTCCGTGGCGGGGATGGCGTTCGAGCTCGACGGCGTCGCGGGGGACTCTTGCTTCACCGCTGCCTACGGTGGCACCCTGACGATTCGGCCCGGCGGAGGCGACGGGGACACCGCTGTCGTGGGCAACACCTTTGGTTACGGCGCGCGCGGCGGAGCGGCCTACATCGCGGGCGGCGCCGGTAACCGCTTCGGCATCTGTCTGCGGAAAAACCACGAGGGCGGCGGGCCGCGCCTGGTGGTCGAGGGGGTGCAGGCGAACGCGTTTCAGTACATGACGGGCGGGACGGCGCTCGTGCTTGGCCGCACAGGGCCCAACTTGGGATCTGGGATGTCCGGTGGGGCGGTCTATCTGCTGGACGCCGACGTGGCCTTGCTCAACGGCACGTACGTTCAGGCGATCTCCTTACCGCCGGGCGAGGTTGCCGACGTGTATGCCTTGCTGGCGGAGCACCTGGAGCACACGGCCAGCCCCCTCGCCCGATGCCTGTTGGCCACTTTCGAGCCTGAGCGATTCACTAAAGTGGTCACGCGATTGGTGCCCGAGCCGTTGCTTTAGCGACGGCCCCGTTGCCTCACCCATGTTGCCATCCTTCGCTCCTCGCAGGATGGCACGGTGGAGGGCGAGGGGCTAGGGCCCGTCTTCGCCTCCTCCCATGCCCATTTGGGACGCCATGCCCGTCGCGTCGACGACCGCGGCCAGGGCGGCGAGGACCGGGTCCGCCGCGACGACGCGTCCGGGGGAGACCAAGCCTTGCTCGTCGAGTAGATCGTTCCCGGACGGGATGCCGGACCGGTACGTGAGCATCTCTCGGATCCTCTCCAGAGGCATGCCTTGCCCCACCGACTGCAACTCGAACCGCTCCAGGGTCGCTCCGCAGGCGGGCCGCGGATAGAGGGCCGTGGGCTTGGCCGGGCGGGCGTCTTTGCGCGCCCCTTCCGAGGCGGCCCCGAGAGCGCGCCCAAAGGTCGAACGCCAGCGCCTCTGCCCGGGGGTGTGGCTCAAAGTAGGATCGAGCCGGAGGAGGGCGTGGGTGGCGGCTTCCCGATCCGCCCGGGGAATCTGGAAGTGCTGGGACACGCCGATCAGTCGCAGCCAGGCGTTGAGGTAGTCCGGGTCGAGCTTGACGGCGGTGCGGTAGTGCCGCAGCGCTTCGGCGGGACGGCCTGCTCGTCGCGAAGATAGCCCAGCAGATAGTGGACCTGGGGCTTATCCGGCGTCTCCTTGGCCAAGCGGGTGAACACGCTTTCGGCGGTGGCCCGCGCGAGCTTGCCCTCGAAAGCGTGCTCGCAGCCGAAGCAGTGGCTCTCGACCCGCCCGAAGCTCACGGGCATCAGCTCGAAGGCGCGCCGATGGTGGGACTCCGCCTCCGTATACCGCCCCTGTTCCGCCAGTTGGATCGCCAGGCGAGACTGGATGCAGTAGGCGTCGGTGAACAGCTTCAGCGACTGCTGGTACATGCGGATCGCGCGCGTCGTGAGACCGACCGCGGAGTGCTCGTCCGCCCGCTCGGCAAGCCGTATCGCGGCGACGGCTCCCGCATCGTCTGCGCCTGCGCTCGCCGCGGGCTTCCAGGGCGTCCGCGAGGATAACATACACTCGCATCCGCCGCCCGTGCTCCTGCTCGCCGTCGGAAGGTCCATCTTGATCGCCTCCCGCGCGGCCTGCTCCGCGGCCTCAGCCTTGCCGGCCTTGAAGAGCGCGAACGCTTTCCAGATCAGGGGGCGCTCCTCGAAGCGATTTTGCGCCTGGAGCGACTCGAGGAAGGGAAGGGCCGCCTCGCCTTGGATCTCGGCGAGCAGCTCGTAAGCCGGGTCGAAGCCGGGCTTCGCCTCCAGCACGGCTTGGACGATCGGGAGGGCGCGCTCCTTCTGGCCCTGCGCGACGAGCGCGGCGGCGGCCATGTGGCCGATGGGTGTTCCCCTGGAATCGGCCATGAGATAGACCTCCGCGAGGTCTATCGCCAGCCAGCCGGGAGCCTTCTCGAGGAGCGTCAGTACGTCCGCGTGCCGGCCGGTGCGGTGGTAGACGCTCGCCAGGGCGATAAGCTCCTCCACGCCGCCGAAGTTCATGCCCATAGTCTCTCCGCCCTGGGAAGCCGCGGCCCACGCCTCGATCGCCACCGCTTCAGCCTCGGGTCCTCGCCCGAGGTCGAGCAGAAGGTCGACCAGCTCCTGGGAGCCCGATTGGCCGTAGTACGCCCTTGCCCGGGTCGCTTTCGCCGGTCGCGCGGCGCGCAAGCCTTCCTCGATCCAGTCCTTGCGCTTGAGCAGCATCCCGATCCGGGCGAGCTGGATGGCGGGCGACCCCGGCGAGTAGTCCGAGGACCCGCCGTAGCCTCGCTCGACGCCGCCGGCCGGAGTCGCGATGAGCTTGCGCAGTACGGCGACGCCTTCCTCCACCTTGTCCGCCGCCAGCAGCGCTTGGGCGAGGTGGCCCCGAGCGTGCCCTGGCGGGCGGCAGAGATTCCCTTCTTCCCGAGGGCGCTTCGGAGGAGCGCGATGGCGGGATCCAGGCTCTTCGTCTGCGCGGCGGTGGCCAGGTAGACGTTCCACAGGGGAGATTGGGGATTCGCCGCGACCGTCTCGCGCAGGAGCTCGGTCAGCCACTTCGAGCCCCCGGCCTGCATCGTCTGCTTGAGCAGCTCGCCGAAGGTGTCGGCGAGCTGCACGTCCTTGATCGTCTCCCGGATGAGCGGCGCGGCCTGCTTAGCCTTGCCCTGATGGGCGAGGCCGAAGGCGTAGTAGAGCTTCGCGATCTTGCGGCCCTGGCTCCCGCTTTGGCCCTTTGCGGCACCGAACCTCCTGTCTAATGCTTCGTACAGAGGGCCCGCGTCGAGCGCGCGTGGGCGAGGCTCCAGGGCGGCGCTTTGAGCTGCGCGACGTTCTCCATCGCGATCTTACGGGCGAGGCGGCGCGTGGCGTCGCCGGTCTACCACGGAGACCTCCCTCTTCGCCGTGAGCAGGATCCGGCGGAGCACGGCTTCCGCGCGCTTCTCCCCAGGAGCGTCACGAGGTCGGGCATCTGCGGTTCTGGGCCGCCGTACTCGTTCTTGGAGGCGGGCAGCGCGAGTTGCCGTTCGAGAATCTGCACGATCTTGGCGGGGTCGCCGGAGGCGGAGGCGACGGCGCTTTGGAGCGCGAGGATGCTTCTCGCGAAGTAGGCCGCCATGCTCCCCGTGCCCGGCGGGCGTAGCGAGCGCACCTCTCGCCATTGCGCTTCGCGGTCGCCCCGCAGGACGTGGGCGAGGATGAGCAGCGCCGTGTCGCTCGGCTTGCGGGCCTCCAGCGCGGGGGTGCGTGCCTCGATGGCGGAGGCCAGAGCGTCCCACGCGCTAGGCGGCGGCAGGGCGGCGAGGACTTCTTTGAATCCCTGTCGGCTCCCCCCGCCGAACTCCATGGCGCCCATCGCACCGCCACCGCTCAGATACCGGTCCGCCAGGGCGAGCCATTGGGCGGCGGCTTGGGCCGGAGGCATCTCGCGGGAGGTGCGCTGGTACTCCCGCAACGCGGCGGCGAGCGTCGGCCCGGAGGCTTCCTTGCCCGGGCCGCCTTGGGCGCCCAGCCTTTTAAGAGCCTCTTCGGCTCCCTTAAACTCCTGACCTGGTGCGAGGGCTCCGGCGCATAGGAAGACAACGGCAGCGAAAGTTCCCGTGAAACGGTATCCGGTCATGTTTTTGAACCTCTGCCGATATAGTAGCAGCGTGATGGCGCTCGCATTATCATAGAGCTAACGGCCCCCGCGAGTTTCGTCGGCTCCGACGCACTAAACTAGCCTCGACCGCCCCGGGGCGGTCGAGAAGCCATGACCCAAATCACCGACCTCCGCTGCGAATACGGACCCTCGCCCCTCGGCATCCACGAGCTGCGCCCACGCCTCTCCTGGAAGCTTCTCTCCGACCGGCGCGGCGCGGGGCAAGCCGCTTACCGGATCCTCGTCTCGCGCGAGGTGGCGGGCGCGGACCTGTGGGACTCGGGCTGGGTGGAGTCGCCGGACTCGGTTTTCGTGCCGTACGGCGGCACGCCTTTGGCGTCCGGCGAGCGGGCGTGGTGGACCGTGCGGGTGCGGGACGACGCGGGGGACGAAGTGGTGTCGAGGGCGGCGTTTTGGGAGATGGGGCTGCTCAGCCGCGAGGAGTGGGGCGCGGACTGGATCGGGGGACCTCTCGTCGGCGCGCCTCGCCAAGCGGTTCCCGCGCCCTTCTTGCGTCGGGGCTTCGGGCTGGATAGGCCGGTGGCTTCGGCGCGACTGTACTTGACCGCGTTGGGGGTCTACGAGGCGTGGATCAACGGCGAGCGGGTGGGCGACGAGTGGCTGATGCCGGGGTGGACGGACTACGCCAAGCGGGTCCACTACCGGACCTACGACGTGACGGCGCTCCTGCGCGACGGCGAGAACGCGCTCGGCGCGATCCTCGGCGACGGCTGGTACTCCGGCCACATCGAGTGGCGTCCCCGCCAGCGCTACGGCGACCGACCTCGCTTGCTCGCGCGGCTGGCCATCCGGCACGACGATGGGGCGGAGACGGCCGTGGTGAGCGACGGATCGTGGAAGGTGGCGTACGGCCCGATCCTCGAGCACGACCTGCTCATGGGCGAGGACTACGACGCGCGCCGGGAGTTTCCCGGCTGGTCCGCGCCGGGCTTCGGCGACTCGGCGTGGACGCCGGCGTCGATCTTCGAGGCGCCCGACATCCAGGTCGTGCCCCATCCCGGGCCACCGATCCGCATGACGGAGGAGATCCTGCCCATCGCGGAGCCGCACGCGGTCGCGACCTCTCGGTGGCAGCACGACCCCCGACAGACCACGGTCGGCGGGCCCCGCCAGCGGCCACGAGGGACGGCTGCGCAGACCGCGAAGCTCCGGCACGCCGAAGTCCAGAAGCCGGACGGCACGATCTACACCGAGAACCTGCGCAGCGCCAAGCAGACGAACTACTACACCCTCGCCACCGACGGCGAAGAAGTTTTCGAGCCGCGCTTCACCTTCCACGGCTTTCGCTACCTGGAAGTCTCCGGCGTGAGCGGCAAGCCCGAGCGGGAGGACGTGACGGGCGTCGTCTTCCACTCCGACTGCCCCCGCACCGGTGCCTTCGAGTGTTCCGATCCCTTAATCAACCAGCTCGTCGCGAACGTCGACTGGGGCTGGCGCGGGAACTCGGTCGACGTGCCGACGGACTGCCCGCAGCGGGACGAGCGGATGGGTTGGACCGGCGACGCGCAGGTGTTCGTGCGGACCTCGACCTACTTCCGCGACGTCGCGGGGTTCTGGGCGAAGTGGGAGCGGGACGTAGCCGATGCGCAGAACGCTGAAGGGGACGTGCCTCCGGTGTGCCCGAACCCGGCCGGGGCGGTGGGCCAGGACGGTGGGCCCGCCTGGGCCGACGCGGCGGTGATCTGCCCGTGGACGATCTACCTCGCCTACGGCGACCGGGGCATCCTGGAGCGCGCGTACCCGACCATGACGCGCTACGTGGACAGCCTGGAGAAGAGCACGAAGGACGGTATCCGCTCCTACGACGGGATGCCCGGCTTCGCCGGCTTCGGCGACTGGCTCGCCCACAACGCCGAGACGCCGATCGACCTCATCGGCACCGCCTTCCTCGCCTACTCGTCCGGTCTCCTGGCCCGGATCGCGGAGATACTAGGCAAGCCGGAGGACGCCGCGAACTTTGGCGCGCGGCGGGACGTGGCGGTGGAGGCGTTCAACCGTAGATTCGTCACGCGCGACGGCCTCGTAGGTTCCGGCTCGCAAACCTCCTACGTGCTCGCGCTGCACTTCGACCTCCTTCCGGAGGAGCTACGTCCGAGGGCGCTGGAGGCGCTCGTGCGGAACATCGAGCGGCGCGGGAACAAGCTCAGCACGGGGTTCGTGGGGACGCCGTACCTGCCGCACGTCCTCACCCGATTCGGACGGGCGGACGTCGCTTACCGGCTCCTGAACCAGAAGGACTGGCCCTCCTGGCTCTACCCGGTGACCCAGGGCGCGACCACGATCTGGGAGCGCTGGGACGGCTGGACGCACGACAAGGGGTTTCAAGACGTCGGGATGAACTCCTTCAACCACTACGCCTACGGCGCCGTCGGCGACTGGCTCTTCTCGACCGTCGCCGGCATTGACCTCGACCCCGAGAGGCCGGGTTACGAGCACATCCTGCTCCGCCCCCAGCCGGGCGGCGGGCTCACCTGGGCGAAGGCGAGCTACGACTCCATCCGCGGACGGATCGAGAGCGGGTGGCGGATCGAGGGCGAGGATCTGACTTACGAGGTGCTCGTGCCCGCGAACACCACGGCGACCGTCCGGGTGCCCCTTGGGGAAGGGGAGGCGGCGAAGGCCGACGGGGCGTGGGCGCTACGGGACGAGGAGGGCGTAACGGTGTTCGAGGTTCCGTCGGGCCGTTACCGCTTCACGGTTCGGGGCTTCGCCCCTGGGACCGCGCTCGTCCCGAGCGCCTGAAGCTTGTGGCGTGTAGGTTGTAGTTTGTAGTTTGTGATCCTCAGTAGATCCTTAAGCTACATTCCCCGGACAGATCCACGAGGACTTATTCAGGATCACAGACCACAAACTACGAGCCACAAGCTACAAGCGCTCGGGACGAGCGCGCTCCCAGGCCCTAATCGCTGAGTGAGCGCTCGCGCAACTCGATGCTGTAGCCGACGCTCTTAACCGACAGGACGAGCGATTCCATCAGCTCGGAGTCTTCGCCGTAGTCGGCCTCGGCGACGTTCGACACTCGCTCGGTGTCGCTCTGAATACCCGCGCCCCACTTGTCCTTCTGTCCGTCGTGGTAGACGCCGATCGCAACGCCCTTGCCGCGATTGATCATCGAGAAGCAAGGGATGTCCGTGAATCCGTCGCCGACGTAGACGATTTGGTTCACCGGGACGTGCAGCTCATCCTCCGGAACGTCGTGCGCGATCACGAACGGCTCGTCCTGCTCGCGGAGCTTGTCGATCCCGCAGGAAAGCTCGTGGAGGAAGCGGGTCTTCTCCGTGTGGCTGATGATCTGGCGGGGGAAGGCGATCTCGCCGCTCTCGTCGTAGTGGAACTCGCAGGACCACATGGCCTTGAACTCCCGCACGACCGACGTGCTGCGGATGATGTCGCCGATGCCCGAGCTCACCAGATAGAACTCCAGCTCCATGTCCGGGTTGACGTCGTGTGCCGTCCACCGCAAACGCTCGAACATCTCGTGCACACCGTCGAAGAGCTGCAGCGACTGGCCGTACTCGACGAATCGCTCCCGCGTGATCTTGTCCGACTTTTTCCGCGACTTCGACTCCTGAACGAGGCAGTAGAAGGCGGCGGGGATCGGGTCCCACCCGTCCTTGAGCAACGGCTGCACGCGCTTGCCCCAGAACTCGTCGGACTTCAGCCCACAACTCTCCAGGAAGCCGCTCATCGTATCGGGGGCGAGCGTGTCGTCGAAGTCGAACACGATCGCCATGTTGTTAAAGAGCGGTTGAGTCTTCTTCCTCTTCGCCATGATCGGTTCCTGTCTGGCTTTTGGAACAGGGCGAGGGTTCCGCAGCTTGCTGGGAGCGCACTCGGGACGAGTGCGCTATCAGAACTAGCGCGCCCGCCGCGGCTCGCGGGGGCGGGCGATCATGACGCCGGTGTTCCGCCCACCCGAGGTGACGTACTCCGATAGCCTCGCGTCCAGCACGACGCGCTTCTTCGAGCTCGAGGCGTGCAGGAAGCGGAGGTCGCCCGACTCGTCGCGGTAGCAGAGGCCGGTGTGGGCGATGTCGAGCCCTTCGGCGCTCGTCGCGATGCCGACGATGTCGCCGGTGCGCAGGTAGCGCTCGGCGGCGGCGATCTTATCCTTCGGGACGTAGAGAAGGCGCCGGGAGTTGATCTGCCGCTCCTGGGCCGCGATCTGGCGGACGAGGGACGGGTTCTCCTCCAGCTGCCGATAGAGATCGGGCTTCGCGCTCATGAATCCCACGCGCTGCTCGAAGGTCCGCGCTCCGGGCAGCGCCGGCGCCACGAGCGTCACGATGCCTTTGCGGACGTTGTCGTGGAACCAGTCGGTCGTGTAGTGGAGTCGCGAGGGGTACCCGGCGACGCGGCCGCCCCGGTACCGGGTGAGCGTCACCTGCGTGAGCAGCGCGCCAGGCGTCCGGCCGCCGAGCTTCAGCATGCGCGCGATTCCGAGCGAGCTCTCGAAGAGGCTCACGCAGTCGAGCCCCAGTAGGTTCACCGAGCACGCTTCCTCGCCTGGCAGCTCCAGAGTGCCGCCGACGTAGGGCGTTCCGCGCAGCTCCAGGGCGATCCGTCCCATCAGATCCCCGATGGGCAGCTTGCGCCACCCACGAGCGTCGGCATGCGCGACGATCCGGTCGAACACCTCCCGTCCGACGAACCTCTGCTGACCCGCCGGCTTGAGTTGCCGCTGGCCGGTCGTCAAGAGGCTCAGCGGCCCCGCCAGGGAGGCGGAGGCGGCGATCTTGAGGAAGTCTCGACGAGTGGTCATGGTGTGATGCTACCGGGTTAGATGTGGCAGGAGGACATGCCGCGCTTGGCGAGGTACCGCTGGTGGTAGTCCTCGGCGCGGTAGAAGGTGGAGGCGGGCTCGACCTGCGTAACGATCGGCTTGCGGAACCGCCCTTCTCGCTCCAGTCCCTCGACGAAGCTCCGCGCCGAGGCCTCTTGCTCCGGGGAATGGAAGAAGATCGCGGAGCGGTATTGCGTTCCTACGTCGGGGCCTTGCCGGTTGAGGGTGGTCGGGTCGTGCATTTCGAAGAAGAGGCTCAGCAACCGCTCGTAGGTCGTTCGCGACGGGTCGAACTGCACCTGCACCACCTCGGCGTGGCCGGTGCTATCGGTGCAGACGTCCTCGTAGCTCGGAGTCTCCAGCGACCCGCCGGCGTAGCCGACGGCCGTGTCGACGACGCCCTCCAACTGCCGGAACGCCTCCTCGACGCCCCAGAAGCAGCCCGCCCCGAAGGCGCTCTCCGTCTTCTCTTGCGTGTTCATGAACCGTTTCTACGACGGCCTCTCGGCGACCGGCGCAGCCGGAGGATCGGTACGGTTCGGGTGGTGGAAGTAATACGGTTCGCCGTGGCACCGGCACTCCTGCCGGTGATCCCTCACTTCCAGATCACCGGCAGGGAGTGCCGGTGCGACGAGAGGGGAGAGCTTGACAATGGACCCTTTCGTTGCTATCATCCGCTCGGCGCGGGGGGCGCACCCGGGTCCGCGGGAAGGGTCGAACCCACCTCATCCGCTCAGGAACGAGCGTCCGTCTCCTCATGCTTCCCCACTGCGGACCTGGGGCAGACCGCATGGAGGAAACATGTCTAAAACCCTGCCCGAACGGCCCCACCTCGATCACTTGAGGAAGCAGGCCAAGGCTCTCGTCGTCGCCCACCGCGAGTTGACACCGCCACGCGCGCATCGGAGAGTACCTGCCCGCCTTCGCCGGCAAGTCCGCCGCCGAAGTCGCCGCCGCTCCGTTTGCGCTTCACGACGCGCAATCGACCCTCGCCCGCGAGCACGGATTCGAGAGCTGGCGGGAGCTCAAGGCTCACGTGGAGTCCCTTCGTGAGGACGAGCTGACGCAACGTTTCAGGAGCGCCGTCTCGCGAGGCGATGCGGGAGAGGTCACGCTGCTCGCGCGGCACAAGCCCCTGCGCGAGAGTCGACGCGCCGTTGTTCAGCTTCGATTCACCGGCCCTCAAAGAGGCGAGTAAGAACCTGGAGGTGGTCGACGTGCTCCTGGCGTACGGCGCGGACATCAATGTCCGAGCGGATGGTGGGCGGGCGGCTTCGGCGTGCTGGACCACCTCACACCGGAGGAAGCCGCGCCGCTGATCGAGCGAGGGGCCGTCGTGGACGTCCACTCCGCCGCCGGGCTGGGGATGTCCGGCCGGCTCCGGGACCTGCTCGACGCGAACCCGGATCTGGTCAGCGCGCCGGGGGCGACGGCATGACGCCGCTGCACTTCGCGAAGACGCCGGAGATCATCGAGTTTCTGCTAGATCGAGGCGCGGAGATCGACAAACGGGACGTGGATCACCACGGGACGCCCGCGCAGCACTGGATAGGACAGACCGACAAGCTTCGCCTCCTGATCGCGCGGGGCGCGGAGCCGGACCTCTTTATGGCGGCCTCTCTCGGCGACGTCGAACTGGCGCAGCGGGTGCTGGATAGGCGGCCGGACAGCCTGGACGACAACATCGGCACCCCGCCGTATGCCGCTCCCGGCGGCCACATCTATCTCTACACGATCCGCAGCCTCCGCCGTCCCCTCTTCTTGGCCGCAGCGAACGGGCACGACGTGCTCGTCGACTTCTTGCTGTCGCGCGCTAACCCGCGGCAGGAGTTTCTCTTTGCCTGCTGGCGCGCGGAGGGCGACGCGGTTGGCGCGGCGCTGGCGCGCGAGCCGGACCTCGTTCGCACCCTCCCGGCGGGAGACATGCGTCTGATGGCGGACGCCGCCTGGGAAGGGAATGAGGCGGGGGTACGTCTGATGGCGGAGGCGGGGTTCGACCCGTGCGCAATCGGAGCCTCCAACGGCACCGCCCTCCACTGCGCCGCGTGGAAGGGCCGCCTGGGGATGGTGGAGCTGCTGCTTCGGCGCGATCCCCCTCTGGACCTGCGTGACGAGGAGCACCACGCTACGCCTCTTCAGTGGGCGATCCATGGGTCGCTCTACGGCCGGGACGCGGCAGGCGACTATCCGGCCGTGGCCCAGCGGCTGATCGAGGCGGGCTCGCCGTTACCCGCGGACGTGGGGGGAAGTGCAGAAGTCGCCGAGGTGCTCCGGCGGAGCGGGGTGGGCTAGGCGCCGGAGGTCTTCCCGCTTTTCCAAACGGTGGCCATCTGACCGGAGTTGATTCTGACTAGAGGAGGAGCCGTAGGGTTGGCCATGTGAAGCCAGGGTCTTGGAAAAATGGGTCCTGAGGGGGCTCCGGGGGACGCCAGTCTCGTTGTTATGAGCATAGTGCCCCTCCCACTCGCAAATTCGGGCCTCCCCATGCTAGCCGTCACTTTTCCCCTGGCGATTCTCGCCTTCGTACCGGTGGTGATGATCGAAGCGGCCGTCGCCGAACGGGTGTTGAAACAGCCCTTCGGCCGGTGCTTTGCCGTCGCCACGTGGGCAAACCTTTTCACGACTCTGGTGGGCGTGCCTCTTACGTGGGGTGCGCTGGTGATTCTCCAGATGTTGACTGGAGGGGGCGGCGGCTACGGAGGTGTTCAAATACTGGAGCTGTCCTTGGGTGCCGCTTGGCTCCTGCCCTTTGAGCAGAAGGGGGACTGGAGGGTTCCGGCGGCGGCCATGGCGCTGCTCATCCCCTTCGGCCTCATGTCGGTGGCGGTGGAGAAGCGGCTGGCTCGCCGGATCCTGCACCGGGAGATCGCCAGCCGCGAGCTGACCACTCCGCAGGTTGGTCGCTGGGCTTGGATCGCTAACGCCATCACCTATGGATGCCTCGCCGGCTTCTGGTTGATCGTCCTTGCTCTGCTGCCCGGTTGGCATGAAGGCAGCGGAAGGGGCATCCAGCATCTTCTCCCGGGTTAGAGAGCCGCCGCAGGAAAGTGCACAAGCGCGCGTCCTGAGCGATAAAGCGCGCGCTAGCGAATGAAAGGGTGCTGGATATCTGCAGTGTTGATAGGATGGGCCGAGGATACTTACACTGAGGCCCTCGGGGATCAGACCGCCCGGTGTAATTTCGGTCGTCAAGTAGAGATATCGTTCCTGCTACGGGAGCCTCTATGGGTCCTGCAGATCCAGCAATGACGACTGCGGAGATGACTCCAGATCGTATTCAAACTCGCCCATATCCACACGGCCATCAACGACAATAACCCCCTCCGCCTCCAAGAGTCTCCATTGCTCGTCACGCAGCCGAGGGTCTCGCTTGCCGATGGGCAGGCTTCCGTCCTTGCTGACGACCCTCCACCAGGGCACGCCCTCCGGGACGTTCGCGATCTGCCGCCCGACCTCGTAACCGGAAAGTGGGTTGGGAAGAGCCCGGCCCACGTCGCCGTAGGAGGCGCAGCGGCCGGAAGGGATGGACCGGACGACGCTCCAGAGATCTTCCATTAG
>JAUJNV010000268.1 GCA_030447945.1 Fimbriimonas sp. | reverse complement strand
GGTCAGCCGATGCTCTCGGACCTGCGCGAGTCGGGCGCCATCGAGCAGGACGCCGACGTGGTCATGTTCATCCACCGTCCCGAGGAGGGAGGCGGCGACGGGGAGGCGCCTCCCGACGGCGAGCAGAGGCGCGGCGCGATTCCGGTGGAGCTCGTGGTGGCCAAGCAACGAAATGGTCCCACCGGGACCATCGAAATGGTGTTCTTGTCCGAGTACACGCGCTTCGAGAGCCGCGCGCGGGGGGAGTGGCAGTGAAGCTGGCCATCGAGCATCGGCATGTGCTGGTTGCCGACGACGACGAGCACACGCGCAACCTGCTCCGCGATCTCGGTCCCGGGGCTGCAGAGGACGACACACGGATGGTTCCGGTCGCGGCGGACCATGCTGCGCAGATCGATCTCCGACCAGTCGGCGAACAGGCGGGCGTAGCCGTTCGCCTTTTTGGCGTGGGTCCAGGTGTCGGCAAACTCGTCCACCACGAGAAACCCCAGCCGGTCGCACAGGTCGAGGAACTCCGGCGCGGGCGGATTGTGGCTCGTGCGGATCGCGTTACAGCCCATCTGCTGTAAGATTTCTAGCTGCCGCTCCGCTGCGCGGACGTTGAACGCCGCGCCGAGCGCCCCTAGGTCATGGTGCAGGCAGACGCCTTTGAGAAACGTGCGCTGCCCGTTGAGGAGGAACCCCTCTCGGGCGTCGAAGCGGATAGTGCGGATGCCGAAATGAGTCTCCACTTGGTCCACGACCTCTTCTCCCTGGCGCACCTTCGTCACGGCGCGGTAGAGGAAGGGATCGGTGAGGCCCCAGAGATGCGGATCAGGCACCATTACCGACGCACCCAAGGAGGATTTCCCCGGGGCCGGCACTTCTCTCGCCGATGCTTCGGCGATACCTACGGGCCGGTCACCGTCGTAGATTTCGGTCGAGGCGCGGACGCTCGTCATCGAAGAGGATCGATTCTCTACCTCCACCGTGACCGCGACCGTTGCCGCTTCCGCGGCAACGTGGGGAGTCGTGACCCGAACGCCCCAGTGCCCCACCGCAGCGGGCGCGGTCTTGACCAGCCACACGTTTCGGTAGATGCCGCCACCCGGATACCAACGCGAAGAGTCTTCCGGGTTGTCGAGGCGCACCGCGACGACGTTCTCCGCGTCCGGAACGACGTAGGGCGTGAGATCGACCCGGAACGACGAATAGCCGTAAGGATGACCGCCCGCGAAACGCCCGTTTATCCAGACGGACGCGAAGGACATGGCTCCGTCGAAGTCCAAGTAGATCGAACGTCCCGCGTCCGATGCGGCAATGGGGAACCGCTTCCGGTACCAGGCGATGCCCCACCAAGGCAACTTCGCCGTCTCGCCCGGATACTCCGGCCGGAACGGACCCTCGATGCCCCAATCGTGCGGAAGCGTGAGCGGCCGCCAATCCCGGTCATCGAACTCCGGCTGAACGAAGGGACCTCCGTCCGGCGGGTCGGGCCGTGCCTGGTCTAGAAGCCAGGGCTTGATGCGGTCGTACGTCAGGCAGGCGCCGAGATCCGGCGGATCGCCTTTAGCAAAAAGCCAACCCTCGTTGAAGGGGACACGGTCCCGACCCGCGCCGGAAGCGGTCCCCACCACAAGTAGCGGAGTCGATGCCCCGTCGCCTCCACTGGTCACGCCGTCAAGCATCCGCTGCGGCGTGTGGGCGTCGCGTGGGTGAGCGGCGACGCCCCACGGTCCTTTTCCTCACTCCAACTTCGATCCGACCCCGGGCTTGGCTTGCTGTTTCTTGAGGAGCCCTTCCGCCGTCCACAAAAGACCCTCTGTGCTTACCCTCACCCTGCCCTTGGCCCGAATTAGGCCCGTCCGTAGGGCGTTCACCGCCGCCGCATACCTCTTGTTTCGAAGATGAAAGCTGCCCACGTCCCGGTTCGCCAGCGGATTCTCCGCGTCGATCTTCAAGGCGAGGCCGTAATAGAAGAGGGCGACGGGATCGTCCGGCGATTCAAGGTGGGCGATAGCCAGTAGGCTGCTGAGCTCCGCGTCACGAGCGGATACCCCCTTCGGCAGGGCCTCCCGAGCGCCCTGATCGTCCGGCCAATACTGGAGGATGTAACGGTCGCAGTACTCCTTCTGCCCCGGGTGAACGTCACCGCGGCGAGCAGCGGCGAGGGAAGCGCGGAGCAGAATAGGCGCCGTTGCGCCTTCCCGCACGAAAGGCGCGAGCAGGTCATACGCTTCGTCGAACTTTCCTT
>JAUJNV010000005.1 GCA_030447945.1 Fimbriimonas sp. | reverse complement strand
CTGAGGAAACCGCGAGCGAAAGGCGTGCCCACACTTGATGCAGCGTGGTTCGGTGAGCGCAGCGAGTTGCCCGCAGGCGGGACAGACCTTTTGTCCGGGTTGCACACGCGCATTCTAGCGCAGGCCGCTCAAAACTCCTCCAGGTCCTCCAACGGATCCCGGACCGGCGAGTTGATGCTTTCGGCGTGCTCCAGGTCATCGAGCCATCCGGTGCCCAGCGGCTCGAAGTCCTCCCCGGCCGAGACGCCCGCCTTGCCGCACAGGGCGCGGAGACAGCCGTTGATCGAGCGGAGCAGCTCGTCCTGCCGATAGACGAGCTCGGGATGCGCCTGTTTGCTCCGAATCGCCGAGGCGACGTGCCTCAGCCACCGATCGTGGCTTTTGGGAGCGGAGCGTCGTTGACCCGCACACCGAAGTCGCACGCCGCCGCCCACAGGTCGCGATCGACGAGCGCGATGAGAATCAGCTCCTCTAGATCGCGCCGGTCCGCCGCGGACGCCGGCTGCATGATCTCGATCGCCGCGGCGTTGCGGATGACCATGGGCGTGAGGCGCGCCGCGTCCTCTTGGGTGAGGCCCGGAATCTCGAGGGGCTTGCCGTCCCGGCAGATCTCGTGCGTCCCGGTGATGTAGAGCGCCTTGGCCTCCTCCTGCCGCTCCGAGAGCCGCCCCTCGTCGAAGCTGTCCATCTTCTGGAGGGTCAGCGTCAAGCCGGATTCTGGGTCGATCGAGCTCGCGAACGTCTCCGTGAGGACCGGGCGTGCCGGACGCTTGACCGCCCGAGGGTCGAACCGCTTGAGCGGCGGGGGCGGCGGCGCCACCTCGTTAGTCTCTTCTTCCATGGTCCTCCTAGCTCAGAGCAGGGTTCGCGGCCCCAATGTCCACGGACTCAATCCGAAGCACGCCGCCGATCGCACCCTTGCGCACCGGCTCAGAGAAGCTGGTCATCATCCCGACCAGCGTATAGGTCACGCCGCCCCGCGTGTAGACGACCTGCACGTAAAGCGTCGACCCGTAGTACAGGGAGCGCAGGTGGTCCAGCGTCCCCGCCGCGCCGCCGCCGCGGAAGATCTCCGCGATCTCGATCGCCGTGCCCACTTCGAGTGGCACCGGGTTGCGATTCACACTCGTTACCGGCGACACGTTCTCCGTGTCCACCGAGCCCTGGAGCCCCGCGGACTCGTTCAGGTAGGCCGTGATGACCTTCGGTGAGACGCTCACCGTGTAGGCGCCGCCCGCCGCCACCGTGACGGCCGCGACGCTGACCGTCGTGATGTGCGAGCCCTTGAGCCAGTCGGTAAGTGGCATTACTTCTCATCCTCCCAATCCCGCACCGGCGTGTCGCTCGGCACCTCTTCCGCCCCGTGCGGGAGCGATTGCTCCTCCGGGATCTCCCGCACCCTCGTCTGGAACACGGTGTAGTAGCCCGCACCGCCCCCCTGACGCTGGTCCTTTCTCGTCTCGAGCACCTTGCGGGTGCCCCCCTCGTTTGCTTTCTTCATGAGATCAACCTCCTAACCGCCTCCGTCGCAAAGGCCAGCCGCTGAGGCTGAACCCGTTCCACGATCCGCACGTCGATGGGCCGCGCGATCGCCGCCCCCCTGCCGCTTACAAGCCGCCCCGCGTTCTCCGAGTCGTTCACGAGCGCCGTGATCGTCCCGTCCGCGTCCACCGCCACCCCTCTCGTCTGCCACGCGTCGCGGAACACGCCGCTCTGCGCGTTCACGATCGCCTCGTCCTGCGGCGGCCGCGGGTTCCGCTTCGCGTACGGGTGGCCCATCTGCCGCAGCCGCGCCGTGCTGAACGTGCCGCTGCTGAGCTTTCTGGCCTCCGCCTGGGCCCGCCGCACGGTCCGCATCTCCGCCTCCTGGATGCGGCGAGGCAGGTTCTTCTCCACGCGGTCCAGCCGGCGGATAAGTTCGCTCAGGTCCACCGCCTACGCCCCCTCCCACACGACCACGGCCCCGCTGACGGTCCCCGCGTAGTACGGGTAGCCGCCCACGAGAAACAGCTGGTTCGGCGGGCTCTCGGCGCTCACGTCAAGAATCGGCCGCTCGAATACTTGGAACGCCCCCTGGTTCGGGGCGATAAAGGCATCGCGGAAAGCTTCCAGCTGCCCCTCCAGGTACTTCGCCACGTTCGTGCTCGCCGACGCGCTCTCGATCCGGTGCAGATCGAACGGCACCCGGTACGCCCTCACCATGCCGAGCCCGTCGTAGTCGGTGACGGGGCCGGGCTGCAGCAGCACGTACGGCGTCGCCAGGTTGAGCTGCACCTGCTGGCCCAGCTGCGTGCGCTCGAGCATGTCGCGCCAGTTGAGCTGCTGGATCTGGTTCGTGCGGTACCCGATGGTCACCGTAGGCCACACCGCCTGCACGAGCTCGTCGATCCGGGTCCAGACGGGGGCGATCAGCGCGCTCATATCAGGCGGCCCTCGCGTGCGGCGAGCCGCGCTTGGCGAGCACCACGATCCGGTTCGTGTCGCGTCCGGGAGTGGACGGGTAGACGCTCGGTCCGCCCATCGCCGTGAAGACGGCTCCCTGCTCCGGATGCCCGGCCGTCGTGAGCTCGATCTCGTAGCTGTCGTCGACCTCGATCCCGATCGGGAACTCGAAGGCGTCCAGCGTAAATATCATGTCCTGGTTCGTGCGGCCGAGCGCGCCGGGCGCGGAGGCCTCCGGCCGGGGCACCCGCCGGCAGGGGACGCCCTCGTGGATCGTCGTCGCCTCCCACTTGGGGTCCTCGGCGAAGACGCTGCCGAGGGGCTTCACCTCGTTCGCCGGGCGGCGGATGGTCGCGGTGTCCGTGTACCCCCGGATCTGGCGCTCGGTGAGCCGGTAGGCCACGCTAGTCGAACCTCCGCAGCGTCGGGTCCGGGGTGGAAATCTGTCCCACCACGTACCGCTGCCCCGTGGAGGATGCGAGGTACGGCGCCTGGATCACGCCGCCGCGGGCGTCCTTCGCGAGCTGCCGGTAGTATTCGTTCGGGTCCGCGATCTGCTCGGACACGTCCCCTTCGGTCCACTTGATGAGCTTGTCCGAGACGCCCGCGAGCGCGGCCTCCGCGAGCTGCGCCAGACCCTCCAGGTAGCCGAAGGCGAGGATCTTCGCCTCGATCATTTCGTTGGAGAAGTACGCCTTCGCGATCGCGTCCGCCTCGCTGGTGAAGCTCCACATGCGCAGCGCCATCCGCGCGTGGTCCTTGAGCGTCGGCAGCGTGGGGTTGAAGGTGTAGGTGGGCATGAAAGTAGGTGGGGAGCGCGCGGGCGCTCCCCGGTCGTGCTAGCGGCCCCGCAGCTGCGCGAGGGTCGAATCGCCGATGCCCTCGATCGCGAGGACGTCCTCGTCGCTCGCCGCCTCCAGCGCCGCGCGGTCGCGGATCCCCGCGTCTTCCAGGAGCGCGCGCACGTGCGGCTCCACCGTGACGCCCGCGAACGCATCGGGAGCGGGCGCGTCGTCCGTCTTCGTCGGGGCCGTCTTCGTCGGGGCCTTGCTTCCCCCGCCCGACTTGCCACCGGCCGCGTTGCCGCCGCTCGTCTTCGGGGCGGTGCCGCTCGATTGAGCCGGATCATCTGCGCCTGCAGGTCGGACATCTGCCGCTGCAGGTCCTCGATCGCCTGCGACTCCGCGTCGGGATCACCGATCGCGAGCTCCGCGTCCGTCGGAAGGTCGCCCTCCGAGCTGATCAGGCGCGTGTTCCCGTCGGGATCGCTGTATAGCACCGAGCCGCCCTCCCGGAGCGCGGCCAGCATCTCTTCTCTCGTGAGCCTCTGGGCTTGTTGTCTGCCATCGAATCACCTCTCGTTTTAAAAGCGTGGGCGGTAGCCCCTAAGGAGGAGCTACCGCCTCAGGGCACCCTAGAAGGGCGCTCCCACGGGGATCGTGTCGACGATCGTGCCCACGGTGAGCACCGCCGTCGCCTGCCGCTGGTGGCGGCGCGGGAAGCCCCGCGCCACGCCCCAGTAGGTGACGTTGGGCGGGTTGAGCGTCGGGTGGCCCGTCGCGTAGGCGACGGACCCCGCAGCTCGTCGCCGTCCTCGCCCCGGCCGAAGCCGGCGAAGTTGCCCGTGGTCGCCCCAGCTTGCGCCAGGACGCTCGCGACATCGCCTCCACGACCGGCCCGTTCGCGAAGTCCATCACGTTCGGGTCGCCGTCGTCGGCGGGGTCGCCGAGGATGATCTTGTTGATCGGCAGATACGGCTCCGAGACGAGCCGGCCGTCCGGCATCTGCTTCCAGGCGCGCGAGTCGTCGAGCTCGATCACGTCGAGCCCCAGCACGTTGAGCGCGATCGTCCGCTGGAAGTCCACGTCCGCCAGCGAGAGGTTCGCATAGCTGACGTTGGGGGCCAGGAACTGCCGCGCCTTGTTCTGGAACTCCGTCGTGGCGATCATCAGCCGGAAGGCCGCCGTGCTCATGCGGGCGCGGCGGTACACCTTCCGTAGCGCACGCGCGCCACGAGCTTGACCGTCTGGAAGTCGTTCACGGGCGTCGCGTTCGCGGCGTCCGTCCACGGCACCGACGGGGTGACCTTCAGATCCGCGGGCATCCCGAAGGTGCCGTTGATCTTGATCCCCAGGCGGTCGTACACCACCGAGTCGAGCTTCGCCGCGACGATCAGCGCGTTCATGCGCTGCCGCACGCCGAGGAGCACGTTGTCGAGCGTGCGGTTCTCCCAGTTCCCGAAGAACTGGCTCGCCGTCACGTCGCGCCCCGCCATCGCCGCCAGCCGCACGAGCTCGGTTTCCGCGTGGTCGTGGCCGACCTTGATGTTGGGGGCGTTGTGCGACTCGATGCTGAAGCGGGTGCTCGCGTAGGGCACCGCCTGCTGGTCGTCCGCGATGAGGTCCGCGATGAGGGCGCGGCCCTCGAACCGCGCCATCAGCTCGCCTTCCTCGGCGGGCACGATGGGCGTGTCCCGCAGGTAGATGAGGTCGCCCGGGATTTCCGCACGTCTTGCAGTTCCTGGATGATCCCGGTGAGCCGGGTCGCCAGGAGAATGTCCATTCCGTTCGCCATTGTCTTCTTTCCTCCCTTTTGGCCTTCTCCTGGCCCCTACTGCGCGTACCGAACCCGCGGGAACGCGGTCTCGAAGTTGGTCACGGTGGGGCCGGTCGCCAGCGACGCCGCGCCCAGTGTCATGAGGATCCGGGCCTTCCAGAGCAGGCCGCCCTCGACCACCGCCGGGTGGTCCGTCGCGCCGGGCGCGAGAGCCAGGAAGCCCTCCTCCAGCACGCTCTCGTCGAGGATGTAGCACTCCCCGCGCACGAGCGTCTGCCGCCCGTCCGTCGCCGCCGGGTCGTACGGCCCGAACTTGCCGCCGCCCGCGCTGCCCGCCGTGGTGGTGGCCAGCGTCACGGCCGGCGCGGTGCCGCCCGTGAACGTGTGGGTGCCGGTGAGCTGGGGAACGTCCCCGAGCCGCCGTGCGAACGTGAGGGTGTAGACGAACGGGTCCGCCGCCGATCCCACGCCCGTGCGCGCCACCGCCACGCCACCCGCCCCGATCCGCGTGAGCACCGCGAGCGCGTCGCGGAAGGCGTCGGCCGTCGCGTTGAACGCGATCGCCGCCGTCGACTGCGCGGGCTCGGTGCCCGCCGCCGGCAGGGTCAGGATCGCGGAGCCCGCCGTCGGGCCGCCCGTGAAGGTGACCGTCTGGACCTCGGCGATGCCGATCATGGCGAGGATCTGGCCGAAGCGCAGGCCCTTTTTGCCGGTCTTGACGACGAGGTCGTCGGGGAGCGTGGTGTCCGCGGCGGCCGCCGGGACCGTGCCCCAGTCGAGCGTGATGCCGCCCGGCTTGAAATCGGCGGTCTGCTCCGCCACCACGCGGATCCGCCGCGCCGTCTGGCCGAGAACGTTCCTTCCGTAGCTTGCCATTTACTTCTTCCCCCCGGCCTTCCGGCCCTTCCCGTTCGCCTGCTCGGCGTACTCGCGCGCCGCCGCCTTCGCCGTCGCCACCGACTCGGCGGCGCCGCCCTCGCGCTGCCCGAGCGCCACGACGGGCTTGCCCGCCTTGACGTGCTCCTGCAGCTGCTCGCCGATCAGCCCGCTGGCCGGCTGCGCCGCCACCACGGCCTCCAGCCCCTGGACCCGCGTCCCCTTGACGAGCGAGCCGTCGGCTGCGAACTGGAGCAGCCCACCGGTCTCGGCAGCGTCGTCGCGTGCGAGCTGCTTGTACAGATCGCTCGCCGCCGGCACCGCCTCCGGGAGTCGCTTGCCGCTCGCCACGAGCCCCTTGGCCCACGCGTCGGCGCAGGCTCCGAGTTGAGCGTCCTGCGTCGCCTTGAGCTGGCTCTGCAGCTCGTGGGCCTTCGCCGTGGCCTCTTCGAGCGCCTTCTGCGTCACCGCGTCGGGCTGGAGCGTGCCGGCCACGAGCGCGATGTGCTCCGTGGCGGCCTGGTTGCCGCTTTCATCGTCCCCGCCGTGCCCGTGCAGCACCGCCAGGAGCTTGTCCTTTAGACTTGCCATTCCCCTTCCTCCCGCCGCTGCTGCGGCGATCTTTCGCGCCGGGAGGATCCCGGTCGCCATGTCCCCGAGCACCGCGTCGAGCGATGCCACCCCGTCGATCAGTCCGAGCGCCTTGGCGGCCGCGCCGACGTGCACACGCCCGTCGGCGAGCCGCCTCGCGCCCTCGTCGTCCAGGCCGCGGCCCCTGGCCACCGCCCCCACGAATTCGTCGTTCAGCGCGTCCACCGGGCGCTGCCACTCGGCCAGGTGCGCCTGGGTGACCGCGGTCCCCGGCACGCCCGCGCCCTTGTGCTCCCCGGCCCGCACCACGTACACCGTCACGCCCATCTCGTCGGCCAGCGCCTTCGAGTCCTCGACCACCATGTAGGTCCCGATCGAGCCGACGATGGCCGTGTCGTTCGCCCAAACCTCGGTCGCGCCGCTCGCCACCCAGTAGGCGGCGCTCGCCGCCAGATCGCTCACGTAGGCGATCACCGGCTTGACCTTCGCGACCCGCGCTACGTCCGCCGCCAGGTCGCTCGTGCCGGCCACCTGGCCGCCGGGCGAGTCGACCACGAGCAGCACGCTCGCCACTTCCGGATCCCTTTCCGCGGCCCTCAGCGCCTGGCGCATCTCGATGGTCGAGGTGCCCCCGAACATCCACGACATCGAGGTCGGGCGCTTGGTCATCGGCCCCTCCAGCGAGAGCACGGCGACGCCCCGATCCATCCGGTACGGCCGGCTGTCGCCCTCCTCCGCCTGCGCCTGGCGCGCCGCGACGTGGCGGGCGTGGGCGTCCGCCGGGCTAACCGCCTTGAGCGCGTCCAGGAAGCGCCGCGCGGCCCCTTCCTCGATCGCCCAGTGCGCGTCGATCGGCTGCAGTTGGTCGAGCTTTGTCATGGTCTTGGTGCGGTCGCAAAAAAGCCCGCCACCCCCCGGAAGAGGGCGCGGGCTGTGGTCGAAGGTGCGTCGTGGATCAGGCTAAGGCTCGGATGTCTCGTCCTCTTCCTCGTCGGCGTCGTCTGGCGAGGACTGAGCCGCGTCCGTGGCCGCCGCGACGTTGGCGTCGGTCGAGCCGTACAGGTATCCGCTCTCCAGGTCGGGCTCCGTGAGGTTGAGCTCCTCAGACACGCCCGGCCACTGGTTCTTCGTCAGCCGCCAGCCGGCCGCGGCATACGCCTTGATCATCCCAGCGCGGTCCTCGCGTGCCGTGTCGCTCAGCGACGCGCGCGGCGCGAATTGGTCGGCGACCTCCCGCCCGAACTTGTAGTAGGCGATCTTCCACAGAACGTCCTTGTCGAGCATCGCCTCGGCCCACCGCTTGAGCCGGGCGACCGCCATGCCGAGCAGGTCCTGCCCGACGCTGTTGTCCGCCTTGGAGTTGTTCTTCGCCTCGAGCATCGCCCGCGGCGAGTTCAGCACCGCCGTCACCATCTCGCGGTTCAGCACGTCGAAAGCGCTCGTGAACGCTCCGCCCTCGCCCGGCACCGTCAGCTCGTGGAGCGCCGCGCCGAAGGGGAAGCTCCCCACCGCGCCGTTTTTGATGTCCAGCAGCACCGCGTTCATCTGCTCCTGCGGCGTGAGAGTGATCGGGTTGCCCGCCGCGTCCCGCAGCACCTCGTTGGTGCTCGGATCGCGCCTCGCCATCTCCTTGGCGCCCTCGGCGGTCGTGCCCCAGATGAAGCCGCCCGCGAACCGCTGGAGGTACGCGTAGTACTCCGGGATGATCTCCTTTTTGATCTGCCACGCGTTGTAGGCGGGCCGGTAGATCGAGGTCCCGCGCGGATCGCCGTTCCGCATCCCGTACGTCAGCACCGCGAACTTCTCGCGCGGCACCACGTGGATCTTCCGCAGGTCGTCGCCGCTCATGAAGGTCGCCGACAGCAGGAAGGCGCTGCCCGGGCGCGCGGCGAAGAAGCCCAGCACGTTGTTGAAGGCGTCCACCACGAACGCCGTCGATCGGCGCGACTTCGGCTTGATGGCCGTAAGCCAGGGTCCCCGTCCCGGGCCTCCCACACGAGCTCCGCCACGCGGTTGCCCGCCCACGTCGCCTCGAGCATCTCGGCCAGCACGTCGTTCAGGGGCCGCTGCAGCTGCTCGATCTGGGCCGCGCAGTAGTCCCGGACCTCCTTGGCCTTCTTGTACTCGGCTTCCGCCTCGGGATCGGGCGTGGTGCCCGCCGCAGGCTCGTCCACCGCGGGCAGGATCCGCACGTCGTCCGCCAGCACGTGGTTCTTGAGGTTCCGGCTCGCCGCGTGCAGCACCGGGTCGGTGTGCATCTCATCGTAGGTCTCGGCCCCGAGCTCCCACGTGACGCGGTCGAACGCGTGCGCCAGGGTGCGCGCCTCGTGGGGAACGCGCCGAAGCCGCCCGCGCTGGCGTACTCTTGGCGGAGCTCCTGGTCTCCCTTGCCCGCGAACTCGGGCCCCTTAGGTTGTTCCGCCATATCGTTAGATCACCCTGATGCGCTGCTGCTCCGGCGGCTTCGCGCCCGACGACGCCGGAGCGCCTACGTTGCTGTTAGCCGCCATTCTCAAAAGCGCTTGCGTGCCGCCGTCGACCTGGTCGTCGTTGGTGGTCTTCGGAAAGGCCGCGTACTCGTCGATAAAGCCCATCACCCAGGGCGCGATCGCCGGGTGCGGCAGATACACGTTGCCTGCCTCCACTTGAGGCTGCACGGCGTGGGCGCGGGCCTCTTTGCCCCCTCGGGGTTCACGGCGATCAGCCCGGAGATCTCGTCGTTCAGCGTGTCGATGACCGCCGGCCCGTTGGCCTTGTCCTCGACAAGTCGTGTGTCGGCGTCCGGCCAGCGCTCGCTGAGGCTCCGCACCGCCTGGATGGTGTGGGAGAAGCTCAGCCGCTCCCTGACCTGGTCCAGCAGGTACCGATTGGCTTCCTTCTTGGCCCACACCTGGCCGACCACGAAGTCGGTGCCCTTGGTGTCCTTGAAAGTCATGTCCCAGCTCTGCAGCTGCTGGTCGAAGTCCTTCGGGAGGTTCACCACCGGGCGCTCCACCATGACGCCGTCTGGCCCTTCCACCCTCACGGGCGGAAGGTTCATCCCCGCCGGCTGCCAGAAGCGCCACCACCACTTCTTAAAGATTCCGCCGCCGGCAGGCGACGGCCGCTGCTGGTGCTGCCCGGCGTAGCTGTCGGAGCCGAGATCCTTCTTCGCCTGGTCGATGACCTGCTGGGTGAAGAACTGAGGGAAGAGCAGCTCGCCCTTCTCCGTCCTCGGATCCTCCCAGCCGATCGAGGTCACGCACCTCAGCTTCGGCTCGAACTCCGACGGTAGCCGGAGGTGGACCCAGTTGCCGTCCTCGAGCACCACGCCCGTCGGATCCTGCTCGTGCAGGCGCTGCATGATCAGGATGCGCTGCCGCTTCCGTGGGTCGTTGAACCGCGACGAGAGCGCGCTCTTCACGTACCGCGAGGCCTCGTCCCGGGCCGCCGGCGAGTACGCCTGCATGACGCTCAGCGGGTCGTCCAGGACGACCGCGTCGCCCCGGAAGCCCGTCGTGCCAGATCCCACGGAGACGCACTGGCGGATGCCGCGGGCGTCGTTCTGATAGGCGCCCTTGACGTTCTGGGCGGACTTCAGCCCCCAGTCCGGCAGGAAGGTCTCCTGGTACCACTTCGACGTGATCACGTCGCGGCACCGGACGGAGTCGCGCAGCGCGAGGTCCAGCGCGTAGGAGCCGAAGAGCGCCCGCCACGACGGCTGCCAAGTCCACACCCAGGCCGGGAACAGCACGCAGGCCTCCAGGCTCTTCATGTGGCCCGGGGGAACGTTGATGATCAGGTCCTGGATCTGACCACGGACCACCGCCTCGAGGTGCTCGGCGATCGCGTCCAGATGCCAGCCCCACACCAGATCCGTCGACGGCTCCACGGTGGGCCAGGCGAGCGGAATGAAGTAGGCGAGGCTGCGGCGCGCGAGCTCGGCGTCAATCTCCCGCGGGGTCGGAATCCTCTGTGGGCTCGCTACCATGCAGCTTCACGGACAACTGGCGCAAGCTCAGCAGCTCCTCCTTGGTGAACCCGGAGAAGTCGTACGGCTTGCTGTCGATCGAGATCGGGCCGCCGCCGGGCCCGGACAGCTCCTGCTTCTCGGCCGGCATCGCGCCTGTCAGCTTCAGCGCGAGCTCGACGTACCGGGCGCGGGTCGGATGGTCGGCGAAGTACCTGACATCCTCGATCTTCCCTTCGTGGCTCGCGGTCTTCGCGACCTTCGCGCCGAGCCCCGCCTTGATCTGCTTGACGACGTCGGCGAAGGGCACCTGCGACTCGACGTACTCGCGGCGGACGTCCGCGCGCATCGCCTCGACCTGGGCCCGGATGCGGGGATCCCGCATGAGCAGGACGCTCTTGTTGATTGCCTGTCGGTCGCTCTCGCAGTCGGGATACGCCCGCAGGTAGGCGTCCTTCTGGGTCGGATACTTGCCCTTGGCGTCCGGCGTGCCGAGGATGAGGCAGAAGGCCTCCTGCTGCGTCGTCAGGGCCCGGTCATGCTTCGTGGCTGACACTCGCTACCCCATTTCCTTGATGAACTTCGGATCGAGCTTCCAAACCTTGGCGAAGACGCGCGTATCCTCCCTGAGGTTGAAGAACGGGTCCTTCTTGGAGAAGATCGACGCGAGAGATATCTTCTTGTGGGCCTTGGAGAAGCCTTCGACCCACCGGCCGGCCATGTGCGAGGACGCGCTCATGAAGTCGGGCAGCATCTTGGGATTCGTCGCCAGCAGCTCCAGCGCCTTCGCCTGGCAGGCGTGGGTGAACATGGCGATCCTGCGAGCGTCCTTGTCGAACTTGCCGAAGTCGGGGATCGCGAGGCTCGGCAGTGCGGGAACGAGCTTGAGAAGGGCGGCGGGGATCAT
Source organism: Fimbriimonas sp. (assembly GCA_030447945.1). The sequence continues at coordinate 18,040 of JAUJNV010000005.1, read as the reverse complement.
GCTTGCTCCTCGGCCCGCCAAGGCACGTCGGGCACGACGTCGGGGTCGGGCTTCCCCGGCGACTTAGCGTGCGGGAGGTCCAGTCCATCCATGGGGATGCCCGCGTCCCGGATGACCTTGATGAGCTGCTGGGTGGTGGCCTTCTCCGCCCGAAGGTCAGCCTGCAGGTTCGTCACCTGCGTCTGGAGCCGCTGTTCCCTCAGTCGCCACTTCTCGTCCATCTCGTCGAATCGCTGCTGCAGCCATTCCAGCGTGGAGTGGTCGCCGACCTCCGCCCGCTTCGGCTCCCTGGAAGGCAGCTCGCCCGTCGTCTCGTACCGGTGCTCCGCCTCGGCGCGCGCCTCGCGGCGCCGCTTCTCCCGCTTTTCCTCGACCTTGTCGAACAGGTGGAACAGCAGCCAGATCGAGCCGGCGACCCCGAGGGTGCCGACCTCCTTCAGGTCGGCGCCGCTAACTTCGGCCATAGTGAGCCTCCGCGCGCGCCGCCTTCCGGATGAGGACCCAGAGGGCGCCGTTCTTCAAGGTCAGGGCAAGCGCCATCGCGGTGGAGACGCCGAGCCACCCGTTGAGGCTGAAGTAGCCGAAGAGCACGCCCCAGAGGAGCGTTGAGACCATCGTCGCGTGCTGCGCCGTTAGGAGACCCACGCAGCGTGCGTGGAGGCATCGCCAAGCCCAGCGCGACCGATAGAAGGCGACGAGGGCGAAGGCGGCGGCGTGCAGGTTCTCGCCCACGCGGCCACGGAAAACGAGGCGATCGTGGGGCACGACGGCCAGAGCTTCGAACGGCAGCGCGAGGTAGGCGCTCACCGTGATCTCCATGATCGTGATCAGGGCGAAGGAGACGGCGAAGGCGAGCATCCAGCGGTCCCGTGCGAGGTCGACCACGATCTGCCGCCCCTCGCGGCGGGAAGCCATCTCCACCGGCGACGGCAGCGGACTACCCGAGTTACCTACGGTGGCCCCCATCACGCTCTGTCCCTCTCCTCGATCAGGATGTACGGCAACCGCGGCTGGTCGTACTTGTCCATCTCGCCGTAGGCCTTGTTGCGGAAGCCGTCCCACTGCGAGGGATGGATGGTCTGGCACCCTTCCGAGCTCGTCGAGTTGCGGCTCCCCTTGTGGATGTTGATCGCCACGCCCCACGCGTCGCCCTTCTGGCCGTCGCGGGTCACCGGCAGGCGCGCGCCGGGCGTGTCGGGCCGAAACGCGGGGTACCCGCCGCCGGGCTTCGAGATGCCGTGGTTCCCTCGGCGGTAGTAGTGGACGCCGGTCTTCAGCGTCGCGATGCCACGGCGCGCGATCGACGGGTCGGTGTTGATGTTGAACGGGTACACGCCGTCGGGGGTCACGATCCAGGCCGCGTCGTCGTAGATCCCCCGCGCGTTGCCCGGCTTGCCGTCGAGGCTCTTGTCGTAGTAGCCGCGCACGGCGACGACCACGACGGGCTCGGTGACGCCGTGCTTCTCCTTCAGCCTCTTGGCGAGGGCGAATACTTCCTTCGGAGGGAGCTGGGGCTTGTTGGTGGGTACGGCTACGGGCATGGTGGTTTCCGTTCGTGAAAACACCCAACCTCACTTTTCAAAAAGCGGGGTTGGGTGATAAGTGGCGTGTGATCGCGGGACGGTGGCCGCACGAGCGTTCGTCGCACGAGGCGGGAGAGGTGAGGCGCCGGCGGGTCGCGCCCCGCGATCGGGGCGGGCATGAAAAAGGGCGGCCATCCCTGAGTGGGAAGACCGCCCTGTAGTGTTTAGGTTTGAGCGTGGTGGGCCAGGCGCAGTTATGGCGCGAACCCAGTTGCATTATACGCACGGTCCCCTCCAATCGCTTCACTTGCGTGCGGGGTACTTCTTCTCAGCCGCCTCCGTGGCCTCCTGGACGGCGAGGTCAACCTCCGAAGGCGGGTCCTCGGGCGCAGGCTCAGGCAGCTCGTACAGCGGGTTCGCTCGCAATGCAGAAGCGAGAAACCTGAGGAACCGACCCACGCTCGCCTCCACGAACCGGCCCTTGGGCCATCCCGCCATCTCCGGCGTCCAGGAGGGAACGCCGAGCTGGAGCCCCCGCGCGTCCTTCCCGGCCGGGTAGCGAAAGTCCTTCGGGTCCTTCGCGTAGTGCCCGACGTGCATCAGCATCTCCGCGAGCAAAGGGCACCAGCCGCCGAAGTTCTTCAGCTCGCGCTCCACTCGGGCGTAAGCCGACCAATCGGGATGAAGGAAGGAGTTCTTCAAGCCCTTGCGCCCGTTGAACCCTGAGCCGCTGACCGACTTGGGCGTGGGGTCAAGCCGGTATCGTGCCCACGCGCGGACCGCCTGCTCGCTCGTGTATTCGTCGTACTGCGTCTCAGCCATTCTTCGCCTCCCCCTCCCATCCCTCCGCCACGTCGAGCACGGCCACCAGCGCAAGGTCGCTGAACCGCAGCAGCCACACGTGCCACCGGTCCCGCCCCATCGTCCCGAAGCCCCTGAGCACCCTCGCCTTGGCCTGCGGAGAGTGCCCGAACCCCTGGAGCCGGTCCCGCACCATCGCGGCCAGCTCGTCCTCCCCGCAGGGCACGGGCAGCTCCAGAGGCGTCCGGGCCTCGTCCTTCGCCCGCTGGGCCGCGAGCCTGCGCATGACCGTCGAGCAGCCCTTGCAGTAGCTCTGGCCCAGGTGCCGGGGCTCGTGGCGGCAGCGGGCGCAGAGCAGGGCCGGAGGCGCGGCGAGGATGGCTATGGCTTCCCCCGGCGCGCCATCCACTCCATGGCCACGAGCGTCAGGAGCGTCGTGATCATGGAGATCGCCACCGTCTGGAGCACGTGTCCGACAGTCATCTACGTGCCGACCTTGCTCCCATCCAGCCACACGAACTCGCCATCCTCGCCGACCGGGAAGTGACCGCCGCAGTGGACGCAGAACGTCCGGCCATAGAAGCCCGGATCTCGTGCGTACGTCTGGGCGAGGGCGTTGCCCATGGTCGTGACGGTGCCGCACTTCTCGTGCCTGTACTCATCTCGCAGCGGCCTCACGAACCCCTTGGCCCTCTCGTCGGCGCAGAGCACGAGGTAGCTCTTGTGCATCCCCTCCGGATCGTTCTGCTGCTCCGCCCGGACTTCCTCCGCCGGCCGGCCGTCGGTCGTGCAGACGTTGGATCGGTCCACCGGTGGAGGCAACTCGATCGCGATCGTGGGGTTGCGTCCGTCCAGCAGGAGGTTCCAGTAGAACATCCCGGCGGTGTCGAGGTCCTGGAAGGACGAGCCGCCCTGGCGCTCGCCCATCAGCTGCCCAGTGACGATGACCAGCGGGTTCCGACCCTCCCACTTGGCATCCTCGAATTGCTGTCTGAGTGTCTTCTCGTTCATGCCCCGTCCTCAACCTCGTCGGTCAGCGCCTCGTACTTCTCCATCCAGCCGTCGACGGCTTCCTTGTGGATGTCATGGCCCGGCGTTCCCATCAGGAACATCAGCGGGCCGTGTAGGAGGTTGGAGGCGCTCTCCAAGAGATCCAATGCGGTGTCTTGCTGTTTCTCGTTCATCGTTTCCCCTTCAGGTGGTCCTTCATGGCGGTCGCGGCCTGCTCCGACAGCAGGACGGTGATGGCGTGGGGTGAGTCGGAAGCCACCCCTCCCACGGGCACGAAGCCACGGGAGACGCCGGCATCGTCGGCGTCCATGAGGATCACCAGGTCATCCGGCCCGCAGTCCTCCAGCGCACGCCGCAGGGCCCGCACTGTCAGGCCGGTCAGCGGGACAACTCCCTCAGCGGTGGGGATGTCCTTCGTCACGAAGTCGTAGGTTCCGCTCCACTCGGGTTTCGGCTCACTTGGCATGCTTCCCAGCCCCCACAATCACCTCCGAATCAACCCCCGCCCGGTTTTCCCCAGGCTCCAAAGGCATCCCGCGAGCATCCGTATTCAGGTTCATCAGTCGTTGTCCGCGTACGGGTCGTACGCGCCTCCCTCGTCCTCGTAGCGCACGTGCATCCGGTTCCACTTCAGGGGCAGCGAAGGCTCCTCGCCGTGCCGGTTCTTCGTGACCGTGACCCGGGCGCCGTCGCCCTCCTTGTCCCGCTTGGGCTGCAACACGAGCGCCGCGTTGTCCTCGAAGCGGATGCTGTCTTTGGCTCTGCCGAGGCCTTTGCCGGTGGGGTCCGCGGTCAGCTGCGAGCCCTGGACGATGGCGACGCCGGCGCGCTTCGCGAGCCATTCGAGCTCGTCCGCGACGTGGTCCAGCTCCCTGGTGCGGTTGTCGAACCGGCGGGCCGAGCTGCTCAGCTTCTGGACGTAGTCGACGTACAGGCAGTCGAGCCCGCGGGTGCTCTTGAGGTCCACGGCCCAGGCGACGAGGCCCTCGACGGTGCGGTCCCCGCCGGCGCGGCCGCTCGGGTCGTAGATCGGGATGTCGAGGTCCCGGACCGCTTGCTTGGCCCGGTCGTACTCCGCCTGGAGCTTGCCCGACAGACCGGGCCGGTGCGACCACCCGCAGATGGACTGGACCATTCGCCGCACGATCTTCGCGGCCGGCATCTCGAGCGTGGCGTATCCCGCCTTGTGTCCGGCTCTGGCCCCGGCCACGCAGGAGTTGACCATCCACGCGGTCTTGCCTCCGCCGCGGCTCGCCACGACCAGCGAGGGTTCCGCGACGTAGTACCCGCCGCCGGGGCACACGAGGTCGAGCGAGAGAATCCCGCTCGTCACCCCGCGCTGGACGTGGGACTCGTCGTCCGGGTCGATCTCCGAGGTCCGGACGGTGTCGGTGCCCGCGGACGGCAGACCGCGGGGGAGGTCGAAGGCCTGACCCAAAGCGTCCTCCAGGCGCTCGCCGTCCTTGGCCGCGAGGTAGAGCGACTTGGACCGGAGCATGATCTCGCGCCGTGCCGCGAGTTCGATGACCTGCGCCCGTAGTGCCGGACGTTCGCCGCGGACGGCACCGCCTCGGCGACGGCGAGCACGTAGTCCTCGCCCCCCGCGTCGGACATGGCGCCCATGAACAGCAGGCGCTGCTTGATGCTCATGAAGTCCAGCGGGATCCCGTCCTTCACGAGGCCGGCGAGGGCCCTGAAGAGCAGGCGGTGCGCCGGACGGTGCAGCACCTGCTCCTGGATACTCGCGGCCACCCACTGGGCCGCCTTCGGCGAGATGATCGCCGAGCCGAGCAGGGCCCGCTCCAGGTCGTGGTCGTGCGGGAGACTCCGGGGTCTCGATGCGCTTAGCGCCCATGGGCACGCTCCCTCCGGTACGCCGAGATGTTGCTCAGCTTGTCCTCGATCCGGTTCCACTCGTCGCCGGTCTCCACCTGGATCCACCGCTGGTCCCCGGGCTCGCCGAGCAGGATCCGCTCGATCGGACCGGCACGGTCCCGAATGCCGCCGCCGTGCTCCAGCACGAGAGGGAGGTAGGAGGAGAGTCAATACCTTTAGGTATTGATGCAGAAGCAGAAGAAGGCTTTCCTGGGGCTTTGCCGTTGGCTTTCGTTTGGCTTTCGTTTGGCTTTCCTTCCGGCTTTGCTTCGGCTTTCGTTTGGCTTTCCTTTTTAGGCCTCCGCCCTTGCTTCCTTTCTCGCTTTGGCGTGCTCGGAATGCCTCCACTTCATCCCGGACGCGCTCGACCTTGCCGTTCCTGAGGCCACCCAATCCGTCCTCGGCGGGACTGAACTTCGGGCCAAGCTGAGGCCACACCCGCCGGATCAGGCGCGGGAGTTGGAACTGCGGCGCGGGCGATACCGTCCTCGTCGGCCGGAATCCGGCCCTCCAGCCACTCGTAACAAAGGAGGTTGATGAACACCCCGCGCGCCTCCTCGGACAGCGCGAGGGTACCCGCGATCCAGTCGCGGGCGTACAGTGGCAGTACCGGCGGCTTCTCTTAGCCACTCTTTTTCTCCTCGTTTTGCGCTCCCTTCGGGCGCTCTCCGCCGTGCGCTTTTCCGGGCCCGTTTTGCGCCGAAAAAAAAACGGCCAAATCTCGCTCGATCTGCCGGCGCGTCAGGAAGCACGTCGGATCGCGCTGGTAGCTCCGCACGCGCTCCGCCACGTCCTCCGGCGCCATTGACAGGGCGTTCGCATCGACCGGGTTGCGCCGCCTCATGGCTGGACCTCGATGGTGCGGATCACCACGCGGACGCCCGGCTTGTCGCCCCAGAACTTGCGCATGACGAGCTCCGCGACCTGGGCGTCGTCCGCCATGAAGAGGCTGCGCACCAGGCAGTCGGTGATGGTCTTGCTCAGGTTGTCGAGATCCGGGCGCGTCGTGTGGAACGCCCGGCCGGTCTTCACGACCGTCTTCTTCTCACCCTTGCGCCAAGGCCACGTGAGCTCGATCGTGAGCGCCACGGGGCCAGAGACGGCGTCTCCGGCTGATGGCCGGCGAGCAGCCCGTACCACGTCCTCGGCCGCCATCCCCGCCTTCGTCTTGCTGACGATGTTGCGGTTGCCGTAGCGCAGGACCACCTTCTGGCTGCCCGCCTTCGGCGGGACGCAGGGGACGAAGAAGTCGAGGGCGGTGCTCATGCCGCACCGTCCTCGACCCGCTCCCACGTCCCCCGGCTCGCCGCGACGCGATAGGCCGGGGCTTGGCCGGGATCGACGGGAACGGCGTACATCTCACCCTCCCGCCACTCGACGCGCACGATCTCGCTCTGCTCCACGTTGGTCCAGGTGTTGAGCCACGTCCGCCGGTAGAGGCCGGGCTCGGTGGGGGCGTTAGACATGGGCCACCTCCGGGAACTCGTCCCACGTCCGGCCATCGAGCAGCCGGCCGGCCTTGTGCTTGCCGACCTTCTGCACCGTGCAGGCATCGCCGCGAGCGCCGTAGCGCGCAGGACGTGTGTTGCCGTCCAGGGCGACGTACAACGCCTCCTGAGCGGTTCCGCGTGAGAGAGCTCCGGCAGGGGCTTGGACCTCTGGCACGAACGCCCCCCACTGCTTAAAGAAGTAGGGCACATCCGCCGCCCGGCATTGGTCGCGCAACGACTCCGCCCACTTCCAGTGCATCGGCCGCGCGTCTGCTCCCGACTCACCGCCGACGATGACCCAGTCGATGCCCGGGAAGATGTTCTCGTCCCACTCCTCAGGCCCGTTGGGAGACGAAGGGTATCGAATGCCTTCGCGGACGATACCAACCCCTTCGAGGCAGCCGTTCCACTCGTCGTGCTCCCAGAGCTTAACCGGCCCCAGCAGTGGCTCGCACGAGAGGAACCGCACGGAGGCGTTCACCTTGAGCAGCTCCGGGATGCGCTGGTCCGCCGTCGCCTGGTCCTCGACAGACGTGCCGAACCAGACGTTCGGAGGCATCTGCTCGATGACCGGATACTGATCGTCGGTCGAACCGAAGAGCATCGGGTTGATGTTCTCCGGCCGCTTCGTAAGGATGAGCCAGTCGAGGTTCGGTGTCTCTGGAATCACGTGCCGGAACAGACGGCAACGGGCGAGCGCGACGGCTTCACGCGCCCCCTCCGGCATCGTCTCGGGCCCTTCGAACACGTCGGCGAGCGACGCGCAGAACACCCGCCGTCGCTCGCCGGCCTCCTTCGCCTCGCGGTCCCACTTGAGGGGCTGCCGCCAGTACGCTTCCGCCGCGATTGGGCGCGAGCCTTTGGGGCCCCACACTCCAAGCGTCGCCGGATTGCGCCCGCTCAGCGTCTCGGCGTAGCAGTGCTTACACCCCTGGCTGACCTTGGTGCAGCCGCGCCAAGGGTTGAAGCTGTGGTGCGTCCACTCGATCTTGCTGTCGGCCCCCATGCTAGGCCACCTCCTGAAAGTCGCTCGCGGCTTCCTCAGCCTCGTCCTCGAAGAGGAGCGTCTGGTCGGTCTCCGGCGCGTCGGCGAGCGCGAGGTTCGCCAGCGCCTGGCGGAAGTAGGAGGGCTTGAGCTCGACGCCGAGCGCCTTGCGCCCCATCCGCACCGAGCCGTAGACCTCCGACCCGACGCCCATAAACGGCGTCAGCACGCGATCGCCGGGATTGCTCCACAGCGTCAGGCACCGCTCGATCACATCGAGCTGGAGCGGGCAGACGTGCTTCTCCTCCTCCGACTCGCGCGCCGTGCGGTAGGGCAGCACCCGGCCCGCGCGGACGTCGTGCCACACGCTGGAGGCGTAGCGCCGCCATATCCAGTGGGAGAGCTTGTTCTCCTTCACCGGCACGTTGCCCTCGCGGTAGCGGAGCAGCTCGCTCGGGATCTCGTCCTCCCCCGCGTAAGTCAGCAGCCCCTCCGGGTGCGCGATCGGGACCTTGTTGGAACCGACCTTCCGGAAGGTCAGGATGTAGTCCGCGAGCGCCGAACGGCAGAGGCTCGAGTCCTTCACGATCTGCGAGTGCCGCAGCCCCAGGGCCCGCGTGCGCATCGCCACCCGCAGCGGCTCCTTCCACACCGTCTTGCGGTCGTGGAAGATAAAGCCGTGGCGCTGGTGGATCCGGATGATGTCGCCCGGCAGGTCGATCAGATCCGTACCCCTCACGAGGTCCATGCAGTGGACAGCGCTCAGGCGGCCGGATTTGGTGAGCCGGGCGATCTGCTCCACGATGAACCCGTAGTGCTCCAAGAACTGCTCGTAGGTCGAGCAGTTGGAGAGGTCGCGGTCGGAGCTCGAGTAGCTGTACAGGTCGGCGAAGGGCGGCGAATAGACCGAGAGGTCGATCGACTCCTTCGGCAGCGTCGGCAGGACCTCGCAGCTGTCGCCGTTGTAGGCGGCGTACCGATCGGTGATCCGCTGGTCTAGGACAGCCACGGCGGCACCTCCTCGGGCGTGTGGAAGAACGCCGAGCGGTCCAGGCCCGCGGCGTCGTTCATGCACGCGACGAGCGAGGCGAACATCGCGTCCGCCTGGTCCGCCTTGCGCTGGAGGTTGCGCACCACGCCGACCTCCCCCTCGCTCGCGACCATGTCCACCGTCACCGGCTGGGTCTGGCCGAACCGCCAGCAGCGCCGCACGCCCTGGTAGTAGCTCTCGAAGGAGTGCGAGGGGAAGAACGTCATGTGGGCGCAGTGCTGCCAGTTCAGGCCCCACGCGCCGATCCTCGGCTTGGTCACGAGCTTGACGATCTCCCCACGGGCGAAGGCCAGTAGCGTCTCTTCCTTTTCCTCGTCGGTGTGGGATCCCGCGACCTGGCGCGCGCCGGGAATGAGCTTCTCCAGCAGATCCGCCTCGTCGTTCTGGTGCGCCCACACCACGGCGGGCCGGTCGTGGTCGACCAGCTGGGCGACGCGCTCGCATCGCTCGTGGAGGGTGAGCTTGCGCTCCTGCCGTCGCTCGTCCTCCGTGATCGCCTGCACGGCGAAGAGCCGGCCGGGCGATGCGCCGGTTCTCGACGACCGACTCCTTCGCACGTCGAGCCGCGCAGCGTGAACGGACCGTCGAGGTACCCGAGGTCCGAGGGCCTCCGCACCGCCCGCGCCCAAGACGCGAGCCACCGCCAGAATGCCCCCTCCGCGTGCGCCTTGAAGAGCCACTTGGAGCGGAAGCCGGTGGGATGGAGGGTGTTCTCGTCGCTCTTGAAGAACGTGCCGAGCATGTCCATGCGGCCCAGATAGCCCAGGGCCTCCGACGACGTGCCGAACTCGATGTGATCGTTGGGCGCCGCGGTGGCCGTGCAGAGCAGCCGGTACCGCACGCGCCGCAGGAAGTCCGTGACCGCTTTCTGACGCTCGCCTCCGAACTGCTTGATGGCGCTCGACTCGTCGCACACGACGCCCGCGAAGTCCGCCGGGTCGAAGTGGTGGAGCCTCTCGTAGTTGGCCACGGTCACGCCGGGCCCTGCCTTGCCGTCGAGGGAGCGCGTGCAGCGCACGCCGAACTTCTCCCCCTCCCGCACGGTCTGCGGCCCCACCGCGAGCGGCGTGAGGATCAGGACGCGCCCGTTGGTGCGCCGCACGACGTTCTCCGCCCACACGAGCTGCATCGGCGTCTTGCCGAGGCCGCAGTCGGCGAAGAGCGCCGCGCGCCCCTTCTCGACCGCCCACTCCACGAGGCTCTTCTGGAAGTCGAACAGGAAGTCGGGCAGGTAGGACGGGCTGAACCCGTCGCGCGATCCGCGCTGCGACTTGCGCTCCAGGAAGCTGTCGTAGGATCCGGCCGCGATCGCGCTCATGCCGCCACGCTCCCCGCCATCGGGTCCTTCTCGCCCTTGAGGAGCAGAAGCAACTGACACAAATACTCCCGCTTGCCCTCGTTGCTCAAGGGATCGATCGCCTTCTGGTGCTTCCGGCACCAGTCGCGCAACTCGTCCCCGGTGACGGTTCCCAGCCGCCCGCCGTACTGCTTCGTGATCTCCGCCGGCGTCAGGCCGTCGCGGCACACGCCGACGACCGTCGCCACCAGCTCCGGAGCTGTCAGCCGCATCCCGCCGGGCTCCTTATCGGTCACGATCTGGGGGGCGACGAACTCACGGAGCTGGTGCTCCTTGAGCCCCGCGCCCGAGCGGTCGTGGTCGGGGCGGTACGGCAAGGGCGCAGGAGTAGGCTCGTCGAGGGACGCCGGTGCCTGGACCGGCTCCGGCGCGGGCTTTTTGCCCCGCTCCGCAGGGGGAATAGGGTCCGCCACGGCGATGCCGCGCTCTCGGAGGACGCGCCGGATCTCCTCCGCCTTGGGGCGGTCCGCCGCGCCCCAGTAGGCCGGAACCTTGCTCACGCCGCCGAGCCTGCGAAACAGCCGGACGATCTTTTCCTCCCGGCTCTCTGAGGTGGCCGTGGGCGCGGGTGCCGCCGGTTCCGTTACGGGAATTCCCGCCACGGGTGCGACGGGCTCAGGCTCTGGCGGATGCCCCAGAATGAACCGCTCTTCCGGCGAGCGGCGCTCCGCTTCGGTCCGCAGATCCTCGGGAGCCTTGACGAACGCCGACAGATCGAACTCCACCTGCGGCCGGCCCTCTCGCATCGTGGGCGCCAGGCGCAACCGTGTCTCGACCGTCCCGACGATCCCCCGCACCGCGAGCGCCACCGTCGGCAGGTTGATCGTCTTGGAGGAGATCGACGCGCGCAGCTCGCCCGCCGGGTGGAAGTCCAGCGCGAACACAGCGGGCCGCTCCGGATCCACGAGCAGGTCGAACCGCCGCGCGTCGGGCGTGATGCCCAGCCTCTCGGCGAGCGCCTTCGTGACGGACGCCTTGCCCTTGGCCCCCGCACCGATGATGAGAAGAGCCTCGCCCGTGCGGGGCCCCGCGCGGACCGGCTGAAACTTGACCCAGGCCACTACCCGACTCCCGACGGCTCGGCCAGGGCATCGGCCATAGCCAGGTCCCGCTGCGTGCGGAAGGTCTCGGCGTAGCCCAGCGCGAGCTGCTCGATCGTAAGGCGGCTCGCGACCAGGCGCTCCTCTTCCACGTCCTGCACCCACGGCTGCCCCTCGGCCGCCTCGCCCGTGAACGCGAAGCGATCAACGCCGGGGCGGAAGCGCGCGACGTACGAGCACTCGACCTCTTCCCCGGTGGAAAGGGTCAGGCTGAACACCACGGGCGCAGCCGCGCCGGGCGCAGGCTCGTCCGCGCCCTCCAGGATCTCGTCGCGCGTGATCTCCACGGCAACCTCCAGCCCAGGCCACACCGCGCCGCTCTCGTCGCTCAGGTACGTGCGGCCTTCGTGCTCCAGCCAGCCGTTGTCGCGGGCCACGGCGTAGGGCGTCTTGTCGTCCTCGTCCGCTTCCGCCTCCAGCTCGGCGACGAACGCCAGGAAGGAGGGCGGAGAGAGCAGGGCCTGCGTGTCGCCGAAGGCGTCGTAATCCTCGTCCCCTTCCTTCGGCCCCGCGTCGGGCAGCCCGAGAGCCCACTCGACGACCGAGTACAGAGCCTCCTGCCCGCCGACGAACTCGTCGAAGAACGCCCACGCCTCGGCCAGGGTCTCGAACACGTTGCCTTGGATCGGGTGCTCGAGGTTCGCGCTGTCTTCGGGATTCGCGGGGTTGCGATTGATGAAGATATCGAGGTGGGCTCCGCCCTCGGTCTCCTCCGCCTTGCCCAAGATCACCGGCTGGCCTGGAGCCTTGGCGAGGACGACCTCGTCCTCGCCCGTCTGGAAGCGGTCCTTCTTCTTGGGGGCTTGATACTCCGGCAGCCGCCCCTGCTCGCGGTTGATCGTCACGCACAGCTTCCGAGGCGAGACGGTGGCGGCTTCGGCATGAGGGTACGCGCCCATGATCGCACCCGCGAGGAACAGCTCGTCGAGCGCGTTCTCCACCTCGTTCACGGTGGAGGCCGTCGAGGTCGCCAGTTCGGCGAGCGAGATGTGCTCGTGGTCGCCCTTCAGCAGCCGCTCGACGAAGATCGACAGCAGCGCGACGGCGAGCAGCCGCCCGCCCTGGATGACGGAACGGGGCGGGACGTGGTCCTTGAGTCCTTCGTGAATCTTGATCGAAGCCATTAAAGATCGTCTCCTTCCGGATATCCATCCGCGTCGTAGGTCTCCGTGGAGGAAGCGCGCTGAGGCAGCTCCCAGGCGTTCACGGGCCGGGGTTGGGAGGCGAGCGCGATGTGCCGCGCGACCTCCTCGGTCGTGGGGGTGATGCGGTACACGGAGGAACCGCCGAAGAACTGGGTCGTGAAGCCGCCGTCGGGCCTCGGAACTTCCAGGCGTCCCATCTTCGCGCCGAACTGCTCGGCCTCCGTGAGAAGCCCGGCCACGCGCACGTGGCCCATTAGCTCGACGATGGCCCAGTAGCCGTCGGGCGCTATCTGCTCGGCTTGATCGACTTCGGGTTCAGGCATTCGTTTCTCCCTCCGCCATCCGGCGGGATGCGCGTGCGGTCAGCAGCGCGTAGGCGGCCACGCGGGCCGCGGCGGTCAGGACCCGGTCGGGGTCGGGGGTGCCGGTCGTGGGCAGCACCACGGCCTCCATGTCGTAGGCGGCGCGCTGCAGGCGGTGGTTGAGCACCTTCAGGCTCATCTCCTGCCCGTGCATCTGGGCCAGCTCGCGCATGAGCACGTCCACGAACCACAGGTCAGGGGTGCAGTCGGCTGCCTCGCGCGGGTCCTGGCGACCGACGTGGCCCCGGTCGGCGGGCTCCATGAGAAAAACCCCGTCCTTGCGCAGGGCATCCGTGAGGCTCGGGTTCTCGCTCACCAGCCCCTCCCCGGCGTCCACTGCTCCCAGCCCTGGACGACGCTGCCGTGCCGGTCCTTCCCGTACGCGAGGGCCGCGAGGGTCTGGCAGTGGTAGCAGTTCCGCTCCGCCTTCCTCCCCGCGAACTTCCGGAAGTTGTAGGGCATGAGCTGGTACAGCCCGCGCGCGCCCGCCGAGGAGACGATGCGCACGCGGTACGTCGACTCCTTGAAGGCCAGGCGCTCCAGAGCCTGCTTGCCCGCCTCGGAGCGCGTCCAACGGTCGGCGAGCCAGAGCATCTGGTCCTCGGTCAGGCTACGCAGCGAGGGCGCGTAGGAGTGGCCCGCGCGGCAGGTCTCCAGGCGCGGCGTCTTGCGCTCGACCGCGCCCGCCACTCCGGCGGTGAGAAAGAAGGCGAGACAGTAGAGGACGGGCTTCGGCCCGCCCGGGATGGGTTCGTTCATGCGGCCACCTCGCCGGTCAGTTCTTTCGATGCAGCAAAGAGTTGATCCCGCGTCCAAGGCAGCCACTTCGGCAGCATCAGGGCGTCGGGGTCGTCGAAGATCATCTGGACGAAAGCGTCAATCTCATCCAGAGTCAGCGTTACCGTGTCCTCGGCGTTGTCGTCGGTCACGTAGCCCATGGCCTTCATCACGAAGACCAAACTGGTCGTCACGAGCATTACGCCCGCCTTGGGGTCGTCCAGGTTCTCTCCGTGCAGGCCGGATAAGTGGGCAGTGGCTTCGCACCAGTTGAGGCTGGCGCTGAGGACCATCATGTGGACCATCGCCTTGTACTGCTCTTCGCGGGTGCCGTCAAGATCCAGGTCGAAGCCGTTAGCCTTTGAGGTTTCGATGATGTCAACGATCCTCATGCGATCCTCCGCTTGAGGGCCTGCCGGACCTTGCGGCCCCAGCGACCGCCCATGAGGTCGTAGTCCACTCGGACCTTAGCGAGCCTCTCGGCGCGAGGCGCGCGGTGGCGCTTCGTCTTGTTCTTGCGAGGGGGGCGGGCAGGCGTCGGCCCGCCCTCGTTTTCTTTCTCGTTCAATCTATGCCTCCAGGGAAGCGGTCATGGGTGCGGAGGAGGTAGGCTTCGTTCTTGGTGCTGCCTTTGGAGCCTCCGCTCCGGGGTTGCTTGGGGCGGTTCCCGTGTCGGGGGACGCCCCTTCTTCTTTTCTGCGGGCCGCGACGCGAGCGCAAACGTTGTCAATCGTCGTCTTGCTCACGCGGCAGTGGACCGCTGCCAATTCCGGGGGATTTCCAAGCTCCCGGACAAAACGGTAAATGGCGTTCTCGCCCTCGTCGGTGAAGACTCGCGAGCCCCATTTAGGCCCCGTCTTAACAGGCAGATCTTGGGCCGTCATAGGCCTAATGGTACAGCATTCCTGCACTCTTGTCAAGGCTAAGTGCAGAATGTCGGAACCATGATGCTCTGCATGGCATCGGGCGACATCGGTAGAAGAGTCGGAAAGGCTATGGAGCGGGCGAAGATGAAGCCCGCTGACCTTCGCCGTGCCTCCGAGGATCGTTTGAGCTTTGCCCGTATCGGCAACTGGCTCAGGGGCGACAACGACCCTAAGCAGTCCGAGCTGGCCGACGTCGCCCGGTGGGTGAAGGCCACGGTGGGCGAGCTGCTCGGCGACGAACCCATGCGGGCGCTCTCCGATCCGGTGAACGTGCGTCCCGTGTCCGACACCCACATACCGAATCTGGGGCGCATTTCGGCCGGCCGGTGGAGCGAACCGAACGATAGAGGCGACACTGCCCTCGTACCCGCATTCATGGCGGGACCGGGCCGCTTCAAGATCGAAATAGAAGACGACAGCATGTACCCGTTCCTGTGCCCTGGGGACGAGGCGATATTCCAGCGGCACCCCCGACCCAAGCTGGGGCGTGCGGTGAAGCCTGCCCGCAACGAAGAGGGGCTGATGACCATTAAGGCCTCCGGCACTCCGGCACGGAGTACGTACTACAGCCAACGAACCCTCATATAAAGAAGCTCGTGCCTCTCTGTGGGTGATCGAGGGGTACCTCGTCGGCTACATCCGCACCGAAGGCCAGGCGTGGACATCAAGTACGATCCGGGCGGCTTGGACACCCAGATTATTTTCTGCACTAAGTCTTGACAAGACTACAGGAGTCCTGCATAATGTCCCTAAGCCCACCGACACTGGGCAATGGAGACATTCAATGCACAGCACCAACCCTCGTAAAGCCCGGACCATCAGGGTCCCGGCCCCGTTCGTCGCGCGCTTCGCGCTCCTGACCGCCGCCGAGGCTAAGTGGCTGGCCGAGTGGGAGGGAATGGCCCCTCGGCCCTCGTGGCTCGACCGGGGCTTGCTTTGGATCGCGTTCCAGATCCAGCGGGCGACGATGCCTTACCTGCCGTGGGGTGTGGCGCGATGATCACCCGCGAGAAGCTGGAAGCCGACCGCAAGGCGTGGCTCGCCGCCTTCACCGCGCTCACTTCGATGATCCCCGACTACGACCCCCGCCGGGTCTACGAGGGACCGTTGGAGGCCGCGATCTCCGCCGTCGCTCACGGGCACGGCGTCGCATGGCGAGCCGTCAGGGACTTCGACCTGGAGCAGGCCGGGAGGGCCGCGTAGATGCAGGTCATCAACACCCCGCGCGAGGCGCACATCGCCGCTCTCCAACTGGCGCAGCAGATCTGCCCCGACGCCATCGTCCCGGCCCCCGGCCCCGACTTCGACCAGATCGACCGCGACATCCGGGAGGCCCAGTACCGCAACGCCGAGGCCGCGCACATCGCGCTCTGCCAAGCCGCCGACCGCGAGTTCGGCCACATGACCGCCGACGACCTCCGCAACCTCATCTCCGAGGCCCTGGGGCTCGCGCGCTCCGGCTCGCTCCGCCAGTGCGGGCGGCTCGTGAACCAGGCGTCCCGGCTCGCCGACTGGCTGGGCCATCCCCTCTACTCCGACCTCCACCGCCAGGACCGCGTCCTGAGCGACTACACCCTCACGGGCTACGACCACCGCTGCCCGATGGACAACATCGACCGCCCGGTCCACGTCGAGGCCCTGACCGAGGTCCTGGACAGGTTCCACCAGGAAGAGGAGGCGGCTTAGGTGCCCACTGGATACACCGCCGACTTGATGGAGAAGGGGCAGACTTTCTCCGAGTTCGTCATGCTCTGCTCCCGCAACTTCGGAGCCCTCATCGCTATGCGGGATGAGCCGATGAACGCGGAGATTCCCGAGTTCAAGCCTGACTCCTACTACCGCGAGTCGCTGGAGGAGGCGCGGGAAGAGCTGGAGGAATATCTGAGCCTCACCGCCGACCAGCGTCTGGCCCTCGCGGCCCGGCTGAAGTCCGAGAAGCTCGCATCCTTGCGAGAGACGATCAGGACGGACCAGGAGCAGAACGCGCGGCTTGAGGAGATGCGCTCCCAAGTCCTCCTCTGGAACCCGCCGACGCCGGATCACCAAGGCCTCAAGCGGTTCATGTTGGAGCAGCTAGACACGTCCGTGCACAACCTGGACTACTGGCGGGAAAAGCTCAAGCAGATAGACGACACCCCTTCCTTCACCTTCCTCGACAACAGAGAAAAGGACCTTCGCCGGAGTCTGTTCTACTGCGAGACGGCACTGGAGGAAGAGATTGAGCGCGTCGCCAGCCGCAATGCCTGGGTGAAGGCCTTGCGCGAGAGCCTTGCCACTAGCGGAGGCGAAGCGTGATGGCCACCCGCGTCTCCTCTCAGCCCTCGCCCCTCTCCCGCGAGCTGGCCCACGCCCTCGCCCATCCGGTCTACGAGGACGGCGCGGAGGACGCGCTCGAGATCGTCCGGCTCGTGCAGCGCACCCGCGCCATGTCCCCCGAAGGCCGCGCCGCGCTGGTCCTGCAGCTCGCGGGCCTGGCCACCGGCCACGTCCCCACCCCGCCCGAGCCCGCGGGCGACGACCGCGCCGAGATACGGCTCTGGCTCATCGTCGCGCTCGGCGCCACCCTCCTCGCCGTCACCTTCGGGATCGGCGTCTCCGTCGGCCGACTGGCCTCCTAAGGATCTTCCGCTATGCAAGACAACCAAGACCTCACTCCGCAGATCGTCAACGCCCCTTCGGCTCCCGCTCTGCTCCGGCCCGTCGTCAGCGTCGACCAGATCATCCTCGCGCAGGACGAGACGACCAAGCTCATCACGAAGGCCCTCAAGGAGGGCACCGACTACGGCGTCATCCCCGGCACCGGCGGAAAGCCCTCCCTCCTCAAGGCCGGCGCGGAGCGCCTGAACTCCGCCTTCGGGTGCTACCCGGACTACGAGGTCCTGGAGCAGGAGGTCGCCCACTTCGCCGAGGTCCCGTGGTCCAAGCGCAAGAAGGTCTGGAACAACGCGCACAAGGGCGACCGCACGTTCCGCCATGAGGAGGAGAGCGGGGTTGGGCTCGGCCTGTACCGCTACGTGGTGAAGTGCCGCCTGGTCCTGCGCCACACCGGCGAGGTCGTCGCGACCGGCGTTGGGGTCTGCTCCTCGCTGGAGAGCAAGTACTGCGATCGCCCCCGGGACTGCGAGAACACGATCCTCAAGATGGCCGAGAAGCGCGCCATGGTCGCCGCCGCGCTCAACGCCTACGGCCTCTCCGATCGCTTCACGCAAGACGTCGAGGACGACGAGCGCGACAGCACGCAGACGGTCGTCGACGAAGAGGCGGAGCGCCAGAAGGCCCGCATGGCGCGCGCCGCGAAGTACATCCGGAGCCTCGGACTCAACCCCGAAGGGTTCGACAACTTCAAGACGAAGTGCAAGGCGAACGACAGCGACTGGGTCACCGTGGCCCTCGGCGCGGAAGAGCAGGGAATCGCGACCCAGGAGGATCTGATGGCCTTCGCGAGCGGCGAGCTCGACGCCAAGCCTGCCGACGACGTGCAGGACGCGGTGATCGTCCCCGATTCGGCCGCTCCCAACGCCACCGATCTGATGAAGCTCGCCTTCGGCCTCACCCGGGAGATGAAGCTGCCCGAGTACGAGGGCGGAGCCGGGCGGCGACGGCGACGAGCAGGTCGTCGCCGGCGCTGTGGCCGAGG
>JAUJNV010000267.1 GCA_030447945.1 Fimbriimonas sp. | reverse complement strand
CGGCTCGGACGGGCGGCGGTGCTGGCCGGCTTCCTCTCTCGGCCCCGTCTCTACCGGACAGAGACGATTCGTCGGGAGGCGGAGACGGCCGCCCGGCGGAATCTCCGTCGCGAGCTGGATCAGCTTCGGGCCGGCTAATCCAGCCAAGGGTACTCTCCGCCCGACAAAGGACCGAAGGACGATGCTGCTGCTTCTCTCGCTATACTTGCAGGCCGAGAGCCCGATCCACGGGCAGTTCGAGTTGCGGTCCCCGCCCCACCCGTTCCGGCTCGTCTTGCACTCCTCCCCGCCCGCAAGCCGTGTCCGCAGGGTTCAGCTGACGGTGCGGAGCATGAAGGCGAACGGGCGTCCGACCCGGGCCACGTTTGTGCCGGAGGGGCAAGGGCCGCTTCAGATGCCCGCCGGGGCCCGAGAAGCGGCATTCCGTTTAGTCCTTCGCCCTCCGCTCTCGAACACGTGGATCGACGGCGAGCTGACGGTCTCCTCGGTGGGATCGCGGCACTTATCGCCCATTGGGGTCTACGCCTACCTGCCCCCTGTGGGGCGGGCGGCGGATCAAGAGCTTGCCCGTGCACGGAATCGCTATCTCGGCAAGCAGGTCTGGATCTACGGAGGGAGCGTAGGCGCGGAAAGCCTCCAAGAAGACGAGGTGCTCTTTGTGGGCCTGCGGCCGATGAAGGTGATTCGAGTGACGCGGAGGAGGCCAGTCGGAACGCGCTGGAGTGGGAGGTCCCCGTCCTTCCTTGTCGCGGAGTTTGCCCCTACGCCGGACGGCGAGATCTCCTTTCGCGATGAGCAACGTCGCGTGATTCCAGCCGGCAGCGCCTCGGCGAAGGGGCTGCACCGTCCGTACGTCGCCGCCCCCTCTTCCCTTATGCTCAGCGAGAGCATCTCGTTGAAGCCGCCGTCCAACTCCCGGCAACGCGGAACAGCCTCCATGGAGCGGGCCATGCGAAACTTCGATGTCGAGTTCGGGCGGACGAAGCAGGAAGTGCTCTGGACGCTCGGCCCGCCGAGCGTGCACCGCCCTTGGCGCAGCGTCTTCGGGCAGCCGAAATGGGTGTATGGAGTCGCGGCCCCATTTTCCCATGTGCTCACTTTCCGCAGCGGACGGGTCCACGACCGGCGAATGGACGGCGACCTGCCCTAGCCTCTCCGCATCGCTCACGCTCGCGCCACCGTAACAGGGGATGTGCTCAAGCGGTTCTTGGAAGGCATCGGGCTCCTGAACGACGATCCCCTGGAGACCCAGATCTGGCACTGCGACCCTCTTGTGGTGGTCGACGACGACGGAGTGCTCGCCTACAGCGAGCGGACGCGGGTGGAGTTCGAGCCGACGGGGCAGCCGGAGCCGCTGGGGCAGGCCAAGGTGCTGGACCATCCTCGCGACGGGTGGCTGCCGACGATGACCGTTCTCAGCCGCCTGGTGTTAGCGCCCATGCCCATCTACATCGCCCGCCGAGGCTGGCGCGACGGGATTACGCTCCGCGGGTACGACGAGGAGGGGTTCTGGTTCACCTGGAACGTGAACGGCGCGGCTGACGAGTACCTCGTCAACCAGAGCCGTCCCGATCCGGAGGCAGAGGAGTGTTGAGGGTTGGGGCTGAGGGTTGAGGGTTGAAGTACAAGCCCATTCGGGAAGTCCAAAACCCAAAACCCAAACCCTCAACCCTCAACCCTTCCCCGCAGGGGGCCAGTGGTACTCGCCGGAGTAGACCGCCTCCGCGACCCCCTCGACCTCGATCGGGCCGTCCCACGATGGCATGCTGACGCGCAGCGTCCCGCCGGGGTTCTCGACTTCGACGGCCCCCCCTTTCCCTTTGCGCCGGAGATAGTCCACGGCGGCGGCGGCGCTGCCCGTGCCGCAGCCTTGCGTCTCGCCGACCCCCCGCTCCCAGATGCGCAGTCGGAGGCGCATCGGCTCGATCTCCTGGGACCAGATCACACTCGTGCGCTGGGGGAACTGCGGGTCGTTCTCGATCTTCGGGCTCACCGAGCGGAAGGAGTCGTCGTCCGGCAGGGCCGCCGTGGGGATGACGACGTGGGTGCTGCCGGTGGTTAGCGCGCTGCCGAAGAGGCTCATGAGCGTGCCGGAGTCGCGGCCCGACCAAACGGTGGCGTTGAAAAGCTCGCCGCCGGAGTGCGGCACGTCGCGAGGGTCGTAGGAGGCGCGGCCGAGGGAGGTCGCGACGCGCCCGTCCGCGTTGCCTTAACGGGCGTTGGCTGGCCCAAATGACCA
>JAUJNV010000266.1 GCA_030447945.1 Fimbriimonas sp. | reverse complement strand
CTCCTTTCCCTCGCGGGGCGACTCCCTCGACCGTCCCTGCCCCGACCGGCCTGCACTTAAGGGCCGAGCTCGGGGCGTCCGCGTCTCTCCGGCTTTGTCGGAGCCCATCGCGGAAAAGATCCGTCCACGCCAAGGCAGCGAGGGACCTATGCATTCTCCAACCACCAAAGAAGATCCCGACGCAGACAAAGCCAGGCGCCGGCGCGAGACGGACGCGGCGTTCCGGTCCGGCGTGCGCGTGCGGGAGATGGCGCGCTCCGACCTCGGGCGCGTCATGGAGTTGCGTTCGGTGGTGCGCTGGTCGGCGGACCCGCGGGCGTTCGACCTGTTGCGCGGCATCGAGGGCGCCCGCTGGGCGGTGGCCGAAGCGCCGGACGGCGCCCTGGCCGGCATGGTCGGGGCTGTGCCGCTCGGGGAGATCGGCATCCTCTGCCAGCTCGCCGTCCGCGACGCTTACCGCAAGTCGGGCTTCGGACGCAAACTCTCCTCCTGGGCCGTCACCTACCTGAGGAGCCGGGGGGCAAGGACCGTCCGGCTGTACTCGACGCGCGAGGCCGAAGGGCTGTACCGGGCCTTGGGCTTCGAGCCGATCACGCCGCGCACCGTGTACCGCCTCGAAGAGGCCCCGCGAGGCTTGCCGGCACGGGAACAGGCGCGCGGCGTCTCGACGCTGCTGTTCGGGGATCTGCCGGAGCTGTACGGCGCGGACCGTTGGTCCTACGGGGCGGACAGGTCGGCTTTGATCCTGGCGATCCTCAAGCTCCATCCGGGCTGGGGCCTCGTCGCCCGGGACCGTTTGGGCCTTCTGGAAGGTTACCTGGTGCGCAGCGCCCTCGGCCCCGCCACCCGCCTCGGCCCCTTCGTGGCCTCTTCCCCCGCCGTCGCCCGCCGCCTGCTCGCGTCGGCGCTGTGCGCGAGCGAGGGCTGGCCCGTCGAGGTGACCGTCCCCGGCCCGCCCGCGCATCCGGCACACGCCCTCCTGAGGGAGTTCGGCTTCGCGGGCCGCGCCGACCGACTGCGCATGGAACTCGGCGAGTCCTCCCCCGCCCGCCCGCCGGGGCTCGTCCACTCCGGCACCACGCCTTACCTCGCCACCTGACGACCGGGCAAAGCCGGGGCGATTCCGCATATACTCCCGGCATGGACGGTTGGACGGGTGGAAACCGGCGGGCGAGGTGGCAAGCCCTGCCGTTGCTGCTCGCGACGCTCCTCTTGGTTGTCGTGGGGTGCGCGGCCGGGGACTCTGGCGCCGCGCCGCGGGCCGAGGAGAGCCCCGAACCGGCGAGCACCGGCGAGGCGAGGGATACGGTCCCCGACAAGACCGCCGCCGAGGAACCGGAGACGACATCCCTCGAAGGGGACGGCGAAGAGACGGCGCGGACGGAACCGGAGGTCCCGGAAGACCCCTTCGGCGACGACCCGCGGGCGAGCGGCGGCGCGGGCGGCGAAGCCGACGGCATCCTGGGCGTCCGTTTCGGGGTCCACGAGGGCTACGAGCGGGCGGTCGTGGACCTCGGGGAGGGCTCGGGGCGGGCGGCGGCGGTGCCGGGGTGGACTCTGGAGAGCCCCGAGGGCGACGGGCTGTTGAGGGTCTCCGTCCCGTCGGTGGTGGCGACGGCCGTTTCGGACGGCGAGCTCGGGGGCGAGTTGCTGGAGCGCTACTACGTCGTGCGGGCGCCGGACGGGGGGATGTTCGTGGACTTCTTCGCGCGGGAGGCTTTCGTGTACCGGGTGGTCGAGCTCTCGGACCCGGCCCGGCTCGCCATAGATTTCAAACCGACGGGCTACCCTCTTGCGGTCCCGCTTCCGGCCCGGGGCGGCAACACCGTACTCGTCCGGCCGCGGGACGGGGAGAGCGTCGGGGACCCCTTCACCGTGAGCGGCTACTCCCGCGCCTTCGAGGCGTCTAACTCGATCTCCCTCCTCGGCCCCTCCGGCGAAGTTTTGGCCCAAGAGACCGTCACGGGCAACGACTGGAGCGAGACCTGGGGCTACTTCGAGACGAGCCTGCCCCGCCCCCCGGCGCTAGCCGACGGCGGTGCGCTGCAGGTCGGCACGTACAGCGCCCGCGACGGCTCCTTGGAAGGCGTGGAGATAGAGGTCTTTTAGCCTCTCGGTCATAGAGTGTTTAGGCGCCTAGATCGGGGGTGGGGGGGGGCGGGCGGTTCGGTGGTGTTGGAGGCTGGGGGCTGGGTGCGGGGGTCGGGGGGGGAGTGTGGGCGGGAGGGGGGAGGGGGGGG
>JAUJNV010000265.1 GCA_030447945.1 Fimbriimonas sp. | reverse complement strand
GCCTCCATCGAGTGCTGATGAGGAACGCTTCCTCCGCCACTAGCGTCTCGGGCCGGGGTCCTTCACTCCGTTCAGGATGACAAACCACAAACCACAAACCACAAACCTCTCTGAGCGATAATCTCGGGACGGACTCCCTCTCATGAAGAAAGAGATCACCCTCGGCTTGGTCGTCGCGCTAGTCACCTTGGGCGACGCCCAAACTTCCACCTGGGCAGAGACGCGGCGCGGGGCTTGGGTACGAGAGGGCGCGGCGCAGGCGGGGGATATTACGCTGGTCACGAGATCCTCGCGCGTCCCTCTGGATATTCTGGTGGCGCCCGGGGAAGGCTCGGTCGTGCGCAGGGCCGCCGAGTTCCTGGCGGCCGACGTAAACAGGCTCACCGGAAGCTTTCCCCGTGTGGCGACTCAGGCGCCCACGGGTCTTGGGCCGCGCATCATCCTCCGCACCCGCCAGGGCGACCCGCGTTGGGAAGCCTACAGCATCGATATCAAGCCCCGCGAGATCGTCATCGAGGGCAGCAATCCGCGCGGTACGGCGTTCGGCGCGTACGAGCTGATGGAGCGAATGGGCGTCGACCCGCTCCACCACTGGACCGGGTACCGGCCCAAGCCCCGGGTCCCGTTGGTCCTCAAGGGCGGACGTCATGAGAGCGGCCCGCCGACCTTCCGCTTCCGCGGGCTATTCCACGACGACGAGGACATCCTTCCCCGCCCGATCGATTCGCGCACCGGCTATCCCTACGTGCGCGGCACGGTGCCGGACGAGTGGTACGCGCGCCTCTTCGAGACGGCGCTGCGCCTACGGATGAACATGGTCGCTCCCTACACCAGGGTCCACCGCCACTACCGCGTCCAGAAGATGGCCTCCGACTGGGGGCTGTACTACACGAGCCACCACTACGACATCCTCCTATCGAACCCGTACGGCTTCACCAACTTTGGGCTCGCCAAAGCGCGGGGCGTCGAGGGCAAGTACGACTGGTTCTCGAACAAGGAGGGGTTCCTGAAGTTCTGGCAGGGCGGCGTGGACGAGAACAAAGCTCTCGACGCGATCTGGCCCGTCGGCCTACGCGGCACCGACGACGCGCCGTACACCTTCCCCGCCGGGACTACGGACGAGCAGAAGGCGAAGGTCTGGGACGAGGCGATCCGGGCTCAGGTGGCGATGGTGTCGAAGGTCGTGCCGGCGGAGAATCGCTACTTCCACTTCACGCTCTACCACGAGATGCTCGCGGCATTCCAGTCCGGTCGATTCAACGTCCCCGAGGACGCCATCATCGTGTGGGACGACAACGGCGACGGGATCATGCGCGGCCTGCCCGACTCGATCTCCGAAGAGCGTCGGAAGAAGTACCGCCACGGCGTCTACTACCACCTCGCGTTCTTCGGCGCGAACGCCAAGCAGAGCGTCCACACCGTCACCCCCTACCGCGTCGCGCAGGAGTGGCGAAAGATCGTCGCCAGCGGCGCGACGGAGTTCGGGCTGACGAACGTCTCCGAGCTGCGCGAGCACGTCATGGAGACGCGGCTCATCGCGGAGATCATGTGGGACGCGCCGCGCGCCCTGGCGCGTGAGAACCCGGCGCGCGACTTCGTGACGTGGTGGTCCCGTGAATACTTCGGCTCCGAAACGCCCGCCGCGACCTACGAGGACTACTACCGAACAGTCGACGCCGCCGACAACATCTACATCGGCACGCACGCGGTGCTGATGCTCATGGACCGGATCCTGGCGAGGTACAACGGCCAGCCCTACGAGATGCCCCCGCGTGAGGAGATCGCGGGCTGGGAGCGACGACGAGTCGAGCTTGCCGCCGCCATCGACCGCGGGATGAAAGTCTCCGAAGGGATGGACCCCGTCCGTCGACAGTTCTTCCGCGAGCACGCCCTGCTCGGAATGCAGTTCATCGAGAGGCCGCTGGCGGCGGCGAAGCATCTGGTGATGGCGCTGGAGGCGAAGGACGACGCCGCGGCGAAGAGGCATCTTCTCCAGGCCTACCAGCCGCTCCTGCGTCTGGAGTCGGAAATCGAGGCCGCAGAGCACGCGCCGTTCCAGGGCTGGTACCGGGCGACTTGGATCCGGATGCGCGAGCCGAACCACGGCTGGAGCAACATGTATCCCCGCCGGCCGATCGAGCAGGTCCGCACGTTCTTGGTGGCCAACGGGTTCCTTCCCGCGGCGCGGGCTAACCAGAGGCCTTAGAGGGTGTCGGGCTCGGTCCAGATCCTCGTCGGAGGG
>JAUJNV010000264.1 GCA_030447945.1 Fimbriimonas sp. | reverse complement strand
GGAAGGGGCGGGCCACCCGGCGCCCGTCGCGGAGCACTCGCACCGTGCCGCCGCAGTAGAAAAGGTCCACCGCAGCGTAGCCGTGTTCGGGCCAGGTGTGGATCGTGTAGTGCGACTCCTGGATGATCACCGCGCCGGAGACGCCGTAAGGGTGGAACTCGTGAAACGAGTGCGCGACGACCGTCGCCTCGCTCTCCCGCGCCGCGTCGTGCATCGCCTGCCCGACGTACCGCTCCGCCTCCAAGCATTCGGAGTCGCAGCCGTACATCTCCACGAGGAGATGGGAACCGAGAGACGGCTCCTCCCCCGGACCGGGCGGCAGCCCGTCCTCGTCGTGGCCGAGCCAGCGGGTGAAGGCCTCGTGGTCGTCGCAGCGCACGAAGGTCCAGCCCCCCTGACGCTCGGCGACAGGGGGAGGGGCCGCCACCATCTGTCGGGTCGGTGCCTGCCGGTCCTCGGTCAGGCGGCGGAGCCAGGCGAACGCGGAGTTCGCGGCCGGAAGGGCGATCGCGCCCAGGGTAACGGAGCTAACAAGGATAAAGGGGTTTGCCAATCACATGGACCTCACGAAGTGGACGTGCGCAGACGCAGAAAGCCCTTGCGCGAGGGACCGAGAAGAAAGGGCCGCGGTGAGCAGGTGTGGGGGAGCGTCCCGACGGCGCTCCTGCGCCGGCGATGTAGCCCACTCTGTGGAAGTGAAACCGCACCGGCCGAACGTTAGTTTTCTCTCCATCTCACCGCGGCGGCACAGGACGGACCCGTACCGCAGCCGCACCAGCATCTTCCGCAATGCGAAGGGGGACTATACCCACCTCGTACCAGAACCGGAATGCCCGGGGACCTCCATACAAGACGCCGTTCGTGGGGGGGTGTTTCACGCCTCCGTCCGCCGCGGGACCTTTTGGCGCCGACGTCCCCCACAAAGAGGACCCTTTGGGAGTGCGGGAAGCTCTTCGCGCTTTGCCTTTCCGGCGGAGCCGGACAGCGTTCCGGGCCGGCTTCCAAGTTCCATGTTGCAGGGTGCGGGCGGAGAAGTGAGGGTCCCAACCGGACCCTTGTCCTTCAACCTTCCACCTGAAACCTTCAACCTTGCGGAGGGGCGGAGGGCGCTCCGCGCCCGAGGCCAAGCGCGAAGAGCTTCGTGCACCCCCAAAAGGGGGTTAGACGGGTTCGAGTTGGCCGTCGACGAGGCGCACTACGCGGTCGGCGCGCTCGAGCATGCTGGGGTCGTGGGTTACCATCACGAGGGAGCCTTCGCCGCGCAGCCGGTCGAGGAGCTGCACGACGGCAACACCGTTCGTGTGGTCGAGGGACGCCGTCGGCTCGTCCGCGAAGGTGACCTTCGGGCGGCCCAGGAGCGCGCGGGCAACGCAGACCCGCTGCCGCTCGCCTCCGCTGAGCTCATGCGGCTGGCGGTGGGCCTTAGCTTCCATCCCGAGGTCGTCCAGCAACCCGGTCGCCGTCTGGGGAGGCGTGCCGGGAGCGGCAACCAGGACGTTCTCCAGCGCGGTGAGGTAGCCAAGGAGGTACGGCTGCTGGAACACGAAGCCGAATTCGCGCAGCCGGAGGCGGCTTCGCTCTTCTTCCGCCATCTTGGGCAGGCTTCGACCGGCGTAGAGAACGTCCCCCGAGGTCGGGATCTTCAGGCCGCTCAGGAGGTAGAGCAGGGAAGACTTGCCGGAGCCGGAAGGGCCGAGGATCCCGAGAAACTCCCCCGCGCGCACCTCCATGTCCACTTCTCGGCATGCGTGGACCTCCCGACCGTGGTCGCGGTAGACGAGCGACACTTGCTGGGCTTGAATCAGACGAGCCTCCGCTCAACGACGCTGACAGGGTCGAACCGCCGGAAGCGGAGGAGCACGGTGGCGAAGGCGATCAAGAGAATGGAGAGAGGGATGACCGCGGTGTATCCGTAGGCTCGCGGCTCTAAGACGTTGAGCGCGAACCCGTTCGGGTCCATGAGCAGGATTCGCGTGACCGTAAGCAACCCGTAGGCAGAGGCGACGCCGAGCGCCCATCCCAGGGTGATGACGGCGACGCTTTCGGAGAGGACGCGTACGAGGATCTGGCGCTTCGTGTAGCCGATTGCCTGCAGGAGCCCGAATTCCACCAGACGCTGGGTCTGGTAGATGTTCATCAGCATCCCCATCAGGAACGCGAGCACCACGACGAGCGTACCGATGACGACGTTCAGGATGCGGTAGAGGATATCGAACATCTCGCTCGTCTCCTTCTCCAGCAGGTGGTAGGCGAAGATTTCCGCCTTCTG
>JAUJNV010000263.1 GCA_030447945.1 Fimbriimonas sp. | reverse complement strand
CCACCGCGACGTGAAGCCGGCCAACGTGCTCCTCGGCGCCAAGGGTCAGGTGAAGTAGATCGCATCGAGCACCTCCTCAGAGTTCATCGAGCTCCACCCGCCGCTCAAGAAGCTCGGCCCGATGTAGTACGCCGTCGCCGCGATGGCCGGCAGGTCCGGCAACGAGCCGCCGACGGCCCCTGCTATCCCGGCGGCCCGCCCGGCCTTCACGCCGTGCTTGGCGATGGCCCAGGTGTAAAACGCGTGCCCATAGGTCTCCATGCTATCGCGAACGCCCGTTCGCCTCACGGGCCACAAGGGGCCGGATGACGGTCCTGGAGACGTGGACGGCTCGTTCGTGCTCGTCGCCGTCCTTGCCGTTGGCGAGGTCCGCAGCGGCCCGCATCAGGGCCGGGTAGTCCCCGTTGCCGAACTCGATGCGGTCGGCTATGCCCAGTAGAGCGTCGGCTTCCCCGGGCTTCAAGCTCGCGGAAGGCGAGAGCTCCGCGGAGCGCAGGAACCGCGCGAGGTCCCGGTCCTCGTCGCCAACATCGGCGTCTCCGTCGCGTCCGGCGGCAACGGCCGCGGGAAGCGCCGCTCCATCCGCCGGGGACCCCTCTTCCGGCGGCTCCACCGCCGCCTTCTCTTTGTCCAGCCGGACGTTTTTCATCAGAAAGCCGGCCAGTACGGCGGCTCCGGTCGTGAACACCATGACGACGAACCCGTCCTGGATGGAGCCGGCGAGCGCTGCGCGGGCGGCTTCGACGAGTCCGTCCACGACCGCTTCCCCACCGGGTAAGGCAGAGCCTGCCTCGGAGAGCACCGCGCGCGCCTCGTCGCTCACGAGCGCCTGAGGGTTCTCCAGCGAGGAGACGAGCCGGTCGGGGGTACCTTTTGGGGCGTTCGCAGCCAGGGATTCGACGTAGCCGGAGGTGACCAGCGACCCAACGACCGCCGTCCCGACCGTGGAGCCAACCGAGCGGATGAACTGCGTGGCCGAGGTGGCGACCCCGAGCAGTTCCCGGTCCACGGTCGTCTGCACGGCCAGGGTCGCGTTGGGCATGATGGACCCGAGGCCGAGGCCCGTTACCAGCAGGTACAGGGCGACGGTGGTCTGGCTGGAGTCGACGCCCAGGGTCGTCAACAGGTAGATGCCGAAGGCCATCACGGTGGCGCCAACGATCGGGAACGGCTTGACCCGTTTAACGCGCGCGACGACCTGACCGCCCAGGACGCCCACGAGGGTCATCGCGAGGACGAGCGGCGTGAGGACGGTCCCGGAGCTCGTGGCGCTCTCCCCGAGGACGCCCTGCACGAAGAGCGGCGTGTACAGGATGACGCCGAACATCCCGAACCCGACAAAGAACATCAACAGCGCCGCTGAGGTGAACGTGCGGCTCTTGAATAACGAGAGTGGTATGACCGGCTCCGAAGCGCGCAGCTCCAGCGGTATGAAAGCGGCCAGCAGGACTCCGGAGATTATGAAGCCCCAGACGACGCGCGGGGCGCTCCAGTCAAAGCCCTGACCGACCCACGATAGGGCGAGCAGGAGTGCGACGACGGAGGCGGTGATGGTGATGGCGCCGGGGTAGTCGATCTTCACCCGGTCGCGGCGCACGGCGCTCTGGCGCAGCACGGCGGGGAGGGCGAAGAGCGAGAAGATGCCTAGCGGCAGGTTGATGTAGAACACCCACCGCCAATCGAAGGAGTCCGTGATCCAACCACCCAAGGTCGGCCCGATGACGCTGGAGAGCGCGAAAACGCCGAAGAACAAGCCCTGGTACTTCGCCCGGCGCGCCGGGTCGGGGAAGATGTCCGCGACCGAAGTGAAGATAGTGGCGAAGATGAACCCGGCCCCGAGCCCCTGGATGCCCCGGAAGATTATGAGCTCCGTCATCCCCCAGGCCGCACCGCACAGCGCGCTCCCGACGAGGAAGATCAGTACCCCGCTCACGATAAACCACTTGCGCCCGTACACGTCCCCGAGCTTGCCGACAACGGGGATCATGGCGGTCGAAGCCAAAAGGTAGGACGTCGTCACCCAGGCGTACTGCTCGAACCCCTGGAGGTCCGCGATGATCTGGGGCAACGCCGTCCCCACCACCGTCTGGTCGAGCGCCACCAAAAACAGCGCGAGCATGAGCCCCGCCACCGCCAGCACGGTCTTCCGCCTTCCGGCCCGTTCCTGCTGCGAAGCCGTAAAGCTCATCGCCGTCCTCCCTCGTGTCTCAAATCCATCGTCATCCCGCCTACTCCTTCATGGCCCCGGCGAGCAGCCCGAGCATCCGCCG
>JAUJNV010000262.1 GCA_030447945.1 Fimbriimonas sp. | reverse complement strand
CCGAACCGCCCACGCGCCAGTAGCTATCAGGAGCGTAGGCGCGGTCGGCGGCCTCGCGGGCGGCCACGAGGGCCGGTTGGAGATCCAGACCACTCATTCTATTGGAATCCTACTGAAAGAGTTGGAAGACGGCGACGGTGAGCAGCGCTCCCAGCACGGCGCCGCTCGCGACCTGGAACGGGGTGTGGATGCCGCCCTCGACGCGGCTCTGGCTGACGAGCAGTGCCATAAGCAGCGTGATGAGGGAAATGAGCCCGGCAAAGCGGCCTTCGGCGGCGACGAAGCTCGCGGCGACCCATCCGGCAAACGCCACCGCCGCGTGCGCCGAGGGCATCCCGCCCTGAAACGGGCTTTGAGACCGCGTGAGCGCCTTGACGAAGACGACCACGATCGCGACGAGCGCAAACGACACGAACGTGAGGTGTACCGGTAGCCGTCGTGCCCGCTCCAGCGTCTCCAGCGAGAACGGCCCCAGGTTGTCCCCCAACACCAGATACCCCACGACCAGCGCGCCGATCGACGACACTAGCACCGCCCCCGCGGAGACGTCTTTGGCGAGCTTCGCCAAGGGGTGATACTCCAACGTTACCAGGTCCACCGTGAACTCAAGGGCCGTGTTGAACATCTCGGTAACAAAAACCGCCAGGATGACCAGGACGAGCAAGGCAAGCTCTATCTTGCTGGCCCCGACGAGCAGGCTCAGCACCAACACCGCCGCCGCCGCGAGCACGTGGAAGCGCATGTTTCGCTGGGTCCGCACCGCGTAGACGAGCCCCCGGTAGGCGTGGTTGAAGCTCCGCGCTACCCCCTGCTGCCCCTTCTTCGGCTTCGCCGGCTTAATCTCGCAACACTCCCGTTTCCTTCAGCACCGCCTCCTGCACCCGCGACATCTCGCTCTCGTCGAAGTTCTCTCCGTGGTCCATCCCGGCCAGATGTAGCGCCCCATGCACCACCAACTCCTCCACCTCCGCCCGGTCGAACTCCACGTACTGCGGCGCCACGACGATCTCCCCGACCATCTCCCCATACGGCCCGTCCACCTCAAAGCTCAATACGTCCGTTGGAGAATCCATGCTCCTGAACTTCAGGTTCAATTCGTGAATAACTGTGAGGGGGACAAGTACGACCGAAACCTCGCCCATACGTTCAAGTTCGAGGTCGCGGGCGGCAAAGGCCGCGGCGCAGAGGTCGGTGGCGCGTTCGGAGGTGAGAGGTGCGGGGTCGCGACCGGTCTCGTTCAGGACGGCGATGGAAAAAGGCGTCACTTGGGGGAACGAGCCTTTGCGGGCGGGACTCCGGGAGGGCTCTTAGGGGTCCTCCTGGCGGTAGGTGTGCCGCCGCCGGGGTACTCGATGCGGGGGCCGAGAAAGCCGATGAGGGCTTCGAGGATCGCCTCGCCGGAGGTGTGGATCTCCTGCATCGTCAGTTGGCATTCGTCGAACTGGCCGTCGTCCAGCTTGTGTTTTATCGTGCCGTTCACGATGTCTTCGATGCGTTTGGGCGTCGGCTTCTCCAGCGACTTCACCGTCGCTTCAATGGAGTCGGCGATCATCAGTATGCCGGCTTCCTTGCTTCTCGGCCTAGGGCCCGGGTAGCGGAAATCGCCCTCGCGGACCTCCGGGCCGGCCAAGTCCCCTTTCAGGGAATTCTCCAGGGCATTGCGGTAGAAGTACTCGATGCGCGTGGTTCCGTGGTGCTGGGCGATGAGGTCCAGGATCTCCTCCGGCAGGTTCCACTGGCGGCCGATCAGCAACCCGTCCTTGACGTGGCGTTTGATGATCTTGGCCGAGAGCATAGGCGTCAGGGTGGCGTGCGGGTTAGCCTTGGAGATCTGGTTCTCGATAAAGTAGCCGGGGTGTTCTAGCTTGCCGATGTCGTGGTAGTACGCCCCTACCCTGGCAAGCAGCGCGTCCGCCCCGATTCTCTCCGCCGCGTTCTCGGCGAGGTTCCCGACCTGCATGGAGTGGCTGAACGTACCCGGCGCCCCACGCAGGAGCTTCTGGAGCAGCGGGCTCCCGGGGTCGGAGAGTTCTAGGAGCTTCATCGGGGTCAGGATGTTGAAGGCGTTCTCCAGCAACGGCAGAAGGACCATCGCGAGCATCAGCGAGAGCACCCCATTGGCGAGCCCGAGCCCGCCCTGCAAAAGCACCTCCCGAGGACCGCCGCCCCCGATCAGACCGACCGCCAACGCCACGACCCCCGAGACCGCCGCGACCAGCAACCCGGCCCATAGCAACTCCGTCCTGGCGCCGACGTGTCGCAGGACCACGTAAATGGCGA
>JAUJNV010000261.1 GCA_030447945.1 Fimbriimonas sp. | reverse complement strand
AGCAGCCGACCGATCTCTGCGAGCGTGAACCCGGCGTCCTGGCAGAGGCGAATCAGCGCGACGCGCTCCGCGCTCGAGGGTGGGTAGTGCCTCCGTTGGCCAACACGTTCGGCGGGTGACAGCAGGCCAATCCGCTCGTAGTAACGGAGCGCCGAAGTCGCAACTCCCGTGCGGCGAGCCAGTTCCCCGATCGGCACCAGGCCTTTCTCCGGCATGAGCGTCCCCTTGACTTGAAGTGCACTTCAACTTGTACATTTATCCACGCGCGACGACGAAAGGTCAAGGAGGTCAAGCAGATGAAGCTGAGACAGAGGGCGATCGACGCCGTCCGCGCCCAGTTCGGGCGCCCGACCGGCTTGTGGGGCCGCGCCGCGGGCCTGCTCATGGCGCACCGCCCTTCGAACCGCAGACGGAACGCGTGGGCAGTCTCCCTGCTCGACGTGCAAAGAGACGATCGAGTGTTGGAGCTCGGCTTTGGGCCGGGCCTCGCGATACGGGAGCTCAGCCGCATCGCAGCGGAGGGGTACGTGTGCGGGATCGACCACTCAGAGCTGATGCTGCGCTGGGCGAGGAGGCGCAATGCCGACGGTCTCCGGCGCGAAGTAGTCGACCCGCGGCTCGGCTCCGTCGATGAGCTGCCCGCCTTCGACGCGCTGTTCGACAAGATCCTGGCCGTCAACACGAATATGTTCGGGAGTGAGCCCGTCGCACGCCTCGCGGAGCTCCGCCGTCTGCTACGGCCCGGCGGCCTGATCGCCGTGGCCTATCAGTCGCGGGGACCGGGCGCTGCGGACGAGACGTCTGCGGCCAAGGGTCGCGAGATCGCAGTGGCCCTTATCCGAGCGAGGTTCACCGAAGTGCGGCTGGAGACCATGAGGTTGAAGCCCGCGGTGGTCTGCGCCCTCGGCGTGAACGGAGCCGGAACGTGACGGCGGAGCCCGGTGCCCGGAGCGGGCCGGGTCCGCTGATCCGGGCCCTCGGCCGAGCGGTCAACTCCGCGGTCGCCCGCTTCCCCTGGAGCTGGCGGCTCTTCCGTGGACCGGTGCGGAGGTTCTTCGACTCGGTCGCGGTTGACTGGGACGAGCGTGTGCGCTCGGACTCAGCCGAATACCTGATGGCGCTGCAGGCCGCGCTCGATCGGCTCCCGGCCAGGCCAGCCCGAATTCTCGACATCGGAACCGGGACGGGCGCGGCGGCCCTCGAGCTGGCCAATCGCTACCCGGACGCCGAGGTCGTCGGGATAGACGTTTCTGGGGAGATGGTCGCGCAGGCAAGCGCCAGGGCGGCGGACCTGAGCAGCCGAGTGCATTTCCTTGTAGCCGACATCGCGAGTTTCGAGGAGGAAGAGGGATTCGACCTGATCACGATGCTCAACATGCCGCCGTTCTTCGACAGGGTGGTGGCCCTCCTCAGGCCCGGAGGCTGCGTCGTCAACGCCTCCTCCTACGGTGCTCGGACCCCGTTCTTCACCCCACCCGGGTTGCTGGAGCACGGCTTCGAGCGGCGGGGCCTGCGCACGATCGCCGCAGAGCAGGTTGGCCTGGGAACCTACTACCTCGCCAAGCGGGGCTAGCTTCGGTCACGGGGTTAGCGAGCCCCCTGCACTTGCAAGAGCCGGAGCTCCTAGAAGCCCCGGCTCTTTTCATGCCTAAGCGCTTCCGAGAAGCCCGTGAGCCGGCAAGCTGCTGTCAAGAGCGCGGGTCGGGCGTCACCTACGCCAACCCCAGCTCGACCTCCGGATCTTGACCTAGTGTGGCTGAGAAGCGCAGCTCAGGGATGCGTTGCGATTGGGACGTATATGAACAAGTGATAGCCACCTGCGCACCTTTTAGGATCCTGCAACTTTATGCGTCACCACGAGATATCGTGGTGGCACCCGGCCTGCATAAACTGCCAAGCGCGGGAGAACGCAACTAGGCCAGAGTGTTTTGCAGGACCTTGGATACGTGTTTCCGAGAAGGCGAGAGCCTATCGAAAAAGTCCCCACCTGACCGATCGTTGGACCAGACCATGCCCAAAACGCTCAGAAGCGGGGCACTCGACGCCCAAAAACGAGGGTCGGAACAGGACACGAAAGAGTTTTTCAACAGGCTGGCGACCTCTCAGCAGTTTATGAATGGTTCCTAGCCAATCGACGAAGGTATGCCGGTTTCTTTCTAGCCGCGCATGAGGTTCGGTGGCATCATACCGAGGCCGAAGCACCGACAGGAAGGATAACGCCATGACACCGCGCCAAGTGATCCTACTGGCCGCTGCGGCTTTCTTTTGGGGCTCTGCTTAC
>JAUJNV010000260.1 GCA_030447945.1 Fimbriimonas sp. | reverse complement strand
CTACGTCTCCTACCGCAACCGCTACGGGCGCAAGCGTTCGTACATGACCCGCTTCGAGGGAATCGTGAACAACCTCGAGCGCCGCTACCGCGAGACCGACTCCGACTACTCGCGTGAGAAGATCGAGGAGTACATGTCGGTACGCCCCTGCCCGGAGTGTGGGGGCGCGCGCCTGAGGCCCGAGAGCCTCGCCGTGAAGGTGGGCGGCCTCTCGATCCACGAGCTCACCAGCATGTCCGCGCGGCGGTCGATCGAATGGTTCGAGGCGCTCGACCTCACGGACACCGAGCGGGCCATCGCCCGGCTGATCCTTCGCGAGATCGACGAGCGGCTGCGCTTCCTGGACAACGTCGGGGTTGGGTATCTGTCGCTCGAGCGCGCGGCCTCCACGCTTTCGGGGGGCGAGGCCCAGCGCATCCGGCTCGCCACGCAGATCGGCTCTGGGCTGATGGGCGTCCTCTACATCCTGGACGAGCCTTCCATCGGGCTGCACCAGCGGGACAACCGCCGCCTTATCGATACCCTGGTCCGGCTGCGGAACCTGGGTAACACCATCCTGGTGGTGGAGCACGATGAGGAAACCATCGCCGCCGCCGACTGGGTCATCGACATCGGCCCGGGCGCGGGCGAGTGGGGGGGGCATGTGGTGGCGGCGGGCACCCCGCGGGAGGTGGCGGACAACCCCGAGTCGGTGACGGGCGCCTTCCTCTCCGGCCTCGCCCGTATCCAGGTCCCCACGGAGCGCCGCCCGCCCAATGGGAAGTTCCTGGAGCTCCGCGGCGCCCGCGCGCACAACCTCAAGAATGTCACCATCCAGATCCCGCTGGGCGCTTTCGTCGCGATCACCGGGGTCTCCGGCTCCGGGAAGTCGACGCTGCTCCAGGAGACGCTCTACCCACGCCTGCTCCACAAGCTCCACGGCACCCGCTCCGTATGGGGCGAGCACGAGGACCTCCTCGGCGCGGAGCACATCGACAAGGTCATCGACATCGACCAGTCGCCCATCGGGCGGACGCCGCGCTCCAACCCCGCCACCTACACCGGCGTCTTCGACCAGATCCGGAATCTCTTCGCGGCGGCGACGGAAGCGAAGATGCGCGGCTATCAGGCCGGCCGGTTCTCCTTCAACGTGAAGGGCGGCCGCTGCGAGAGCTGCAAGGGCGACGGGATCATCAAGATCGAGATGCACTTCCTGCCGGATGTCTACGTCCCCTGCGAGGTGTGCAAGGGAAAGCGCTACAACCGCGAGACGCTGGAGGTCCGCTACCGCGGCAAGAACATCTCCGAGGTGCTGGAGATGACCGTAAGCGAGGCGTGCGAGCTCTTCGCGAACATCCCGCCCATCGCGCGGAAGCTGGGGACGCTGCGGGACGTGGGGCTGGAGTACATCCGCATGGGCCAGCCCGCCACCACCCTCTCCGGCGGCGAGGCGCAGCGCATCAAGCTGGCCGCCGAGCTGAGCAAGCGCTCCACGGGCCGCACGCTCTACATCCTGGACGAGCCGACCACCGGCCTCCACTTCCGGGACATCCAGAAGCTGCTGGAGGTGCTCACGCGTCTGGTCCAGACCGGCAACACGGTCCTGGTGATCGAGCACAACCTGGACGTGATCAAGACCGCGGACTGGATCATTGACATGGGTCCCGAGGGCGGCGACAAGGGCGGTGAGGTGGTCGCCGTGGGTACGCCGGAAGAGGTGGCGCAGGTGGAGGGGAGCCATACCGGGCGGTACCTGAAGACGGTCCTCACCCAGCACAGCTACCTGGACCGTGAGCCGGCCCCCGCGGCCCCCGCCCCTGACGGCAAGCTGCTCGCCTTTGCGGCGGCGGATGGGGCGGATGCGCCCAATGGCGCGGAAGCAAATGGCAGCGGCGCCGTGAACGGCAAGAAGCCGGCGAAGGGCGCCCGCACGCGCAAGAAGGCCGCGGAAGCCGCGCCGTGAGGCGCGATAGCGTGTTCTGAGTGAACACGCCCCTCTGTAGTCGGCGGGGCACAGAGTCTATGGCTTTGGGTGCCGCCTCGCCGTCTATGTGTTCACGCATCGGGTGGTGGGTCATACCCCGGTCAGGGTGAGCAACTCGCCAGCTTACGCGCTCGTGTGCGGAATCAACCTCCTGGGTTGCTCACACCAATCCATACCCGAATGGGTCGGTGTCCCTCGGGTCGTCGTAACGGCGTTTCCTCTCTAGCCACCCGGGCATACCGTCCCGTATCTGCTCCCGGAGGCTCCTTACGGCCTCTTCGGATACCTGACCTCGCTCGTGTAAAAAGCCGTAGAACTTCTT
>JAUJNV010000259.1 GCA_030447945.1 Fimbriimonas sp. | reverse complement strand
GGGCGGATCTTGGCGCAAGAGCGAGGCTCGTGGACGCGCGTGTTCTGGCGGCATCCCCTTGGCGTCCTTGGGCCTTATCCTGAGTGGGCCTTGCTCAGTGACGACGACTACCTCACGCCTACGCCAGTCGCCGATGAGATCCAAGCCAGGGCGAGCGAAGACTGGCGAACCATTGACACCAGGGTAGCCCGTAAAGAGTGGCAATCACGGGTTGACGCAATCGCGCTCGCCTGGTGGCCTCCCGCGCTCTACCCAGCGCCTGGTCGGCGGCCCCCCGCGCGGCGGTTCGTTGCCGCTTGTCTTCGATGGGGCGGGGCATACCTCGACCCGAAGGACTGGTTTGTTCAAGCCGATACCACGCCGGGCCCCATCTCGGTCTACTTCGACGCGAGCGATCTCGCAGCCCCAGATGCAGGGAATCCGGAGGCCGTCTACTGGGAAGCCCTGTTCCAGAACACTCTCCAGGCGCTGCACCGCACCTTAGACGCCGGCGAGGCCGTGACCGAAGCCACAATCCGGCTCGCGATGGAAGCAGCGGACCAGGTTGCGGAGGAACACCGCGCCGCATCCATGCACCCCAGCCGAGAGCACCTCGTCCTCCCTCTCCACCATGACATCGACACCAACGCCTGGAGAACCACGATCTGGGAACACGTCCAGTCCAAACTCGACGCGCGGGGGCACCCGTTGCACCGCTACGTACAGCAACTCAAAGACAGCGGCAAGAGCGATCAGGACATCGCTGATCTTATCGGCGTAGACCGCAACACAGTCGCAAACTGGACCCGAGGGGCGAAAAAGAGGGCCGCAACCACAAAGGCGAAGGGATCACGCCCGCGGGGGCGTACGTGAAAGTTTGTCCAAATTTTCGCGGTGACAAGGACCCAAAAGACGCATATACATGAGGGTGACGACGCTCTTAGACAAGCATCCAACGGACAAGGAGAACGTTATGCGCGAGGGGTTTGTCACCTTGGGCCAGGCGGCTAGTCGCCTCGGGATCAGCGACTTCGCCCTCCGAAACCGACTCGCGCGAGGCGAGTTGGTCGCCTATCAGGACCCTCTCGATCGACGCGCGAGGCTTCTCCGAGTGGAGGACCTGAGGAAATACTCAGAGCCGCGCCCGATCGAGATTCAAACACGCGACGCACGCAACCAGGAGTTGGTTGCTGGGTGAAAAAGCGACAGCGCCGTGAGGGAGGCCACCACAACCGTCCTCAGGCGCTGTCAAGGAGCACAACCGATGGCCCTAGTAAACCACCGATCGCCCCTAGAGTCTACTCCGGTCCCGCAACTCATCGCGCAGATCTTCGCGCTTGAAGCGTGGTTGGTCGATTTGGCGATCGGATCCGCCGGTGCGGTGATCGCTGGCCTGGAGCCGATGGAAGTGGACCGCCTGGCACGGCGGCGCCTCACCGACCTTCGCGCAGAGCTTCGCCGGCGTGAGGGCTTGGAGGTGGCGTCATGAGGGCGCTATCAGCCAAGCACCGACGCATGCTCGAGGTAGAGTCGGGGATTTCCCCTGAGGTGATCGCCGCCCGTGGCTACTACACCGAGACCAACCCCGCCAACCTGCGAGCGCTCGGCTTCCCCGACTACCAATGCCGCCCCGGCCTGGTCATCCCCCAGTGGACGACCGCGGGCGTGCAGGTGGGCTATGTGCTCCGACCCGACACCCCCCGCCGCGACCCGAAGACCGGCCGAGAGGTGAAGTACGAGACGATGGCGGACAGCCGGCCCCAGCTCGACGTCCCGCCTGGGGTTGCCGCCGTCCTGCGCGACCCCACCATCCCGCTCGACTTCACCGAGGGCTCAAAGAAAGCCGATGCCGCCGTCTCCCGGGGGCGGTTCTGCCTCTCCCTGAACGGCGTCTACGGCTTCCTTGGTGGCAAGCGCGGCGGGCACGTGGTCATCCCCGACTTTGACGACATCGCCCTGGTTGGGCGCGTGTGCCGGGTCCTCTTCGATTCCGACGTGACCCGGAAACCGAGCGTGCGGGACGCCCTGGAGCGCCTCGTGGCCGCCCTGGAGCGGCGCGGCGCCATCGTGGAAGTTGGCTACCTCCCGGAAGGTGATGATGGAGCGAAGGTAGGCTTGGATGACTACCTCGCCAACGGCGGCACCAGCGAAGACCTGGACCGACTCGCCCGCCCCTGGTCAGCTGAGCCGCCGCCCATGATCCCCGATCCCGATGATCCCGTCGAAGCGGCGGCCCGCTACCGTCGCGAACGAGACGAGGCGCGGCGGGTCATCAGCACGATGTTTCAAGTCGTCGTCAATCCGAACC
>JAUJNV010000258.1 GCA_030447945.1 Fimbriimonas sp. | reverse complement strand
CCTCGAGGACCTGCGTGTTGCGGATCGACCCGGCGGCGCGTTCGTCGGCGCTCTCCGCGCCGTCTTGGAGCGTGTGCTCGTGCCCCTCCAGCGAGTCGCCCTCGCGGCGGCGGGAGCGCACGGCGTCCACGCAGCAGTTCGCACAGATGCGGCAGAGCCAGGGCTTGAGCGGCCGGTTCGGGTCGAACTCCCCGATGGCGCGGTAGGCCTTGACGAGCGCCTCCTGGACCGCGTCGTGCGCGTCGTCGGTGTTGCGGAGCATCCGCATGGCGAGACTTGTGAGCACGGGGCGGTAGAGGTCGGAGAGGAGGTCGAAGGCCACCTCGTCTCTTTGTACGGCGCGAGCGATTAGATGAGACTCCCAGTCGAGAACCCGAGCGGATGCCATTTTTTTCCGTCCCGTCAGAGGACGTATCTATTGTATTCCAGCTTTGATCTCTTGCCAAGGGAAAGCCCTCAGCTTAGGTCTATAGTCCCCGCTGCTGAAGAAGATCATTTATGGCAACACAGCCCCGTAACTTTACGGGCTGGTGTCTCTCGCGACATCCCGAAGATTTACCTGTGTCTCATAGCCCTGCCGCCAGCTACCGTCTCATGGTATTCGCGCCGGTCGCGATTATCCTAGGGCTGAGCCTGAACACCCGGGTGCAGACGCACGCCTTTGAGCCTATCGCCAGCACGCCGATGCAGGACAAGCAGGTGACGGCCTACCGGGCCGTCCTTCGCCACTCCCTAGAGGCCACGGCGCACAGAAGGGAAGCGAGCCCCGACCGGCTGCGTGCGGTTGGAGCCGAGTGGGTGCGCGGGGCGGCCGAAGGGACGTTGCGGCCCCTTGAGCCCGTCTACTACGGCGATACCATGGAAGAGAGCGTGAAGGAGCAAATCCTTGCTGCACAGGAGGCCGTCATCCGCCGCCTGGTGCGGCAAGCCCTCCGCGAGGCCGAGGCCAAGAGGTACGAGCAGGCGGCGCAGGACGTGATGCTTAGTCTGGAGGTGGCGCGTGTGCTCAAATACTCCGACTTCTCCAGCCTGGTGCTGATCTCCACCCGGAGCGGGAGAGGGTACTCCCTGATCGGGCGCGTCCTGCCCCATTTGGGCGCCGGCACCCGCGCCGAGCTGGCCCGGCGTCTGCGCGCTCTGCAGCAAGGTTCCCCATCCGTGGCGTCCATGGCCAAGCGGGCGCGACGGCAATTCCTGGAGTACCGCGCGCAACAGGAGATCGAGACGCCTTCCATCGAGGAGACGGAGCCGGTCGCCCACGCGGCGGAGCGGGGTCAAAGCGTTTCGCGGACGATGCTCGCAAGCACCGATGACGACCCTCCCGCCTACATCTCCGACGCGCGCCTCGCGGTCATAACGCAGCGCGACGAGGCTCGGCGCGTCGCGCGTTTGCTGGCCAAGCTGACACAGAACGAGGACCGACGCCATTCAGCCGGCGGCGGTCCTTCGATAAGTGTGTTTGAGGTCCTCGGCCCTTAGCGGTCGAGGATGCAGATCATCCCGCTCGGCCGGACGTCGACGCCGTAGCCCTGGTTTTCCAGAGCCTGGGCCGCCGCCTCACGAGGATCGCCGGCGCTCTGGAAGTTCCAGTTCACAGCCTTCTGCGGGTCAGCGACGCTCAGGGTCACCGGCACGCGGTAAGTATCGGCGAGGGCTTCCGCAAGGCTCTGGAGGCTGCCCTGTCCCTGGCGAAGCTTGTTGCCCTTCGTACCGGGGACGGCGACGAGAGTCGCGCCCTTCTCGCCTCCAACCTCGATGCGGAAGGTGGTCGGCGCCGGATTCGGGTTCTGGAGGGTCTCGTGCAGGCGCTGACCGTCGAGCCGCACCTTCTCCAGCACTTTGCCGCTGGGGACGTCGGTCACGGTGATGTCGTTCGCGCTGGAAGGACGGTAGGTGAGCTCAACGTCACGTCCGTTCGCTTTCAGGTCGAGTTGATCCGACGGAGCCGACGGGATGCCGATGGTGTTCATCGTGCCCGGGCCCGAGCTCGGCCACAAGGAAATCGCCGCACCGAAGAAGGCGAGTCCGGCGAGTCCGGCGAAACCGAGGTTGCGCGCCCAGAGGGTCCAAGAGGCGGGACGGGCCTTCTCTTGGACGGCCTCGAGGCGCGTCGCGATGCGGTCGCTGAGGAAGGCGGGGATTTCAATCTCCTCGAGCTTGAGCATCCCAAGGTCGTTCATGGTCTCCTCAAACGCGGCGTACTCCGCGCGGAGGGACTCATCGGCACGCAACCTCTGCTCAAGGGTCTGACGAAGGCCTTGCTCGAGGGTGTCCTCGTAGTAGGCGCA
>JAUJNV010000257.1 GCA_030447945.1 Fimbriimonas sp. | reverse complement strand
GTTTGTGTGAAACATTTTATTTGGTGTTCTATAAAATCACACCAGTGGCGTTTTGGTTTGTGCGGGGGTGGGGTGTGGCTTTTCCCCGACACCCTCTTAAGCCTCCCACTCATCCGCCCCCAGCCCCCTTCCCCCAAAAAAACCCATGCCCGAGACCCCAAAAGCCAGCCCCCTTCCCGACCGGTTAAGGGAGCGCCTCGAAGACCTCTCCCTGTTTCCGGATCGTGCCGAACGGGTCCAGGCGCTGATCGCCATCGGCGAGGAATATGAGCATCCGGGCGAAAACGAGGTGCCGCGCACGGAGAGCACGAAGGTTCCAGGCTGCGAGTCCGAAGTGTTCGTGACGGTAAAACCCCGGCCCGACGGGTCTCTGGACTATCGCTACGCCGTCGATAATCCCCAAGGGATCTCGGCCATGGCGCTCGCGCGCATTCTCGAAGAGGGGCTGTCGGGAGCGCCCCGGGAGCAGGTGGCGGCGGTGCCGGACGAGCTGGTGTACGACGTGTTCGGGCGGGAGCTATCCATGGGCAAGAGCATGGGACTCATGGGCATGGTGAGGATGGCGAAGGTCGAAGCGGCGAAGTCGGGCTAATCTTCGATCACTTTTCGGCTGGGAATCGTCCTACAATAAGAAAGAGATGACCAGGACACAGGAGTTGCTGGACGGCTACGATCCTATCGCCGAAGGCGAGCAGGATGAGAACGGCATCGATCTGAACCTGC
Source organism: Fimbriimonas sp. (assembly GCA_030447945.1). The sequence goes on along the minus strand of JAUJNV010000257.1, from coordinate 1,574 downwards.
TTCGCGCGAACCTCGTGCTTACGTTCGAGCAGAGGATCGAGCAGCATCGGGTTTGGGCGGAGCAGATGGTGAGGATGCGCCATGCAGCAGGGGCCGCCCGATCTCGGAACACTCGCGCGCGCGCTTGACGCGGAAGACCTCCGGTACGTCCTGATCGGCGGCCTCGCAGCCGTCCTGCACGGGGGTGCGAATGCGACCTTCGACGCCGACCTTGCGGTCGCCTTCGACCGAGAGAACGTCAACCGCTTGGTACGCGCTCTCGCCCCGCTGAACCCCCGGCCCCTGCGCCTCGCGCCCGGTGCGGCTTGGGTTTGGGATGAGTTCTGCGTCCGGCCCCCATGGTCTATCTTCGCCACCGACGCGGGGCGCGTCGATCTCATCGTCCGGCTGCCCGGCCTCGAATCCTTCGATGGGCTGTACGCCCGTTCCAGGCTGCTCCCCTACGAAGACGCTCACATTCGCGTGGCGAGCCTCGACGACCTGATCGCGATGAAGGCAGCGAGCGAGAGGCCGAAGGATCAACTCCACCTCATGGAGCTTCGGGCCCTAAAACGCCTAAGCGAAGAAGAAAGCTAGCACTCTTCGCTTCATCTTTTTCAGAAGCCCCTTTGGAGTGCGGCGCCCGGTGGCCGCACTCCAAAGGGGCTTCTGAACGAGTTCTAGCCCTTCGTCACCAGCTTTAGGCCGACGATCCCCGCTACGATCAGCCCCAGGCACAGGAGCCGCGCCGCGTCGCGTGGCTCCGCGAAGAGAATCATGCCGAGGATCGCCGTGCCGACGGCGCCGATACCGGTCCACACCGCGTAGGCCGTGCCCACAGGCAGGCTGCGCATCGCCAGCGCCAGGAGCACGACACTCACGATCATGCACACGAGGGTGAACACCGACGGCCAGAGGCGGCTAAAGCCCTCACTCGTCTTCAGTCCGACGGCCCACGCCACCTCGAACACTCCCGCCACAAAAAGTAGCACCCATGCCATGGCACGAGTGTGCCGTATCCCGCGCGAATAGGCCAAAATTGCCGCAATGGTTTGCCTGCGCAACGCCGCGTCCGCCCTTCTGTGCGCCCTCGTCGCCCTCGGCCCCGCCCAAGAGCCGCGCCGCTCGATGAGCAAAGAGGAGGAGCAGCGCCGCTTCCACACCCCTGAGGTCCGTGGAATAAGCTCCGCTGACTGGCAGCGCGCCTACGAGCACCGCCTCCGGCTGGAGGCGGATTCTCCTTTCGGCGGTTTAAGTTGGCGCAACGTGGGGCCGGAGTCGCAGGGCGGACGCGTGGTGGACATCGAGGCGCCGCTCGAGAACCCAAACCGCGTGTTCGTGGCGTACGCGACGGGCGGGCTTTGGGTGACGGAGGACGAGGGCGGCACCTGGGAGACCCTTTTCGACGACCAAAGCGCTTTCGGGATCGGGGCGATCGCCGTATCGCGGGACGGCGAGACCCTCTGGGTAGGCAGCGGGGAAGCCAACGCCCAGCGGACGAGCTACGCGGGACGGGGTGTGTTCAAGAGCGTCGACGGCGGCAAGACTTGGCGCAACGTCGGGCTTCCGGAGTCGCACCACATCAGTCGCGTGCC
>JAUJNV010000256.1 GCA_030447945.1 Fimbriimonas sp. | reverse complement strand
ATTCTCTCGATCCTGGCGGCGCTTGGGGCCTGCCTGCTTCTCGACCGCCTCACCGGAAGCGCCAACCCCTTCGCGCAGCGGCTCATTCTGCTAGCCGGGCTCTACGTGACCCTCGCTGTGAGCCTGAACCTGATCAATGGCATCACAGGCCAGTTCTCCATCGGCCACGCCGCGTTCTACATGATCGGCGCCTACACCGCCGGGTTCCTCGCGAAGACCTACTTCCAGCGGGTTGGCCTCGACCAGACGCCCTGGATAATCCTCATGCTCTTTGCCGGTGCCGCGGTGGCCGCGGTGGCGGGACTCCTCGTGGGCCTTCCCTCCTTGAGGCTGCGCGGGGATTACCTGGCCATCGTGACTCTGGGATTCGGAGAGATCATTCGGATCGTCACCCAGAACCAAGCGGCGCTCGGAGGAGCGTACGGGATGGTTATCAAACCCGCGCCACGGATTCAAGCCGTATGGCTAGTGTGGCTACTAGCCATACTCTGTATCGCCGTCTGTCGGAACCTACTCAAGACGGCTCGAGGACTTCCCTTCCTGGCCGTGCGGGAGGACGAAGTAGCCAGCGCCGCCATGGGAGTCAACGTGACACGGGTGAAGGTAACGGCCTTCGTGCTCGGCTCTGCCTTCGCTGGGGCGGCAGGCGCGCTGCTCGGCCACTTCGAGGGATTTATCTCTCCCACGATGTTCACCATGGACCTGTCGTTCATCGTTCTGACGATGGTCGTCCTCGGAGGAACCGGCTCGATAACCGGGTCGACCTTGGCGGCGATGCTGCTTTTCTATCTTCCGGAGAGACTCCGCGACTTGGGTGTCGTGCCCCTGGCGACTGTCGTGTCCGCCGCCGTTGCTACGATCGTTGCGGTGGTCCTCATTCGACGAGTCGGCGACAGGTTCCATGGGACGATACTTCGCAAAGCTTCGCTCATTGGCGGCGTCCTCTTCGCCGCGTTGCTCGTGCACTTCGCCTTGAGTTTCGCTCTGGGTGCACTTCCGATCTTTGTCGAGAGCATCGCCGGCCAGCCTCAGATTCGAAGCGTCGAGGGATCCAAGTTGCGCTTGGTGGTGTTCGCCGGCACGCTCATCGTCCTTATGCTGCTGCGGCCGCAAGGCGTGTTCGCGCACCATGAGTTTTCGTGGGACTGGCTCCGAAAGCTCTTCGGGGCGCGCCGGGTGCCGTCGACGGCGGTGTCCTCCTGAGCGATTCACCCGCACCTGACGGTGTCCTGCTCGACGTCCAGGATGCCAGCATCCGTTTCGGCGGGCTCGTTGCCGTGAATCAAGTGAAGTTTTCCCTTTCCAAGGGCAACCTCTTCGGCGTCATCGGGCCCAACGGAGCGGGCAAGACGACGTGCTTCAACCTGATCACGGGCGTGTACCGGCCTACCTCAGGTCGTATCTTGTTCAAGGGACAGAACGTCGCAGGCCTGCCCCCCAACAAGATCGCCAAGCTAGGCATCGCCCGGACGTTTCAGAACATCCGACTCTTTCCGGCCCTTTCGGCGCTCGAGAACGTCATCGTGGGAGGCGTGCTCCGTGCGAAAACGGGGTTGCTGCCGGCCCTTGCCTATCTTCCCTCGGCTATCCACGAGACGGAGAGGCTCAAGGATGAGGCGATGCAATTGCTAAGGGTGCTGGGCCTCGAAGCGATCGCGGACATACGCAGCGCCGACCTCGCTTACGGAATGCAGCGGAGGCTGGAGATCGCGCGCGCCATGGCGACGCAGCCGGAGCTCTTGCTGCTCGACGAGCCGGCCGCGGGGATGAACCCGCAGGAGAAAGAGAGCCTGCTGCAGACCGTGCGCAAGATCCGGGACGAGCACGGGATGACGGTGCTGCTCATCGAGCACGACATGAGGTTCGTCATGAATCTCTGCGAGCGGATCGTCGTCCTCGACCACGGCGAAGAGATCGCCCAAGGCCCGCCGAGCGCCATACGAAACGATCCCGCGGTCATCAAGGCGTACCTCGGTGAAGCGGTTTAAGCTGCTGCAGGGCACGTACTGACCGACAGTCGCTGTTGTATACGCTGGCTCTAACGCCTGGTGCGCGGCCGAGATTCCGGAGAGTACGCGCGAAGCGCGTGTGTAGCCGTCGCCCAGGGCGCCGCCGGGGGCCAGGTCCCCGCACGCCACCCCCGGCGCACCGCCGGGGCCCGCGTGACACGCAACATCGGGCGGACGGGATTCCCCCGCGGCGCGCCGGACGACGGCGACACACCCGTCGCGCCTAACGGCGGGGAAAGGCCCGACGTTGTAGGCGGCGGTCGTGAGGGCGGTCCCGATGATGGCGCGCGTGCTGGTCACGTCCG
>JAUJNV010000255.1 GCA_030447945.1 Fimbriimonas sp. | reverse complement strand
TCGGGCACGGGGATGCGCAGGTCGGGGTACGACTGCGTCGGGTGGAAGTTGAACGCGAACACGAGCGGCCCGCGGCGGTAGACGAGCTGCTTGTTCTCCTCGTGGACCATCAGCAGCTCGATCAGCGGGTCCTCGAGCAGGTGGAACGACTCGTCCAGCGCCTGCATCGCGCGGTCGAACCGGTTGAGGCCCCCGTACTTCAGGTCCGGGTGGTCGGCCAGGCTCCACTGCCGCCGGGCGTAGTGCATCGACCAGTTGTTCCCCTCGCGCGGGAAGTCGATCCACTCCGGGTGCCCGAACTCGTTGCCCATGAAGTTCAGGTACGCCTCGCCGGCCAGCGAGAACGTGATGAGCCGGATCAGCTTGTGCATCGCGATGCCGCGGTCGATGACCGAGTTGGGACTGGCCTTGCTCATGTGCCAGTACATCTCCTTGTCCATCAGCCGGAACGCGATCGTCTTGTCGCCCACCATCGCCTGGTCGTGGCTCTCGGCGTAGCCGACGTGCCGCTCGCCGTAGCGGCGGTTGAGCAGCGTGCCGAACACGTCGCCGAGCACCCACTGCTCGTCCTGCCGCTCCTTCAGTAGCTTGATCCAGTAGTCGGGGATGCCCATCGCCAGGCGGTAGTCGAACCCGAGGCCGCCCTCGCTCACCGGCCGCGCGGTGCCGACCATGCCCGAGACGTCCTCGGCGATGCTGATCGCGTCGGGGCGGATCGTGTGGGCGAGCTGGTTCGCCATGCGCAGGTACGCGACGGCGTCCTCGTCCACGTTGGGGCCGAAGTAGTCGTCGTACGACGAGAACCCCTTGCCCAGCCCGTGGTCGAGGTAGAGCATGCTCGTGACGCCGTCGAAGCGGAAGCCGTCGAAGCCGACCTCCTCGAGCCAGTAGCGGACGTTGCTGAGCAGGAAGCGCTGGACCTCGTACTTCGAGTAGTCGAACAGCAGCGAGTCCCACGCCGGGTGCTGGCCACGCGCGCCCGCGTGGAAGTACTGGTGGTCGGTGCCGTCGAACCAGCCGAGCCCCTCGCGCGTGTTCTTCACCGCGTGGCTGTGGACGAGGTCGAGCAGGACGCGCAGGCCCAGGCCGTGGGCGGCGTCGATCAGCTCGCGCAGTTCGTCGGGCGTGCCGAAGCGCGACGAGACGGCGTAGAAGCTGCTCACGTGGTACCCGAACGACCCGTAGTACGGGTGCTCCTGGATCGCCATGAGCTGAACCGCGTTGTAGCCGAGCGCCGCGATCCGCGGCAGGACGTTGCGCGCGAACTCCGCGTACGTGCCGACGCGCGGCTCCTCCTGGCCCATCCCGACGTGCCCCTCGTAGATCCGCAGCCCCCCGGTCATCGCCGGCACCGGGTGGCGGAACTCGTAGCGCTGCGGCGGGTCCCAGTAGACGCCGGCCCAGTCGCCGCTCTTTTCGTCCTGCACGACGCGCTTGGCGTAGGCGGGGATGCGGTCGGCGGTGCCGCTGTCCTCGCCGACGACGTGGACCTTCACCTTGCTGCCGTGGACGAGGCGGTCGGCGAACTTCTCGTCGGGCAGGAAGAGGCCCCAGACGCCGAACTGGTCGCGGACCATCGGGCTGGACCAGCGGTCCCAGTTGTTGAACTCGCCGATGAGCCGCAGTTGCAGCGCCGCCGGCGCCCACTCCCGGTACCAGACGCCGGGCGCGCCGTGGAACTGCCCGCGGTTGAAGCCGAGGTACTGGTGCCCGCGGCTGATCTCCCCGAGCAGCCCGCCGGTCGGCTCGAGCCGGCGCAGCGCGTGCTGGTAATGCGCCTCGCGCGCCTCGAGCCGCGGCGTGTACGGCTCGAGCCACGGGTCGAGCTTGACGAGGCCGGGCACGTGACGGGTGGCTTCTTGGGTCGACATGGGGGTCCGATCATCGCCACTTCCGCCGGTGGTGCCAAGTGGGGAAGTGCGGTGCCAGCGAGATGCAGTCCCGCACGGACGCCCGTAAGCGCGAGGGCGTGGTGGCGCTCGCGGGTGAGCGAGGGGCTTGCCCCCTCTCCCCCGTACTCGGGGGAGAGGGCGGGGGTGAGGGGATCTTGCCGCCGGCGTAGGAGAAACCTAGACACGCGCTCTCCCGTACGATCCCGCCAATTCCTCCAAGCCTGTGGCGAGATCCCCTCACCCTAACCCTCTCCCCCGAGTACGGGGGCAAGGGGACCAATAAGCAGAATCGTGGCCGCGGGCGCTCCTTCACGCGTCGCGCGTGCGTTGGGGCAGGGTGATGAAGCCAGAGGCACCGGACCATGATCGGCGAGGTCAGCGCGAAACGCGAACGGGTCCGCTACCGAGCGTCGCCGCTTGTGCGCCG
>JAUJNV010000254.1 GCA_030447945.1 Fimbriimonas sp. | reverse complement strand
GGACGGTCAGCCGGGTCTTTCGCAAGCTTGCGTCAAAGGCGACAGCTCCCGCTCGAAGACCGCGACCTCGCCCGGGCCACCTCCACCGGCGACTGGCGTGTGGCGGGCGCCGCGGAGGGCAGTTCTCGCCCAGCGCCACCAGCCCGCTTTCGACCGGCCCTGAAAGCCCAAGGGGGCGAACTTTCGGGTGGCTGGACCTCTGTCCTTGCATGGAGCAACTTCACCTCGAGGGAAGCCTTGACGTCCGGCCGGACGAACACAATGCGTCGGTGTCGAACGGAGGCCTGAGCTTTGTGTCCCTCTACTCGGGGGCGGGCGGACTGGATGCGGGATTCATCCGCGCCGGGATGACACCCCTCTGGGCCGTCGACTCGGATCGCTTCGCCGTGGAGAGCTACCGCGCCAATCTCGGCGATCACGTTGTCTGCGGCGACCTGCCCGCGACCTCGCCGCCAGAGCACCTTCGGCCTGACCTCGTCATCGGCGGGCCTCCGTGCCAAGGATTCAGCGTCATCGGCCGCATGGACCCGCAAGACCCCCGGAGTCGCCATGTCTTTCACCTCGTCGACGTAGCGGCGAATCTCGACGCCCGAGGCTTCGTCCTAGAGAACGTAAAGAACCTAGCGTCGAGTCCGCGGTGGCGGGGCGTGCGGCATACCCTGATGGAGCACGCCCGAGCGCTCGGCTTCGAAGTACGGATCCTCCTCCTGAACGCGGCCCACTACGGCGTGCCGCAGGCAAGGGAGCGCATGTTCCTGATCGGAGTGCGCGACGGGCTCATCACCCTGCCCGCGCCAGTCACTCCCGAGCGGCCGCCCACCGTGCGCGAGGCGCTCGCCGGGTTGCCTCCTTACGGCTCTTCCGGGAACGATGGCCTATGTCGCGCCCGCGTGGTTCCCGCCCGTGAGCCGGTGATGCGGCCAACCCCACACCGTGGCAGCAAGCTCTTCAACGGCTCGGGGCGCCCCCTCCTCCTCGACGAGCCGGCACACACCCTCCCGGCGTCGATGGGTGGCAACGCGACCCCAATCATCGATCAGGAGGAGCTGGTGTCAGGCGCCCCACCATGGGTCAGCGCGTATCACGCGCACTTGGCGGAGGGTGGTCGCGCTCGAGCGTCGACTCCAGAGCGCATGCGACGGCTGACTGTTCAGGAAGCCGCGGCGCTCCAGACCTTCCCACTGGAGTGGCAGCTTCGCGGACCGCAGGTCGCGCAGTATCGGCAGATCGGTAACGCGGTTCCGCCAAAACTGGCGTTCCATGTCGCGCTGGCGATGCGGGCCTCGCTGCTCGCGGGGAGTGTGGCCGACGACGAACCGGTCGCGGCGGCCGCTTAGGTCTCCTGCTCCTGTAGAAGGGCGTCCGACAGGTTGTCGGCCCATGTTCCGTCGATCCGCTGAAGGGGTGCAATGCGAGCCGGAAACTCGGGATGTCGCGCGAGAAGATGACTGCGCTTGTACCGGAAGCTCCATTCGCCGGACGGGCCGAACATGCAAGCGGCGATGAACTCAAACGCTGTCGGCTCGTATAGGCGGCTTGCCGGGTCTCCGCGAGAAGCCCGAGTTTTCTGCACCTCGACCTTGGGTGTCCCGTCGGCGTAGGTCTTAGGGGCCGCGTTCTTGCACTCGATGGTTGTTCTCCCACCGTCGGTAAGCGTGACCCAGTAGTCGGGCGGCCCCTCCTGGCGCCCGAGTTCGGCCTTGAGCACGATCGGCGCTCCGCGGAGGGATAGGCCAAGATGGTGTTCGGCGACGCCTCCGCGCACCGCCATCGCGAGGCGGTTTCGCTCGCCGATGATCTCGAGGATCGCTTGCGCGGAGAGCCCGTATTGGCCTTCAAGCTCGTGGACAGATGCTGCACTCGCCGAGCCCGTGGATCCGGCCGCGACGCGCTCGGCTGCGCGGTATCGGAGCGGCGGGTCTAGCCGAAGGGACTGGGCTTCCCGCTCGAATCGGAGAAAGTCGAATAGCCGCTCAGGTCGGAACGCCACGACCGTTCGACGCCGAGCTCCGAACGCGTCTCACCAGTGCGGGCGCCGGAGAGGTTGTCTCGCTCCCACACGTGAAAACCGCTGGCCTGAGCTGCTGCTACCTCGTCGTCTTTCCAGAAGATCGAGATGCCCATCGGAAGCGGGTCATAGAGGAGCGGATCGAGTCCGACAATCAGATCGGCATCCGGCTCAACGCCGAGTACGACGGTCACGTCAAGCCCCGTTGGATCGAGCCAGACCGGGTGTCGTTGCTCGCGCCAATCCCGATCGTTGACGTTGCCTAGGCGTACCTGGAGGCGATGCTCATCGTCGGGCCGGTTCGTTGTTTCTTT
>JAUJNV010000004.1 GCA_030447945.1 Fimbriimonas sp. | reverse complement strand
GGCAACTTGGTGTCGCTGCAGATCGAGCCCGCTAGCCAACGAATAGAGCCGCCGACAGGGTTTGGGATGATCGGCAGCAACGCCGAAGGGTAATAATTGGTCTATGCAATTTTTGCTTGACTTTTTTTTGCTGATCATGTAGTATCCCAGTGTGGCCTATAGTTCCATTGATTCTTGTGGCAATGACATTGGGCTGAAGCGGCGAATTGACCGCATCTACGACCATCTGTACGCGAACGCCGTTGTTCGGACCCCCGCTGCAATCTGTGTCGAAGTAGCGAAGGTCCTTCATACGGGCCTGTATGTCGAGCAGGTCTTGGCACAGACCCCAGGCTTCTGCTTTTCTCGCGGCGAGTGCAGAGCTTTGGAGCAGGGCCTATCAAAGGCAGTGGCGCAGGTGAGCGCCGACGTTCGTCGACTGTTTCATGATATGAAGCAGCACTGGCGGATTTACGATGAATCCGTAGGGATCGGTCTGACCGATTTGGACATCGCTTACACTTGCTCCTATCTCAGCGGGATCTTAATCAGCGATCCACGCCAGGACGTCTTTGGAGAGTTTACGGAGGCTATTCGGAGCCGCTGGACAAAGCAAGCTGGTGGTCAGTTTTTTACGGATCAGCGAGTCACAAGCCTGGCTATGAGGCTGCTCCAGTATGATCCGCGAAAGGGGGATGACCTCGTAGATATCTGTGCAGGAACAGGCGGCTTCTTGCTGGCTGGGCTACATCGTGTGGCGGAGTTAGTCGTCGACGAGTCAGAACCCCAATCCGCCCTCCGTGATCTAGCATGCAAGAGCCTCAAAGGGAGGGAGATCGATCATGAAGTGGCAGCGATCGCAAACGCCACACTTAGATCGCGTCTTGGTAGCGATATCCCTGATCTGATCGAATGTGGTGACTCTCTCGACTTAAATGCCCTCTCTACAGCTCCGGAGGGACAGATTCGTTATGGAAGTCATACCTGCGCGGCTACGAATCCTCCGTTCGGCACAAAAATCACGATCAAGAGCCCACGAGTCTTAGATCATTTTGATCTCGCAGGGGGTAGAAGTGGCCGAGCAAGGTTAACTACTTCGGCCTCTTTACCAACCTCACCGGACATACTGTTTCTTGAGCAGAATGTTCGACTACTCAAGCCGGGAATCGGAAGACTGGCCATTGTTCTCCCATACCAAATTCTTTCCGGGCCCCAAGCCCGGTACATCAGGGAGTGGCTTCTTACCCATACATCAATCAGAGCAGTGGTTGACTTGCCACCTGATACATTTCAACCACACACCGGTACTAAAGCCTCATTAGTGCTAGTGCAACGGAGAGCAGAGCCTCTTGTCGACCTTACACTTGCCCCAACAGAGCATGTGTTCATGTCAGTGCCGGTGCATATCGGGCATGACCGCCGAGGTAACCCGGTTTACAAACGTGACTCAACAGGTGGTGTTACAGATGAGATCCTGACTGACCTTCCCGCAGTAGCACGAGCGTTCGACTTGTTTCTGACTGAGCAAGAACCAGCAACTGAACACGAGGCATCCTTTCGGATCCAATCCGATGATATTGTACGTGATCCGTTGCTGAGGATAAACAGCTCTTTCCACTCTGGATTCAATCGAACTCTGGCTAAGACAAGAACTCGAGATCATGGTACGGTCATGTTGGGAGATGTCGTAGAACGAATCTTTTTCCCCGGCCGATTCAAGAGGAACTACGTAAAAGGATCAGCCAATGCTGTTCCGTTTCTCGGTGGCTCCAATGTCACCGAGTTGCTAGTTTCTACGAAGAAATGGTTGCACCCCGACGATCCGAAGGTAGAGGAGCTTAGAGTCAGATCCGGCTGGATTCTGGTAACTCGCAGCGGGTCAACCGGCATAGTCTCAAGCGTTCCCAAATCATGGGATGGTGTAGCCATGTCAGAACACGTCATAAGAATTGTGCCGAATGAGCAGCTAATGTCAGGAGAGTACATCCATGCGTTCCTTCGCTCTCCGCACGGGCAAAACCAAATCGCGCGCGGCATCTTCGGATCGGTGATTGATGAGATAAATCCTAGCCATCTAGCGCAGATCCAAATACCACTACCTGCTAGCGCCGACCGGATGAGTGCTATTGTTGAAGAGGTCCGTTCATAGAAGGAGCCCGGCAAGATTCGATCGATGATGGCAGCATGCTATGGCAATGCTAGACGATGAACTTGTTTAGGTAGAAGACCCGTTCCGCATCCGAGCATTATGATGACGCTCAATCCGCACTCGTTCCATCAAGTCTAGGAGTTCATCAATTGTAAGATTGCCCTTGCAGCTGGTTGCTTCTTGCAAGCATTAAGAACGCGTTTCGTGGCTCGTGTCGCCCACCACGGTCAAGTGGTACTAGATGCCCTGACTGAATTGATCGAGCATCATTCACGATCTCATGAAGATTGATCTCAATAAGCTGAATTGGATCGAGATAGTAGCCCGCCTCGACTGGATGTTCGACAAGCCATTGAAAGGCCTCTGAGAGGTGTTTGGGGAGGACGGGCGCACCGCTCATTGCTAATGCTTGTGGGTAATACTTCACTTCGACCAGCGTGGCTATAATTTCTGGTGCATGAAATTTATGATCTTCGGGCAATAGCCACCTACTGATCCGGTTCCCGTCACTTCCGTCCTGCGGCCTTCCAGGCACTCTACTGGAAGTCCGGACGCCAAGGAGGGTGATCTTCAGCCGGCATCCTCGGAATTTTGTGGTACTCCGGACGATCTGCCTCTGATTGTGCCCCGCTTCTGTCATCAGAGCGGTGAATAACTGCGTCATGTTTCGGATTAAACTTCTGGCCTCAAGGACATCGACTTCCTGACCTCGAGCGGCAAGAACCTCAAGTCGATAAATCAAATCCTGCATAAAAGCCACTATACATTGGGCCATGTGCTGGAGATGTGGGACCGCCCGTCAGGGAGGCCATAGCCCGTACGAACCTGAGTGTAGAGCCATGCGTGCGCACGAAGGGGTTTCTCGACTTGCGAAACTTGCTGAACTGGCCGGCAGTCCAAAGTCCGGCATGGCAGACTCAGCGGTAGGAAAGGCGGTGGATGGGGCGGCGGCGGAGGCCGAGTCGGCGGCGCGGCAGGCGGCGCCTTGGATCGAGCCGGTGGCGCGGGTGGGGTTTGCCGCGAAGGGGATCGTTTATGGGCTGATCGGGGTCCTCGCGCTGCTGTCCGCCGTGGGGCCTGGCGGGAGCACGACGGACGAAGCGGCGCGCATCGACCGGATCGCCGAGCAGTCGTATGGGGTGCCGCTCCTCATCGCGATCGGGATTGGGCTCTTCGGCTACGCCCTGTGGGCGCTTCCTGGCCGCCATCTTCGACCCGGAGGACAAGGGCGCGATCAAGCGGATCGGCTATCTCCTCTCGGGCCTAGCGTACGGCGCGCTTGGCGTCTTGGCGGTCGGCGCGGCCTTCGGCGACCGAGCCTCGGGACAAAGGGAGAACTGGACCACTGGCCCGCTGCACAGCGCGCTCGGCCGACTTGCGGGGGTGCCATCGGCCTCCTGGTCATCGCCGTCGGCATCGTGCAATTGGTGAACGCTGCCAAGGCGTTCAAGGACAACCTCAAACTGGGCGAGACGAACGAGGGGCAGAGACGCGGCTCGTCGTGACCGCCGGCCGCCTCGGCATCGCCGCGCGCGGCATCGTGTTCGGCCTGATCGGCGGCTTCCTCGTCAACGCCGCCCTGCGCGCCGACCCAAAGAAGGCGGGGGGCCCTCGGATGAAGCCCTCAACGCCCTCGCCGCCGCCCCCTACGGCCCCTGGCTCCTTGGCCTCGTCGCCTTCGGCCTCATTGCCTACGGCGCGTACCAGATCTTCGAGGCGCGCTATCGAAAGATGACTTCAGCTTAGAGGACTCGGAGGGGATGCCAGCGTTTTCCTACAGACCTTTTTGGGAGTGCGGCGACCTCGCGCCGTTTTCTCATGGAGGCGGCCCGATGCCGTCTTTCTCCCACGGTTTCTCGTCTGGAGAACGCGCGCCGGGCCGCGCTAGGAAAAGCAGCAGCCGGTCGCCGCACTCCAAAGGTGCTTCCTTAGGCACCCAGGCTCAGCTGAGCGTAAGTGCATCATGCATCCCCAGTCACGCAAGACAAACCCCCGCGTGATCGACGGGAAGGTGCAGAAGAAGAACCACTGGGGCGACGGACGACTACTACGTCGAGCCGCAGCTCTCGCTGCGATTCGAGCGCAAGAAGCCGGGGCCCGGATTCCGGCACGTGGTGAGCACCAGATCTGAAGGAGTTCATCGCGATCCTGCCGGATTGGGAAGAGATCTCCAAAGGTCTCGACGCGGTAATCCTCGCGCCGGGCAGTCCCTACACGTTCGGGACCTACTCGTACGGCTACACCGGAGAACGGATTTATCCGACTGCGGGCGTGGCCGCTCGAGATGCACGTCCGGTGGGAGAACGATCATGGACCGCAAGCGGCGATCGAGCGCCTGGACGTGCCATTCGAGCGCGAAGGGGACGAGTGGCTCCTGCGCTTCACCCCGACACGGCACGGAGCTGTCTGCTCCTGGAGCACCTTCCTGCATGAGCTCGGTCATCACCATGAGCGTATGAACACACGCTCGCGGCGCGGCCGGGGCATCACGGAGTCGTACGCGGACGCCTACGCCCTCGAACACGGCGAACGGATCTGGAACGACTACGCGAGGCGCTTCCCGAATCTAGAGCCGAGGCGACGCTTTTGCCTTTTCCGGGGTATAATAGAAAAGTCCAGCTTCGAGTTTGCCTCTTCGGGCCTTCAGACTTCGCCTCCGGCCGGTTTGACCCAAGCACGAGATCCAGACGGGAAACCGGAACATCACGCGGGCAGACCCCGCTAAGGAGGCGCCCCATGCCGCAACGAAGACACTTCACGTGGGCAACCTGCCCTATTCGACCGACGAGCAGGCACTCGCCGCTTTCTTCCAGCAGTACGGCGCTACGAACCCCCGCATCATCGAGGGCCGTGGCTTCGGATTCGCCGACATCGACGCCGACCAGCTTGAGGCGGCCGTGGCCGACAAGAGCGCGCGCAGATGGACGGACGCACCCTCACCGTCAACGAGGCCACTCCCCGCGGTAGCGGCGGCGGCGGCGGTGGCGGCGGCGGTCGCTCCGGTGGCGGCGGCGGTGGTGGCTACGGCGGCGGTGGCGGCAGCTACGGCGGAGGCGGCGGTGGCCGTTCCGGCGGTGGCGGCGGCGGTCGCGGTCGCTACTAAGCGAGCCGGTTAGACGAAGAGAAGGGGGCGGATCATCCGCCCCGGCCCTTCTTGCGTTCGCCTGACCCGGCTAGCGGCCGCCGACCCCTGCGGTGCCGGGATGAACCGAGGCTGTTGTTCGTCGGATTGACGATCAGCCGGCTCGGGCGGCAGTAGGGAACGCCCCTGCTGTCCCGCTCCCCCCCGCACCGAGAGCCGGGCCCGCCTGCACCAGAGCCCGGTCCGGTCTGGCCGCCTGGTCGCGGCCGCCGCCGGCCTGCCCGGCGCCCGCACCGGCTCCACCCCGGCCCCGCCGGGCCCGCCGCCGATGCCGGACTGGCCGCCTCCGCCGAAGCCCGAGCCGCGGATGCCCCAGATGGTGCTGAGCTCCGGGGATAGCACCTCGGTGCCTTCAGAAGCGCCTTGATCATCCAGGGGTCGGCGTGGCGAACGGAATCTTCACCGGGCGCGTCGCGTTCGTGAGCGTGTCCAGGTCGATCTGGGCGGACGCTCCCGGCCGGGTGCCGAGACCGGTTACCAACAGTGCCGTCAAGAGCCTCATGTCCCTGGGACGCAATTTCGGCGGAAAGTTACGAGCCCGTCCGATGATCCGGTGGAGGTCGCATCCGGTGCCGTGGTCGTTTCAAGGTTTGGCGTCGAGCAACTTGGGAGATGGCTTTTAGGGCCAAGGTAGCGTTCCCCACGGGAGCTGGTCGCTGGCGGTCCCCTGTCTGGGCTCATTAAGGCGCGGTTGAAGCCCCCATTAACGCGCCGTGAACCTTCTGTTAAGGGACGGCCAAGCCGCCAAGCCGCCGCCGCACACTTCTCATAGGTGGCACCGCGCCCCTGAGAGGAGCCTATGAACCGTAAAGCATTTACCATGATCGAGTTGTTGGTCGTGATCGCGATCATCGCGATCCTGGCGGCCATTCTCTTCGGTCTTCGCCCAGGCGAAGAACGCGGCGAAGAAGACGCAGGACCTGTCGAATATGAAGCAGATGGGCACGGGCACCCAGCTTTACATCGGCGACACCGACGACGTGTACGGCCAGGCCTACTACTACAAGGACGACGCCGGCGACGTCAACGGCTACGTCCACTGGTCGAGCACCCACTACCCGTACATCAAGAACGCCCAGATGTTCGTCGCCGGGCGACCCCTCCGGCGGGCTCGACCCCCACCAACAAGCCGTGCGTGAACATCTCCGACCACGGTATCCCGGGCAACCCCGCGCCGTGCGATGCTCAGGGTGCCCAAGCTCTCCTACACGGTCAACGCCGCCCTCATGCCCCGCAAGCGCAAGAGCACGGACCCCGCGAACGTGGTGAGCGCGACCGCCGTCGGCACGAGGTTGCCAACACCATCCTCGTCACCTCGTTCTCCAACACCATCGGTGTGTGAACGACACCTCCCAGGGCCAAACCACGACGGGCTACAAGAACAAGTCGCACCGTCCGGTCAACGGCGTGATGAAGACGGCGACGGGCGGTAAGTGGGCGGCGACAACGCGGACGACGCGGACGACGCCGCGGTGTACGCGGTGACTCCGGCCATTGCCAAAGCCGCGTGGGAGGACTGCAAGACCCTCGCCGACTCGTCGGCGCTGCCCCACATCAAGTACATGGAGCCCACCCGGTTCAACGATGGCACCAACTTCGCCTTCGCCGACGGCCACGCGAAGTTCTTGCAAGCCGGATGCCATCCTCAGCCCCGACCGCTACCTCTGGGGCAAGACGATGTACTCGATGGGCAGCAAGCCCATCCTCGACCAGAACGGCCAGCCGGTGCGCTAAAGGCACCGGGCAACGGCGGGAAGAGAAGGGGCCTGGGCAAGAACCCGGGCCCCTTCTCTGAGGCGGGAGTTCGTGAGCCTAGCCCTCCGGATCGACTCGCACCGGTGCGTCGGGTGCGAGGGGCTCCTTGTCTAGGAGCATCACCGCATAGACGAAGGCGGCGATCGTGCCTCCGATCAGGGGCCCGGCGATGTAGGCGAGGCTGCCGTCCCACTTGCCGCCGGCGAGCGCCGGCCCAAACCAGCGGGCGGGGTTCAGCGCGGCGCCGGTGAAGGGGCCGATGGCAAAGATGCAGAGGGTGACGGTAAGGCCGATGAAGAGCGCGCCCATCTTCGGCCCGCGGCGATCGACGGCGGTGCCGAAGATGACGAAGACGAGGAAGAAGGTGGTGATCGCCTCCATCAAGATCCCTTGCCCCAGCGAAATCCCGTCTCCGAGTGCAGGCGTTCCTTTGCGAATCATCTCGACAGGACTTCCCGGCACGCAAACCATGGCCGCGAACGCGGCGGCAAATGCGCCCGCACATTGCGCCAGGATGTAACCCAGGGCGGCTCCGGGACTGATGCGGCGGACCAGGAGGAACGCAAAGGTGACGGCCGGATTCAGGTGCCCGCCGCTGGTTGCGTCCGTCGCCGACGCGAAGCAGGCGATCACCAATCCGTGGGCGAGGGCAATGCCGATCAGGCCCGCCGGCGCCCCTCCCAGGTGGTGGATGGAGAGGACGCCAACATAGATGAGGGCGAAGGTGCCGATAAACTCGGCGATCAGGGCGCGGGGCTTCATCGTAATAGTGACGATTTTGCGAGGGCTTCGGACGCCGGCGGCTAAACTTGCGCCTTTTTCACCTTGTCTTCCTCGTGCGCACGCGATTCAGGCTCTTCCAGCACGGACGTGTACAGGAGAGCCGCCAGCGCCGCGCCCACCATAGGACCCACGATCCAAACCAAGGCGTTCGCGGTGTGGCCCGACAGCACCGCCGGCCCGAACCACCGCGCCGGGTTGACCGCGGCGCCGGTGATGGGTCCGCCCGCGAAGACGGCGGCGGCGAGCACGAGCCCCACGAAGAGAGCGCCCATTTTCGGAGTGCGTTTGTCGGCGGCCGTCCCGAAGATCACGAGGACGAAGAAGAACGTCAGGAGGGCTTCAACGAGGATCCCTTGGCCCAGCGACAGGCCCTGCATCAGCTCGGGCGTACCCTCCGCGGCCGCATCGGGACGATCCGACGGCAAGGAGGCCCGCGCCAGCGCCGCGGCGGCAAGGGCCGCCAGAAGCTGCGTGACGATGTAGGCCACCGTCGTCTTAAGATCGATCCGGCGCGTGAGCGCCATTCCAAAGGTGACCGCGGGGTTGAAGTACGCGCCGCTGGAGGGGGAGAGGGCGGTGGCGAGGGCGGCGAGCACGAGCCCTTCCGCCAGCCCCAGCGCCGCCAGCTCCGGACCGCGCGTCGTGAGGAGGGCGCTGGAGATGGTGGCCGTGTACACCAGTCCCAGCGTGCCCACGAATTCGGCAACCAGCGGACGCATCTTCATCTCTCAAGTTAAGGGACCGTTAAGAGATCGCACCAGTTTGCGCTTTGTTCCGGCCTCAGCGGGGCCGTTCGTTCGGCCCGAACTCCGCCTTGTAATAGTCGATGTGCCACGAGCCCGGCTCGAATATCTCGTCGACCTGCTCCAAGACCTTCGGCGCGAGCGTCATTCCGCACGCGCCGACGGACTCGCGGAGCTGCTCCTCGGAGCGGGCGCCGATGATGGGGCTGGTGACTCCAGGCTGGGAAGCGACCCACGCCAGGCTAAGGGTAGCGAGGCTCATCCCGTGCCGCTCGGCGAGCTTCTTCAGGCGGAGGAGACGGGGGCGGGGAAGGCCCTTCAGCCGCCCCCCGGGGTCGCTCTTGGAGTATCGCGCGCCCGAGGCCGGGCCGTCGAGGTACTTGCCGCTGAGCATGCCGCCCGCGAGGGGCGACCATGGGATCACGGCCCAACCGTACGTGCGGCAGAAAGGAAGCAGCTCCCGTTCGACCCGGCGGTCGAGAAGGTTGTAGGGTGGCTGTTCGGACACGAATCCCGCCGCTCCCATCTCGCGCGCGACGTAGTGCGCCTCGCACGCTTGCCAACCGGCGAATGTGGAGCAGCCGGCGATTCTGCCCGCGCGCCGAAGTCGTCGAGGGCGCGCAAGGTCTCGTCGATCGGAACGGCCGGCTGAGGGCGGTGGATCTGGTAGAGTCCAGGTAGTCCGTCTTCAGCCGCTTGAGCGACGCGTGGCAGGCCTCGGCGACGTGCTTGTACGTGTTGCCTCCCGCGTTGGGGTCGGTGTCGTCCATCTTGCCGTGGCATTTGCTTGCCAGCACCACTCGGCCTCGTTTGCCCCCTTGAGGGACTTGCCGAGGATCTTCTCGCTCTGTCCGCGCGCGTAGACGTCGGCGGTGTCGAAGAAGTTGACTCCGAGGTCCAGCGCGGCGTCGGTGAGCGTCTGCGCCTCTTCTTCCGTGGAGCCCCAGTCGTCGGGGTCCCACCCGAAGGTCATGGTGCCCAGACAGGCGACGGACACCTGTGCGCCGGTCCGCCCCAAAGGCCGATATTGCATGGGTAACGGTTTACCCTGTTCGGAATACCAGGGAGAAGCCCGTCAAGGTTGCCAGGTAGTCCCCGCTAAGGTTGCCGGGTTTGGCGCGCAAATATTGCTAAATCCCCCGGTGGCTGACCAAATGGCATGAAGTCTGTATGTATCTAGTTCACGCAGGAGGTTGACCCGCAGAGAACCATTTCAGGAGAGCCAGCATGAATTTTCGAAGATCGCAGTCGCAGCGTCCCTCGTCGTTTTCGCCGGAATGGCGAGCGCCCAATCCAACAAGGTCGACAGGACCGTCGAGATCGACATCATCGACAACCCCGGCAACTTCATCAACGATGAGAACGTTCTGTTCAACGGCCCCGTCGAGTTCGGCTCGGTCGTCACCGGCCACACCAACCGGACCAGCACCAACGTGGACTTCTACAACGCCGGCGAGGACCTCATCGGCGAGATGGGCAACGGCCAAGCTCATGTGATGAAGACCGACGGCACGTTCGACTTCCGCGACGATCGCGCCGACCGACAAGAGCCTGTCCTTCAAGACGCTCATCATCAACCTCGACGCTATGGCTAACGGCCAGGTGACGTTCGATGTGAACAAGCTGATCGGCGGCGGATCGTACACGGAGACCTTCAACCTCCGCGAGAAGGGCGAGAACTGGTTCCAACATCATCGCCAACTTCGACCAGTCGATCACCAGCGTCGACCTGAGCAGCACGTCCAGATCGACCTCAAGCAGCCCCGGGTGGCTTCGCCAGCGCCGCCCCGGTGCCGGAGCCCGCGACGATGGCCGCCCTCGGCCTGGGCCTGATCGGCGTCGCGCGCCGCCGCCGCAGCAAGAAGAGCTAACCCTAGACTCTTCCGAGGAGCCTATCCCCCGCTCCCACGGCGGGGAGTCCCCGCCGGGACTCCCGCCGTGTTTGTTCGTGCTAGCCGTTTGGATAGGGCGAGCCCGCGCACGCACGGGCCCGAACGACGTCGAGTCGGCGCATCCGCGCGCAGGAGCGACGGTCGGACGGTAGCGGGAATAGCGCTGGAGGAAGTCGATGCGGCCATTCTCCAGCCGACGCCATAAGAACCATGTGCCACCTCCACTCGCGAGGAGGAGGACGCACAAGGACCGCCCTTTTCGTCTCGATCCGCCCATGGTGAACTCTCCTTCGATCCATTGAAGCGCGCAGTTCGCCGTCCCATTGGTTTGAGGTCCTCATGCCGGAAAGGGTAGTGCCCTGTCATAATCATATATGCCCACGTTCCGCGAAGGTCTTAGCTTCGGCGACGTTCTCCGTCCCCAAGCGCACCTCCGTCCTCCCGAGCAAGTCGACACCTCGACAACCTTTCTCCCGGGCATCACCCTGAGGGTCCCGATCGTGTCGGCACCGATGGACACGGTCACCGATGCGCGTCTCGCCATCGCCATCGCGCGCGAAGGCGGGGTAGGGTCCTCCACCGCAACATGGACGCGGAGAAGGCGGAGGCCGTAGACCGCGTCAAGCGCTCGGAGAGCGGCGTCATCACGAAGCCCTTCAAGCTCGGCCCCCAGGCGAGCATCCAGGACGCGGTGGACCTGATGGTTCCACATCTCCGGCGTGCCCATCGTCGGCGACGGCGGGCGGCTGGTGGGCATCCTCACGAACCGGGACATCCGGTTTGAGACAGACTACACCCCGCTCAGCCCGTCTCGTGCCGCATGACGAGCGAGAACCTCGTCACTGTGCCCGTCGGAACCACGCTGGAGCAGGCTCAGGAGACCCTAGCGGAGCACCGGATCGAGAAGCTCCCCAGTCGACAAAGACCACAAGCTGCGCGGCCTGATCACGATCAAGGACATCCAGAAGGTGAGCGCCACCCGCTCGCCACGAAGGACCGCAAGGGCCGCCTCATCGTCGGCGCTGCCATCGGCGCCTTGCGCGGGCCGTACGAGCGGTCAAAGATCCTGCAATACGGGCGCCGACTTCGTCGTCATCGACGCGGCGCATGGGCACTCCAAAGGGGTCATGGATTGCGTGCGGATGTTGAAGGAGCGCCTGCCCGACCTCATGGTCATCGCCGGGAATGTGGCGACGCGGGAGGCCGTGCGCGAGCTTGCCGAGCTGGGCGTCGACGCCCTGCGGCTGGGGATCGGC
The DNA here is from genome assembly GCA_030447945.1 of Fimbriimonas sp. The sequence goes on along the minus strand of JAUJNV010000004.1, from coordinate 37,336 downwards.
GCGGGCTCGATCTGCACCACCCGTGTGGTCGCCGGGGTAGGCGTGCCGCAGTTCACTCTGGTCTTGGAGTGCCGCGAGGGAGGCGAACGAGCTTGGGATTCCGACGATCGCGGACGGCGGCAGTCCGGTCGTCCGGAGGCATCGTGAAGTACCTCGCCGCCAGGGCGTCGAGCGTGATGATGGGCAATATGTTCCGGGGCTGCGAAGAGAGCCCCGGCGAGCTGGAGATCTTCCGAAACCGAGCGTACAAGGTCTATCGAGGCATGGGCTCCGTCGGAGCGATGCGACAGGGCTCCTCCGACCGTTACATGCAGATCAAGGAAGCCGGCGGGACCATCGTGCCGGAGGGCGTCGAGGGCCGGGTTCCGTTCAAGGGCGCCCTCGGCGACACCGTCGCCCAGATCCTCGGCGGCCTGCGATCGGAATGGGGTACGTCGGGGCGGCGAATCTCGAGATTCTACGGACGGAGAGAGCCGAGTTCGTGAAGATCACCGGTGCGGGACTGCGCGAAAGCCACCCGCACGACGTGCAGATCACGAAAGAGCCACCGAACTACTCCTCAGCCTACGCGTTCGCGGACGGTGAGGGGGACTGACTTCTGATGGGTGATGGGTGATGGCTGATCCGGATCTCTCACCCATCACCCGTCATCCATCTGCTCTAAGTCCCGACTCCTGTCCCTCGTCCTGCACGTTGTGGGCGATGACGGTCTCTGAGAGCTGGAGATCCTTGAGGCGAGGGTTCTCCTGCGTGAGGTCGTCCTGTGGATCGTAGCCGACCAGCTCTCGCGCCGTGCTGATATCCATGCGCTTGAACCGGTTGTTCGAGAGGCCATGGAAGATGGCGAACCGGATGTTCTCCGCGTCGATGCACTTCACCAGGAGCTGATGGAGGTCCCGGTGCGAGACGAAGGCGTCGAGCAGGGAGACGCTGTCCTCCTCGCGAGCCTTCGACAGCGGCTGGAATGCGCCGATGCGGATGGATATCACGGAGAGGCCCTCCTGCTCCGCCATGTAGCGCGCAAGCGCCTCGCCGAAGCACTTGCTCACGCCGTAGAGGTCGCCGGGGTTCACCGGCTCGTTCGTTTTGACCTGCACGTCGGCCGGATAGCCTGAAACGGCGTGGATGCTCGACGCGTGGATCACTCGCCGGCACCCGGCGGCTTTCGCGGCGGCAAAGACGTGGTAGGTGCCGATGATATTCGCGTCCAGCAGGCTCTCCCAGGTTGAGCTCGCGTTCGGATCGCCCGCCATGTGGAGCACGGTGTCGACGCCCGCGCAAAGTCTCTTCAGCCCATCGAGGTCCGCCAACTCGCCCACCACCACCTCGCCGAACGGCCGGATCTTGTCGACACCCTCGTCGGTGGATCGCACCATGAGACGTAGGTCGTACCGTTCGGCGGCGTGCTCGGCGAGTAGGAGCCGATCCGGCCTGCCGCACCGGTCACAAGCACCCGGCGTCGAACATCCGCCCTTCCGATTGTCCCGTCTGCCATCGCGGGATTAGGCGAGGCGGCATGGCGAAGAGTTCGATCCCATTCCCGGAGCCGGTCGCATGCGGGAGTCGGACCCTAGGCGAGTGGTCTGCCTTCGCTGTCCGCGGGTTGTCGCAGCGATCAGCACCAGGTCGATGACGGCCCATACCCAGGCGACCGGAAGCGTCACGAAGCCTACGGGGCAGCAGAACAGCCCGACGACGGTGAGTCCTAGCTGGGCGTCGCCGATGGTGTTGTGCCCAAGGTAGAAGCGGTGGACGCCAGTCATTCCCAAGAACAGCGCGAAGAGAACGGCCTTGATTTTGCTTTTTGGGATGCCGCTGTGGGCGAAGTACGGTGAAGCGTGGGGAGACACCGCGGGCGGTCCCGGCGTCGGCGCGCGGTGGCGTAGAGCCAAGGCTGCAGAGCCGGCACGTCAGTCGCCAGAAGATTGCGCTGCGTATTGCGGTCGATCAGAGGCGTTGTGGGCACGATGCCCCGTTCGAGGACCGATTGCTGGAGGGTGGAGTTGTCGACGGGGCCGTAGACCCGGGCGTCGCTGCCTACAGCGCAGTACATCGTCGTCCCGGTATAAGCCACTTCCTGGGTACCCAAGGTCGGCGCCGCGAGGTGGCAGCGAACCTTCTGCCAGAATAGGCCCCATGCGCTTCCAAGCTCCCCGAGGGACCGAGGACGTCCTGCCGTCTGAGGCGCACCGATGGCAGCGACTGGAGGCCGCGTTTCGGGAGACCGTGCGCCGGTACGGCTACGCCGAAATCCGCACCCCGGCTTTGAGGACACGGAGCTGTTCCATCCGCACCTCGGGCGAGACGAGCGAAGTGGTGACGAAACAGATGTACTCCTTCATGGACAAGGGGGACCGCAACATCACCCTGAAGCCCGAGGACGGCGCCTGTGATGCGCGCCGTGATCGAGCACAGCCTCTGCCCACCCGGCTCGGTCGCGCGGCTCGCGTACGTCATCCCCATCTTCCGCTACGAGCGTCCTCAGAAGGGGCGGCTGCGCGAGGCGCACCAGGTGGGGCTGGAGCTGGTCGGCTCTCCCTCGCCCGCCGCGGACGCCGAGGTGGTGGAGGTGACGGTGCGCTTCTACCAGGCGCTGGGCCTGAGCGGGATCGAGGTCTCCCTGAACTCCATCGGGCGCGACGAGTGTCGCGCGCGGTTTCGAGAGGCAATCTTAGAGGGGATGCAGAGCTATCTTGTGGATCAGGGCGAGGAGGTTCGCGCCCGCGTGGAGAAGAACCCGTTGCGCCTCCTGGACAGCAAGGACCCTGCCGTGCAGGAGGCGCTGAAGGAGCTGCCTCCCATCAGCGACTTTCTGGAAGACGACTCACGCGTCCGGTTCGACAAGATCCAGGAGCTCCTGACGGCGGCCGACGTGCCCTACCGGCTCGTGCCCGAGATCGTGCGGGGGCTGGACTACTACACGGAGACCGTCTTTGAGGTGACTTCGGGCAAGCTAGGGGCGACGCAGAGCGCCCTTTGCGGCGGTGGCCGGTACGACAACCTCGTGAAGGAGATCGGCGGGTCGCCGACGCCGAGCGTCGGCGTCGCGATGGGGATCGAGCGCGCGCTGATCGTGCTCGAAGACGCGGGGCTGCGGGGCGAGGCCGAGCGCCCCGACGTGTTTATCGTCCAGGCTACGGAGGAGGCGGAGGCCGCCTGCGCGGCGCTGGCGCGGGAGATGCGGGCGGAGGGGTTGGCGGCACTCGTGGACCTCGACGCGAGGAGCCTCAAGTCGCAGCTCAGGCAAGCGGATAAGGCAGGGGTGCGGCTGGCGGTGTTGGTAGGAAAGGACGAGCTGGCGAAAGGAACGGCGCAGGTGCGGGCGCTGGACTCGTCGGAGCAGACGGAAGTGCCGCTCGCCGAGGCCGTGGCGCGGGTGCGGGAGCGGCTGAAGTGAGAGGGCTCTCGCTTATCCTGGCTTTCGGCTGCCTGCCCCTCGTCCGGGCTCAAACCCCTGACGTTCGGGTCAAGTTCGACCTCACCTACGACTACCGAATCGGAGAAGAGACGCGCACCGCGGGCCGGCTCTACAGCACCTTAGGCCGGCATAGCATCCTCGGGCTGATCTTCTACCTTGAGCCCGGCTTTCGGGGCTACGTGTCGCAGAAGTTGCAGCGGGTGTCGAACCGGAACGATCCGAGCGGCCTCGATGAGATCTACGTCGAGGACGAGGGGATCTGGCGGCTGGGGCGGCAGTACCTCCCGTTCGGCACGGGCAACCTCCTGCGTGAGAGCGCTGGGGCGGCGCGGGCGGACACCAACCTGATCTTCGAGGGGCTGCCGCTCGCCCTCGCGTTGGTCGACGGTGGGCCCGGCTGGCAGCGCGGAATCGTCGCGCGCGTGGGTAGCCGGCTAGGCTTTAGCTTCGCCTTCGGAAAGCGGTTTGGGAGCTCGGCCACGGCGCTCACCTATGTGCGTCGGCCGGAGGATGCGCCGGGACGGGAGCGAGGGTGGGGCCGGGCTTTCGGAGTGGACTATTCCAAGCGCGCGGGCGTGGTTACCGTCCGCGCGGAGGCGCTGGCGCTGGTGGACGGCGAGACGGCGGACGACCGCGACACGACGATTCTCGACCTCAACGCCTCGCTCAACCCCAACCCCGATCGATCCGTCTCCCTGGGCTGGACGCACCGCAGCGATTCTCGCGACAGCTTCGTGCGCCTTCAAGGCGCGTTCCGCGTGAGCCGCGAGGCGTTCTTCGAGCCACTCGTTCGGTATCGGAGCGGCGAGTTTTACGATCTGAGCTTCGCGCTCAGGGTTAGGTTTTAAACATGAACCCCTTCGTTCGCCCCGTGCCCCTCGTGTTGGCGGTCGCTGCCATCGCGGCGTTCGTCCTCGGCCAGCCCCTGCTGGGCGCACTCGGCGTGGTGATGTGGGCGGGAGCGCTCGCCGTGAGCTCGATTCGGCATTCCGCCTCGCAGCGGGCCAGCACCGATTACGACGAGGGGCTGAGCGCAGAAGGGCGCGCGCTCCTAACGCCATCGCGCCGTCTGCTGACGGAGATCGAGGAGATCGTCGCCGGTCAGCCGCCGGGCTCCGCGCGGGCGCTGGGGCAGGAGGCACTAGCGGAGTCCCGCCGGATCGTGGAAGGCATCGCCCACGCGTTGGCCCTCCGCTCCCGGTTGCTGCGCTCCCTTGACCGTGAGGCGACGGCCGAGCGAGAAGCCGCGCGTCTGGAAGCCGAAGCGTCTCTCTCCTCCTCGCCCGCCGAGCGCGAAGCCTTGGAGTCGGCTCTGGAGGCAAGGCGGCTCGAGATGTCCCACTATGCGGAAGCCCGGGCCGCGCTGCCCCAGATCGAGGCCGGCGTGCGTCAGGCGGAGGCGGCACTCTCGGAGATGCGGGCGCGCATTGCGGTCGGCGCCGTCGAGCGTTCGGAGGCCGCGACCTCGGGCGAGGACCTGCGCGAGACTTTGAGCCGAATGCGAGCCCTGAGCCTGAGCTACAACGAGGTGGAGGACATGCTAGGCGTCGAGCAGAAGGACTGAAGAGGCCCTTCGGAGGATTTCCGCCTGCGCTATCATGCCTCCGTGAGACCTAGGGGTGACCTGAAGAAAGAGCTGCGTACCGGCTTGACGAGGGGCTTCATCGCCGGAACGGTGGTGGCAGACGTCTTGTGGTTCCTGCATGGTTGGGCACTGGGCGTCGGGGGAAGCTACTCCGAGTATCGGCGCTACGACTCGATCGAAAGTTTCCTCGTGAAATGGGCCTGGTGCGGGGGCTTGAGCGCCGCGGCCGGAGCTTACATTCGGCTGCTCCGGTACTACTGGTAGGCGGCAACCCAGCAGCCTGCAGCCGGTAGACTGCCCCTATGGGCGTTGGACGCAGGGCGTACGACCTCCTCCGTGGTTACGTGAACCGGGAGTGGGATCGCATCCAGGGGGTCGAGCAGGAGCACGCCGAGTGGGAACTCGACGAAGCGACCCGTGGCACTCGGCCTCGCGAAGAGTTTGCGCCGGTGCCCGATTACGCCGCCCCCGCCAAAGCGGAGCCGACCGCCGACAACCACGCCTACGCCCGGCGTCTCCTGGGAGTTGAGCCTACGGCTACCTTCGCCGACGTCCGCCGCGAGTTCGAGCGGCTGAACAAGCGCAGCGACCCGACGAAGTTCCCTCCGAACTCTCCCGAGGCGAAACAGGCGGCGGAGATTCAGAGGCGGGTCCAGTGGGCGTACGCGGTTCTGAGCGAAGACGCCGACCCGACCGAGCGCCGCTTCCGATCCTTAGAGATCGGGTAGGGAAGGGGCCCTGAGGGACTTCACGACGAGCGCGAGCACCTTCCGCTGAGGAGCCGGGATGGGCAAGTCGTCTAACTCCTCCTTCGTCAGCCACCGGAGCCGGGGCGAGGGCGCCTCGCCCCGCACCACCGACGCATCGATGGTGATTCGGTGCTTCGTGACGCCGTGGCGGACGACGCCGAGCCGCTCCACGAGACCGGGCCCCACCAGCTCGCGCAGCTCGGGTGGCTCCTCTTCTCCCACCGCCTCGGCGCGGGGGAACTCCCACATGCCTTGCCACCAGGGCCCGTCCGGCACCGGCCGCAGGCCGAGCTGGCTTTCGAAAACGGGAACCCACACGACATGACGAAGTTGGACGATCTCAGACTTTGGCGGCCGGACCGGGAGCTCGTCCGTGGCGTAGTGCTGACGCGCGAAGCACCGGCCCTCGAGCGGGCACCGCGGGCACTCGGGGCGCAAGGGGCGACAGACGGTGGCGCCGAGCTCCATGAGCGCCTGGTTCCACTCCCCGGGGCGCTCGCGATCCAGCTCGCGATCCGCCCATTTCCACGCGTGGCGGTTGAGCGCGGTACCGGTGGAGTAGTCGCCCGCCACGCGGGCGAAGACCCTTTCCACGTTGCCGTCTACGACCGGCGAAGGATCGGCCGCCGAGATGCTCGCGATGGCCCCCGCGGTGTAGCGGCCGACGCCCGGCACGCGCTCCCACTCCTTCGCCGTCCTCGGCATCCCGTGCTCGACCACCCACCTTGCGCCTTGGAGAAGCAGCCGGCAGCGGCGGTAATAGCCGAGGCCCTGCCACAGCGACAGTGCCTCCTGCTCGCCCGTCGCCGCAGCGCCTCGACCGTGGGAAGCGGTTTAGCCAACGCTCCCAGTAGGGCACGACGGTCGCGACCTGCGTCTGCTGGAGCATCACTTCGCTCACCCAGATCGCATAGGGATCGCGCGAGCAGCCCGCCAGGGAAGGTCGCGCTTATAGCCGTGGTACCAGGCGAGGAGGGGAGCCGGACGTTATCTACCGGGTTCTGGCTGCTGGGCGTCTCCGTCACGATCTTGAGCCCAGCACCTACTACTCGAGACCGGAGACTAAGTGCCGGGCGCGCAGAGCGCGCTGGACCCATTTCCTCTAGCGTCCGCTCAGGGTCTTCGGTGGCGGTGAGAGGCTGCGGCCCAAAACGAGGTGGTCCGATCCGTCCGCCAGAGTAAAATGGCGTCGCCGGTGCGCTTCTGGTTCTCATCTTGATGCTCCGCATGAGGCGGGCGGATGCCGGGAGTAACGAGCACCGGCAAGCGCCCACCGCCTCACGTATGGCGCGGACCTCCTGGAGGAGCAGACCACGCCGTCAAGATCGTGAGCGATCGCGACGCGCGAAAGACTTACCGCGTGTTCCTCGATCGTACGCGACACTCCTAGATCGTCGGTGATCGTCCGTTGGTCGAGGGACGTCAGCACGGAGACGCCCACGAGGAGGGGTCTCCGGTCGTCCGAGTTGCAGTTCGCCTCTTCGACGGCGGCATGGAGCATCGCGGGCCCGCCTGCGATGTGCAACGTGAGCATCCACACGCCGTGGCCCGCAGCCTGACACACGGCGCGAGCCACGGAGTTCGGCGTGTCGTGAAACTTTAGGTCGAGAAAGATCCGCTCGGCTCCCGCATCGCGCAGCTCCGCCATGCAATCCAAGCCGTGGGGCAGGGTGAGGGCGTGCCCGATTTTAAATGCGCCGACGTAGGGAGAGAGGCGGCGGACGATGCAGAGGGCCTCTGGCAGATCGGGCGTATCGAGCGCGCAGATGACTTTCCGGTTAACCATGGGGTCGGACACTTCCGCCCCCATTGTCCATCAAATGCTCCCGCTTGAGAAGAGGGAATCTATGCCGCGCGGGGAAGAGCCTCGTTCGCGTCCCGCTCCGCCTCGCGCAGGCGAGCCAGGAGATCGGCCTGGAGCCGTTTGGAGCGCCAGACTTCGAGATCCTCGCGCTCCCGGTCCTCCAGCGCGACGACGGTCGCCCACTGCGTGCGCTCCTCATCGTCCAAGCCGATCAGCTCGCTTTCCAGCGAGTGCCCCCGCGGGGTGTCCATGTCCCCTTCGGCGGTCAGCCGCCAGCGGCGCTCGCGAAGTGCGATCAGGGTCGCTTCCGCTTCCAGCCTCTCCGTTCGGGTGTCGAGATAGGTATCCCGCGCCCGCGCTTCCTCGCCCTCTCGCCGCGCCAGCTCCGTATGTAGCTTGAACACAAAAGTCTCCATCCCCACTCCTATTAGGGTTTATCGGGAAGACGGCAGGGGGCACTTAGCAGGTAGTTCCACCAAGTTTTGCGCAATTTTTGTTCAGGAAATTCCTGCGTGGTGGCAAAGGGTCGGCTACGGCGCCTCCGCGCAGTCGCCCTGGGGCATCTCCTCGCAGAGTTGCTGGATGCGCTGCTCGAGATCGACGGCGCGGAGGCTCGCCTTGATGGGACCCTTGTCGTCGCGGCCCCGGAACTCGACCGTCGCCAGGTCGCCGTCGCGGCGGACGAGGAGGTACCCCTCGCGTGTGCTCACTTGAAGCGCGCCGTCCTGAACGGCCGCGTGGAGGAACTTCAAGGGGCACGTCACGAGCGTGAACCCACAAGGGCGGCCGGGGAGGCACAGCTCTTGGAGGTGGACGGTGCACTGGTCACTCCCTTGGGAATGGATCTCCAGCCAACGAGACATGTCGGGCTCGCCGCCCGACAAGGCGTAGACGTAGCGGTTCGGCATCTTCTCCCGTGCCGGGTGTACCCTACAATCACACCTTCGGGTACGGCTTGCATTCGGGCGTCCGCCTGCGCCATACCTGGGGGCAAGGCATGAATGAGGTCCAAGAGCTGGAGCGTGCGGCGGTCGTGGCGGTGCAGGGGGCGGGTACCACGGCGGAGCTGCGCGAGGTGGAACTGCGATACGTCGGTAAGAGCGGCACTTTGGCCGCCCTCCGCAAGGGGATCGGCACGAGGCCGCCGGAAGAGCGAGGCGCATTCGGTGCGCAGATCAACGACGCGGTCAAGAGGGTGGAAGCGCTCCTCGCTATTCGGGCGGCGGAGCTTCAGCAAGGCGAGCGCGCGCAAAGGTTCGAGGCGGAGCGGGTAGACGTTACGATGCCCGGCCGACGCCCCCGAGTGGGCTTCGAGCACCCTCTGCAGATTACCGAGAACCGGATCAAGCGGGTGCTGGGCGGCATGGGCTTCACCTACATGGAAGGCCCGGAGCTGGAGGAGACCCGCTACAACTTCGACGCCCTGAACTACCCGGCCGACCACCCGGCGATGGACGAGCAGGACACGTTTTACATCGACGACACGCACCTATTGCGGACGCAGTGCACCGCCCTCCAAGGGCGCGTCTTCGAGCGGACCAAGCCGCCGTTGCGGGTCTTTACCATCGGCCGCACGTATCGCAACGAGGCGGTGGACCGCACTCACTCCCACACCTTCCATCAGGTGGACTGCTTCATGGTCGACGAAGCGGTGAGCATGGCGCACCTGAAGGGCACCCTCGGCACCTTCGCGCGGGCTATGTTCGGGCCGGAGGTCACGGTGCGCTTTCGCCCCGACTTCTTTCCGTTCGTCGAGCCGGGGGTCGATTACGCGATCTCCACCCCGCGCCTGTTCGACGGTAAATGGGTCGAGCTCGGTGGGGCGGGGCTGATCCACCCGAACATCCTTGAGCGTTACGGCATCGATACCGAGCGCTACTCGGGCTTCGCGTTTGGCCTGGGCGTCGAACGGATCCCGATGATGGCGTATGGGGTTGATGATCTTCGCCCGTTCCTGGAGAACGACCTGCGGTTCTTGGCGCAGTTCCGGGGGGCGGTGGCGGCAGAGTCGCCTCGCTCCGCATTGGAGGAGCGACTCGCGGCCGGCCGAGAGTTCGCATTCGACGAGAGGGCGACCGTTTCACAGTCGCAGGGGAAGTAGGCCCGCTGGTTCCGCCCGCGGATCGCCCGGATGGGAAGTGTCCGTGGCATCGGTTTTAGGTACCCTACCGCCCCGTAGTCGCTTCCGACCCTCCTCCCGGGCCACGCCTAGACCGGGCCGTCGCATAGGGAGCGCAGCCGCTGGGGAAGGACAAGGATGCGACGCCCCAAGAGGCGGACGGCCCCCGCCTCCTGGAGGTTGGCGAGCTCGCGGCTCCCAGTTTCGCGCCTGGCGCGGCACCGGTCCGCGAGCGCCTGGCGCGAGACGTCGAGTGGGACAGGCCCTTTCTCCCGCGCCCCGTCGGGCGAGGCGGAGGCGCAAAGCTCCAGAAGGACGAGAGCGAGGCGCTCTCGGACGGGCCGGCTGGAGCCAAGCCGCTCATCCGCCTGGCGCAGCCGCAGGCAGAGGGTGCGCAGGATCTCCAGAGCCGTGGCCGGGGAGATTTGGAGACAGCGCACGAATTCATCCTGGTCGAGCATCAGGAGCTCGGTGGGATCGATCGTCACGACATCCGACGAGCGGGGCCCGCCGTCCAGCAGGGCCATCTCGCCGAAGTGGTCTCCGGCCACCAGGTCTTTCAGGTGAATTCTCTCGCCCCGCTCGTTCAGCTTGAAAATCCCCACCCGTCCGCGGAGGACCACGAAGAGGGTCCGGCCCGGGTCGCCCTCACGCACGATCGTTTCGCCCGGCGGAAAGCGCCTCTTTCGGCACCGGGGGGAGAGCTCCGCGAGGAGGGCCGGCCGGAGGTCCCGGAAGAGAGGCACCCCCTGGAGCTGCGCCGCCAGTTGCGACATTCCGTCCATAGCGAGCAGTGTACGCCCCCGGTTAGCACAGGATCGGCCGGGACCAGGGGCGCCGGCGGGCCACGGGCGTTGGCTCGTCCCGCTGTGGGCCCGTCAGCAGCCCACCGACGCCGAACTGGACATGAAGACCCAGCGCCTGGAGCGAATGCGCCAGGGGCAGGAAGTCTAGATCCCGGCGGGGCAGCACGACTCGCCCGATCGATTGCGCGACGATCATGTCCGCCATGTACCCTTCCAGCGGGGACACGTCTTCCGACTTCGGGTCGTAGCGCTGGATCCGGGGCCCTAGCGCGATCAGCGTCATGCCGCACTCCCAGCAGCGAGCGAGCGCTTCACTTTCGCGCGGACCGACGCTTCGGGGGTCGAAAAAGACGGTGGCCATGACCACTTGCTGGGTCGCTCGGAGTTGCGACAGCTTCGAGAAGAGGGGAGCCGCCCGATCCATCTCGATCGCATCCTCCAGCCGGATGAACAATGCCGTCTTTCTCGCCTCGTGATTCACTTGCCTCGCCTCCTGCGGGCCGGCCGTGGCGCGCCGCAGCCCGATAGGAAGATCGTGAACCGGTGTCTCCGTCGGCGACGTGATTCTCGTCGCGAACGAATGTGATCCGGGTCACGTTCGACCGTCCACCGTCGAGAAGTACACTCTGCGTCCGCCGATGAAGTTCTCCTACTCCATGCTGCTCGACCTGGTGAACACGCGACTCGACGCCGAGGGCGTGGGGGATCTGCTCACCATGGCCGGATTCGAGCTGGAGGGGATCGAGGAGGGGCTGGGGGAGCCGGTGCTCGACATCAAGGTCGTGAGCAACCGCGGCGACGGGCTCTCGCTGCTCGGCTTGGCGCGCGAGGTTCTGGCGAAGGATTCTGAGGCGAGCCCGACGGCGCTGTATGAGGCTTCGAGCCGCCTTTTCGGGTACGAGCCGAGCACCGAAGGGAAGATTCACGAGCTGACGTCGGTGACGCTGGAATCGCCGGACTGCGATCGGTACGCCTGCCTGCTCTTCGACAACGTGGCGAACGGCCAAGCGCCGGAGTGGATCCGCCGCCGGCTCACGCAGGCGGGGATGCGACCGATCTCCTTATTGGTCGATCTCACGAACTACGTGATGCTGGAGCAGGGGCAGCCGCTGCACGCGTTCGACTTCGACAAGCTCCGGGGTCGGCGGATCGTGGTGCGCAATGCCCGAGAGGGGGAGGAGTTGACGACGCTCGACGGCGTCACGCATAAGCTACGCTCGGAGCAGACGATGATCTGCGACGCGGAGCGGCCCGTCGCGGCGGCGGGAGTCATGGGCGGGGCGGAGACTGAAGTCGATAAAGGGACGATGCGCGTTCTCTTGGAGTCGGCTCACTTCCGCAACACGTCGGTCCGGCGCACCCGGAAGCAGTTGGGGCTCTCCACGGAGGCTTCTTACCGCTTCGAGCGGAGCGTGGACCCGGAGCTGGTCGCGGCGGCGCTCCTGCGGTTCGCCGATCTACTGCGTGAATCGGGCGGGAGCAGCCCCGTCTCGGGCCTCATCGACGCTCGGAGCGAGATCGTTCGGCCTTCTCCGATTCCACTGAGGCTAGAGCGGGCAGAGCGGCTCCTGGGGATGCCGATCACCGCCGAACAAGCGCGCGGCTACTTAAGCAAGCTCGGGTTTGTGGTTGACGAGGAGAGCGCGGCGGTGACTCCCCCCACCTGGCGGCCGGACGTGGTGCGGGAGGAGGACCTGATCGAGGAGCTTGGGCGCGTCCACGGCTACGAGAGGATCCCGGAACTCCTGCCGCAGGGGACGACGACTCTCGGCGGGCCGCAGGGGTTCGAGCTTTGGACGGACGCCGTGCGCGAAGCGGCCCTTCGGACGGGCTTCGCGCAGGCGATCAGCCATTCCTTGCGCGACGCGCACCCGCTGGACGAGAACGCCTTGGAGCGGATCGGCCCGCGAAACCCCTCCTCGCCGGAGACGGCGCTCCTGCGCGACTCTCTCCTCCCGTCACTCGCCGACGCCGCCCGGCGGAACGGCGCGCGGACGGCGCATCTATTCGAGATCGGCCACGTCTTCGGCCGCCGCGAAGGGCCCTACATCGAGGTGCCTCACCTTGCCCTCCTCTCCGCCGGCGCCCTAGAGGCGGCAGGCTGGACCGCGAAGGAGCCTCCTTCGGCGGGCTTCTTCACCCTGAAGGGAACCATCGAGGAGATCGCGGAGAGTACCGGGCTCCTCTTGCGGTTGCAGCCGCCTACCGAGCCGGATCCCCGTCTTCACCCTACTCGGCAGGCGGAACTCTTCTCCGGCAGCCTGCCGGTCGGACGGATGGGTCAGCTCCACCCTGACGCGGCGGAGGCGTGTGGGCTCCCGGAAGAGACCTGCGTCGCCGAACTGATGCTGCGCGAAGCCTACGAGGCGCGCGAGGCGGCGCTGGAATTTCGGCCTCTGAGTCGGAACCCCGCCGTCCGGCGCGACATCTCGGTGGAAGTCGAGATGACGCTTCCGTACCAGACGGTTCGGGCGAAGATCGACGAAGCTTGCGGCGAGATACTGGAGCGGCAGTGGCTGGCGGACGTTTACGAGGGGCCGGGGATTCCGGAGGGGAGGCGCTCGCTGACCCTCTCGCTCCAGCTTCGCAAGATGGGCGAGAACCTCACGGACGAGGAAGCGAACCAGGTGCGGGAGCGGGCCGTGGCGGCGCTCGAAGGCCTGGGGGCGCGACCGCGGTAACCGTCAACTCGGCGGCCACGCGGACCAGCGCCACGACGAGAAGCGTACGCATCGCCATCGGCCAGTAGTGGTAGTGGTCGAACTGGTTGAGCCAGGCCATCGGCAGGTACGCAAGGAACGAAAGCGCCCACCCCGCGAGCGCGAGTACCCAGTGCCGGCGAGCTTGAACGAAGGCGGTGACGTTGGCGGCGAGGCTGAGCATGTATTCCCATGGCGCGGAGAACAGCAGAATGCCGGGTCCTGCGGAGAGACCGGTGAGGAAGCCCGCGAGGCCAGAGGCGACGGGAAGCGCATAGTTCGCCAGATCTATCAGGTAGCCGCTGCCGCTGCGAAGCTGTTGGAGCTGGTAGCCCGAAGGCGCCGTGGGCACGATCCGGCTCCGCAGCAGCAGGTAACCGCCGAGCATCCCCCAGAACGCCGCCTGCCACCCCCAGCGAACGGCGTAGCCCCTCCAGCGCATCGTCAGCGCGACTCCGAGCAACGCCGCCGGGAGCATCACCGCCTGCTCGTAGCTACCCAGCGCCAGCGCGACGCCAAGGACGCTGAAGATGGCCCACCCGGTGGGATTCCCTCCTCGACCCTCGGGGCGGCGGTGCTCCTCGTCGCGGGCAGGTCGAGCGGCCCCGGCTCGGCCTTAGTCCGCAACGTGGCGCCAGGCGCTCGTACCGCGCGTAGGCGGCGAGCGCCGCCAGCGCAAGCTACAATCGCGGACGCGGTCCGTCCCGGCCAACCACTGGATCATCCGCATCTGCAAGGGCTCGTCCCACGAGTTCCCAGCCGAGGTAGAGACGACGACGAACGCGGGCAGGTAGCTGCGTAGATTCCGCCGGTGGCGCAGGGCGCCGATGATCAGCACGAGCAGGGCGAGGGGCCACGCAAGCGCCGCAAGCCAGGAGCCCCAGCCCGTGTGCCATAGGGCGAAGAGCACCGCCGGCGGAGCCTCCCACGAGGGCACTGTCCGTCAGCTCCCGGCCGAACCAGAGCAGCAGGAGGACGCACGCGACGCACAGCAGCGCGTTCGTGAGCCCGTAGCCGGCCGCGCTTTTGCCCGTGAAGGCGGTTATCCGTCTCGAAGGCGAGTGGACACGGGCCGGTAGAAGTGGTTCTCCAGCGGCCAGTCGCCCCCGAACCAGCTCAGGGGGCCTGCCGCTCCCGGATCTTCATCAAAAGCACGGCCGTGTCGCTGTCTTCCTAAGAGCAGGGCGGCGGAGCGCGCGAGGAGGATAGGTACGCACGCAGCGCCGCCAAGCAAGGCGAGGCTCCACCGTGACACCCGGCGATTATGCCTTCCAGACCGGCACCGGTCCTACGCCTTGTTTGGCAAGCCCTCCTACTCCCGTGGCACCGGCACTCCTGCCGGTGATCCCTCATTTCCACATCACCGGCAAGTGCCGGTGCCACGAGCTTAGATCACCGGTATTCCTGCCGGTGCCACGGAAAAAAAAACCTAGGGGGCGGCCGCTGGGCTCTGGCGGTAGTCTTTGAACACCGACTCTTCAGGAAACAGATCGTCGCTCTCGGGATGCCTATAGAAGCGGGTGCGGAGTTCATGGCGCGCGGCCTTACGCACGGCGGGGTCGCCTGTGTCGTATGCCTTGCGGTACGCGGCGGCAGCTTCCTTCGGCCGTCGGTTCTCCATCAGGGCATAGCCTAGGCTGAAGTACGCACGCGCGTAATCCGCATCCGCACCGCCTCCTGATAGCGTTTGAGCATGGCATCCTCCATGCCGTGCGTTCCTAACTGCAGGCCCTTCGGCGACGTGCGCTACTGCTCAATTTCCACCGGATCGTCCACATCCGTCTTGACCAGGGGAAGATGCCGCCCGAAGACGGCCTGTAGGCCTTCAGGATCTGCCGATACACCGCGGTCGCCTCACGCTCGTCCAGCCCCGTCAATAAGCGGGCGTAGGGACCAGCCGGACAGGATCTGTCTCGTAGGTGCCCCTCCCCGCGTAAAGAGTCGCTGTACAGCGTGTCGTACTCCTCCAGCGCTTCCCTCTTGCGCCCACTCTCGTCAAGCAAGGTCGCGACGTCCAAACGTAAGAGGGCGCTCTCGCGCAATTCAATTGACCGACGGTAGAGGCTCAAAGCCCCATGCACGTCGCCGCGAGCCCGCGCTCGACCGGCCTCACGATATAGCGCCTCGGCTTGCTGCTTCTTCTTGAAGTAAACCGGATGGGACAGCTCGGTGCTGGGGCGGGCCGTCGACCCTCTGAGGGGCGACGCTTTTTCAGCCAGCGCCGAAGCTTGCTGCTGTGTCCTCAGGTACACCTGATCGGTGCTCGATTTCCTGCCGGGGTCGCGCCGGTGGATCTCAAGGCGCGGTACTAAGACGGCGACGCCCCTGGATGGCGGGGCGTTACCACCACGCTGGCCGCAGGAGAGGACCAATGCGAATGAGCCGGCAACGACAATCAGGATCGACCTTTTCATCTGTCTCCTTGGAAGACTATTTTTGACCACGCGCGAAACTGCGGAACCACCGGAAGTGCCCGAACCCCGCTTACTCGACACTATAGGAGAAGTCTGTGTGCCGTCGAAAGAGAAATACGGGCCGGTGACGGGCGAACCGTGGCCGGGCGTCTCTATAGATCATGCTCGCCTCGCTGTGCGCCGTTCTCCTGACAGCTCCTTCCCCCACGGTCGAGCAACTCACTCAAAGGGGAAGGGAGACCCTGGAGCAGATTCGGAAGGATCTGTACATGCCCAACCGGAAGCTGTACGGCGAGGAAGCCAAGGTGGGCGAGCCGCCGAAGCAACCCGCGTTCAACTGGGGCTGCGGCGTCATGCTCTCCGCGCTGAATGCAGGGGCGCGGGTCGATCGGAAGTTCAAGCCGTGGCTCCGGGAGTACGCGGACGCGGTGCAGGTGTATTGGAACGGGGCCGGACCGGTCGCTGGATTCGACGTGTGGCCGGTGCCCAAGCCGACGGACCGGTATTACGACGACAACGCCTGGATGGTGCTCGCGCTGGTGGAGACGCACGAGGTCCTCGGTGACGCCAAGTACCTCGAGCACGCGAAGAAGACCCTACGGTACGTCTTCAGCGGTGAAGACGCGAAGCTGGGAGGCGGCATCTACTGGAAGGAGAACTACGGGCCGAACGAACAGCCAGGCAAGAACACCTGCTCCAACGGTCCGAGCGTCGCGGCAGCGCTCGCCGTGTGGAAGCACACGAAGAGCGCGCGGAGCCTCGCCGCCGCGCAACGCATCTACGCTTGGACGCGCCGAAACCTTCGCGACTCGGAGGATGGGCTGTACTGGGACGGCGTGGGCCTGGACGGCCGGGTCGATAAAACGAAGTGGTCCTACAACACCGGCCTGATGATCCGATCCGCGGCGATGCTGTACGGGGCGACGAAGAACCCGATCTACCTTCGGGACGCGCGTGAGGCCGAGGCGGCGAGCCTGAAGAAGTGGGCGGGCGGAGCGCTGAAGGACGAGGGAAAGTTCGCGCACCTGCTCATGGAGTCGTGGATCTACAAGCGCCGCCACACGGGTCAACGAGCGCCCGCAACGCGAGCGGCCATGCTCCAGGGACTGAGCTTCCTGCATGAGAAGGGAAGGGACGCGAGCGGGCACTACCCCGGGCGGTGGGACCGGATCGTCGAGAAGCCCCTAGAGAAGTTCAGCCTCATCGACCAGGCGAGCGCCGCGCGGGGGTATTTCATGGCCGCGCTGGAGCTAAAGCGGCGGTAGCATTGCGCTCCGTTACGCGTGCTACGCGTTGAAGAGCCCTTATCTTTCTCGTTGGCGCCGTCGACGCCGGAAAAACCCCTTGCCTCTCCGGGCCGTAGGAAGGCGGGAGGTATCATTCCGGCGGCTCCAGCGCCGGATCCGCCCTTCAGTACGAGGAACCTAACTTGGCACAACAGGCCCCGCAGACCTTTACGGAATCGCCCGCGGAACTCGAACAGTATTACCGCGACATGCTCTTCATCCGGCACTTCGAGGAGAAGTGCAACCTCGCCTATCGCCAGGGCAAGGCCGGCGGCTACATGCACGTGTATATCGGCATGGAAGCGCTCGCCGTGGGCTGGCTCCGGTCGATCCGGATGGGCCACGACTATGTGATCACCGCCTACCGGGACCACGCGCACGCGCTGCTCCTGGGCACCGACCCGGTCGCCGTGATGGCCGAGGTCATGGGCCGGAGCGGGGGCACGAGCCAGGGCAAGGGGGGCTCGATGCACATCTACGATCCCGCGAACGGTTTCTTCGGAGGCTGGGGCATCGTCGGGGGCCACGTCCCCCTCGGCGGAGGGCTGGCCTTCGCCTCGCGGTACCGGAACGACGACCGGGTGACCCTGAACTTCCTCGGCGACGGCGCCTCGAACCAGGGGGTCGTCTTCGAGACGCTGAACATGGCGGAACTCTACGATCTGCCCTGCATTTTCATTATCGAGAACAACGAGTTCGCCATGGGCACCCGGCTGGAGTTCCACGCGTCGGAGACGGAGCTGTGGAAGCGCGGCATTCCGTTCGGAATGCGGTGCGAGCGGGTGGACTCGATGGACGTGATCGAGACCAAGCAGAAGGCGCAAGAGGTCGTCGACTGGGTCCGCGAGAACAAGACACCGGCCCTGATCGAGGCGATGTGCTACCGATACGCGGGGCACGGAGCGGCGGACAACGACCGCCAGCTCTACCGGACGAAGGAGGAAGAGGAGCGCAATCTGGAGCGCGATCCGGTCAAGCGACTGGAGACTCTCCTGCTGCAGACGAACACGATGACGCAGGAGAAGATGGAGGCCATCGACGCCGAGATCCAGGAGCAGGTCGAGAAGATCTACGACGCCGCCGACGCCTCTCCCTTCCCCGAACCCGGGGACGTCTATGCCAACGTCTACACCGACATGGGCCCGGAGGTGGGGCACTAATGGCCGCCGTTGCGAATCCTACTTCGACCGCCGCTTCGACCAGTGTCATGAGCTACCGCGATGCCCTCCAGAAGAGCATCATCGATGAGATGGAGCGGGACGACGACGTCTTCATCATGGGCGAAGACATCGGGCGCTACGAGGGCACTTTCAAGGTCACGAAGGGTCTGCTTCCCCGGTTCGGTACGCGCCGCGTGGTCGATACGCCGATTACGGAGGCGGGCTTCACGGGGATCGCCATCGGCGCCGCGATGACAGGCCTGCGGCCCATCGTCGAGATGATGACGATGAGCTTCTCGATTCTTGCGCTGGATCAGATTATCAACCACGCCGCGAAGATCCACTACATGACGGGCGGCAGCATCAAGGTTCCTCTGGTGGTCCGTGGCCCCAGCGGAGCGGCGAAGCAGCTCAGCGCGCAGCATTCGCACTCGATGGAGGGCTGGTACGCCCACTGTCCCGGTCTGAAGGTTGTCGCCCCGGCGACGGCGGCCGACGTGTACGGCATGCTGAAGACGGCGGTCCGGGACGACAACCCCGTCATCTTCTGCGAGAATCCGGGCCTGTACGGACTGAAGGGCGAGGTGCCCGAGGATCCGGCGTTCACCGTCCCCTTCGGCAAAGCCCAGATCCTTAAGGAGGGGAAGGACCTCTCGCTCGTCGGCTACTCGCGCATGACCCACGTTAACCTCGCCGCCGCGGAGATTCTGGTGAAGGACGGCATTGACGTGGAGGTCGTAGACGTCCGCTCGCTGCTGCCGCTGGACACGGAGACGATCTACCGTTCGGTGCAAAAGACGCATCGCGCGGTCGTGGTTTACGAGGACTGGCGCAGCGGCGGCTTCGGCGCAGAGATCGCGGCACGAATCGGCGAAGACTGCTTCGACGACCTAGACGCTCCCGTGAGCCGAGTGGGCGGACTGAACGTCCCGATGCCCTACGCGCGCGTGCTCGAGCTGCAGTGCATCCCGGACGAAAACGACGTCGTGGCCGCCGTTCGGAAGCTCGGCTGAGACCGAGCTTCCGGGCATTACGGTTCAAGGTTGAAAGTAAAAGGTTGCAGGTAGAGACTCTGTGAAGTCCACCTGCAACCTTTAACTTTCCACCTTGAACTCCCGGGGGCTTTACATGTCGTTGGTCATCATCGTCTGGCGCTTCTTCGCCATCTCCAGGTGCTCGCGCACGCCCGGGAGGTTCTTCACGAGGTACCCGCGGACGTGGGAGTCGCTGCCGAACTTGATGCCCCGCTCGAACTTGCCGACCGTGGCCTGGTGTCCCGCGATCTGAAGATTGCGATACGCCCGGTCGAAGGCGGCCCCGCGCAGCCTTCTCAGCCTATTGAGTTGCGTCTGGATCGCTTTCGGCGGCTTCGAGGGGAGCCGGATGCGCTCGCCTCGGGCGATTTGACCCAACTCGGCCTGAGCGATCGAGTGCTCTCGGATCATGTCCCGCGCAAAGCCTTTCACCCAAGTGCTGCTTCCGCGGTTGAGCGCGATCCGGCTGGAGTGGATCTCCAGCATGTTGGACAGCGCGGCGTCCATGACGGACCGGCGGTCCTGTGCGTTGAGACTGTGCCGCGGCGGGATCTTGCTCATCCGATCCGGCCTTCCTTCCTTGTCCACCCGAACCGTTTGGGTGAACGCGGGCACGAAGACGGCCAGGGCGACCGCCGATGCGAGAATTTTGCTTAGTGTGCTGCTCTTCATTTCTCTCCTGTGTAGCCCACCACGCCCCCTCGGCGTAACGGTTCCGCATCTATGGCAGGCAACTCCACACCCTTTGTTCCGTAGACGAGGACCGCATCTGCCGGATGGGTAGTCCATCAGGCGGCGTGAGGTTCGAGCAGAAGGTTTGTTTGGTCACGGGCGCGGCCTCAGGCATTGGGTTAGCCACGGCGCGCCTCTTCGCAAGTGAGGGAGCTCGCGTGGTGGTCGTAGACATCAACGAGGCGGGCGCGCGCGAAGCGGCAGCCGCTCTTCCCGGCTCGGACCACCTGGGGGTCGGCGCCGACGTATCAGACCCAGCGGGCGTGGCCCGTGCCGTCGAAGCGGCTCGCTCCAACTGGGGGCGGATCGACGTGCTGGTCAACAACGCCGCCATCATGACCTTCGACAAGGTCGTCGACCTCTCTCTCGATCAGTGGGAGAAGGTGATGGCTGTCAACCTGCGCTCCGTGTTCCTGTTCACCAAGCTTTGCCTTCCCCTCATGAAGGGCGGCGCGATCGTGAACGTCAGCTCGGTCCACGCCCACGACACCACGAGCAACGTGGTTCCGTACGCCTCGTCCAAGGGCGGGATGGAGGCTTTCTGCCGCGCGCTTTCGCAGGAGATCCCCGCCGAGCACGCCCGGATCAACTGCGTCGCGCCGGGCGCGGTCGACACGCCGATGCTCTGGAACAACCCCAACGTGAAGAGCGGGCGCGAGAAGATCGAGGGGCGGATCGGCACGCCGGAAGAGATTGCGGGCGCCATCGCCTACCTCGCCTCGGATGAGGCGCTCTTCGTCAACGGCACCACGCTGATGGTCGACGGGGGAAGGGTGGACAAGCTCTAGTGACGCACTCCAACTTCATGTTCGCCACCGGGATCGAGAACTCGTATCCGACCATTCGTGGCAAGAACGGGCGATCGAAGCGCGTGGACGAGATGGAGAAGTGCGGCCACTACGATCGATGGGAAGAGGATTTTGCCCTCGTCAAGGAGATGGGGATCCACTACCTTCGGTACGGACCGCCCTATTACAGCGCCCACAAGGGGCCGGGCAAATACGATTGGGATTTCGCCGATCAGACGTTTGCGAAGCTCCGCGAGCTGGAGATTTCGCCGATCGTCGATCTCTGCCACTTCGGCGTCCCAAACTGGATCGCCGACTTTCAGAACACGGACTGGCCGGAACTCTTCGCGGAGTACGCACTCGCCTTCGCCCAGCGCTTTCCGCACATCGCGCTTTACACGCCGGTGAACGAGATCTTCATCACGGCGACCTTCTCCGCTCAGTACGGCTGGTGGAACGAGCGGCTGACGAGCGACAGAGGGTTCGTCACGGCGCTGAAGAACCTGTGCAAGGCGAACGAGCTCGCCATGGATGCGATCTGCACCGTGCAGAAGGACGCCACCTTTATCCAGAGCGAGTCTACGGAGTACTTCCACCCGCAGACGCTCAAGTGCTGGGACGAGGCGCACTTCCGCAACGAGAAGCGGTTTTTGTCGCTGGACCTCACGTACGCCCACGACGTGTCGGCGACCATGTACCAGTACCTGCTGGACAACGGTATGACACGCGAGGAATACGCTTGGTTTATGAACCACCACGTCAGCGCGCGGTGCATCATGGGGAACGACTACTACGTGACCAACGAGCACTACGTGCACGAAGACGGTTCCACATCCGCCTCCGGCGAGCTGTTTGGCTACTACGTCATTACGAAGCAGTACTTCGACCGGTATCACATGCCGGTGATGCACACGGAGACGAACTTCGGAGAGGACGGTGCAGTCGAGTGGCTTCGCAAGGAATGGGCGAACGTGCATCTGCTGAAGTCCGTCGGGGTCCCCGTCGTGGGCTTCACCTGGTACTCCTCACCGACCAGGTGGACTGGGACACCGCGCTCCGCGAGGACAACGGCCGCGTGAACACCCTCGGCTTGTACGACCTCGACCGCAGATCCGTCCGGTCGCGAGGAGTACAAGCGGCTCATCACGGAGTGTGGAGCCCAGCCCCTGCTGATGGAAGGGATGGGGCGCCTGGACCCGCCGCTGGTGAGGCGGCGGAGCTTGTCGTAGTCAAGGTCGAAGCTCATCGAAGACAGCCCGGCCATGTTGTGCCGAACGATCGGATTCAGGCGGGGCACGACGGGGAGGCGCAGATCGAACGGGTATCTCTCGAGGGCGATCCTCCGTCGGACGTGCGGACTTTAAATCTGTACGGTCCCTTCTTCGTCCGGCCACGATGTAGATCAGTTCCCTGGACCCTGAAGCGCCCGCGTCCTGGCCGCCGGTTGGGATGCGTCGTAGACCCGTGGAAAAAGGCCCTGGCCGGTGCATCCATCTTGGCGTCGATGATCCTCTGCGCCGAGCCGGGATTGCCACCAGCTTTGGGGTCCGTGGGGTTAAGGTCCCACTGTCGACCACTGTGCACGTACAGGACCGGTGCCCCCGCGCTGTAGTAGGGAGTGCTTCGGTCCTTCGAACGGCTGCAGAGCGACGCGCAGCCCCTTGGAGGTGGTCCGGACGAGGGGCTTGGGAAGGCCGAGGAGGTACTCCTCGATGCGCTCCCCTGGTGGGTCTGGGCGCGGACGAACCGGGATTAGGCCGAAGTCCAAGCTCGAGGTCTCGCGAACCGCACCAGCTTGCCGGTTGCGCGGACCACCGGCGTAAGGTGTGCGTAGTCGTCCGAGGTGGCGTCGCCGACGGTTGATTTAGCTGCGGAGATGGCCCCAGTAGGTGCCGGTTGACAGAGGCTCTTTACCGGGCGCGAAGGGCGCGACCGAGTCCAAATCGCGCACCTCCCATCCTCCGCCGCGGATACCGCGGGCGGATCGCCGGCAAGACGGAAGGTCACGTTCTTCGTGGACTCCTCGCTCCAGAGACCTTCCACCGCGATCGTGTGGCAGGCGCTGCTCGCGGCGGGTACCGGGGGTTTTCGAAAACGCCTCTTCGGTCTTCGGCAGATTGTCTAATCTCCAGCCGGTTGTGTCGCCGCCGGGAGCAATGACTTTTACGTCGAGGTAGTCCAGGTCGGGCGGGTAGCGGCGGGGGATCTGAATGCACGCGGCGCGCGGTTCTCGAAGTCCTGCTGGATGTCGAGCGGCGTTTCATCCCCTCCTCGGGCGTTACAAGGCTCCTTCGGGCCGGGGAGAACGGCCGAATCTCACCTGCGACGTAGCCACATCGTAGCCTTGGGGATCGTGAAGAAGAACGTGACGTGCTTCGGGAAGCGCACAAAGCCTTTCGAGGTTCCAACTTCCTCGGGGAATGTCTGGCTATCGCCGACCGCATTCACGAGGGCGATTCGCAGGAACCGATGGCGGAGGACGCTGAAGTCGGGCGCGGAAAGCCGCAGGCGAGGAAGGCCAAGGGGGACCACGTCGGGAAAGACCGCGATCAATGTCATCCCCATGCCGATCATGACGGCCACCCCGATCCAGATCCGGTGTTTGGGTAATAGTCTTCCTTCTGGGCCGGCCATGACCTCTATTATTCTCGGGAATGTCGGCCAGGCGCGAACGAATTCCGACTCGAGCTGGCTCTCCTTGAACGGCCCCGCCGCTCCGGAACCGATCAGCCTCATCCAAACGGTTTGAGGACGAGCATCGTAAGCTCCGCGCCCGGGTCCAGCCCCACACGAAGGCGATCCCCGACGCCAAACGAACACGACCTCCGTCGGAGGGTTTTCGGATGCTCTAAAGTACGTGCGCCCGAAAAGGAACATGAGGATCGCGTCAAACGACCGGCCCAGGCGGTTTCATTGTGCTTCGCGCCCTTCTCTACATAGACCACGAGATCGCGACCGACCTTCCAGCCCTTCTTCACGAATGCGTCGCGGAGCTGCATCGTGCTTTCCTCGGCCCTGCTCCTCTCCGTCCCGACGTCCAGCCAGGCCTCGGGCCGGGAGCTTTCGCGAAGCGGGCCCGACCCTTCAGCATCACTCCATCATCCCACCACACGGAAGGAGAAAGATCGCCAACCTGCCGAACACGCTCGGGTATTTGAGGCCGAGGTGGAGCGTCACGATCCCTCCGAAGGAGGAGCTCGCCGAGACCGGTGTTCTTCGCGTCGCGCTGGTGCGGTACGTGCGGTCGATCATCGGCTTGATCTCCTCAACGATCATCCGCCCGTACAGGTCGGCTCGGCCCCGATTTCGTTATCGCGGAACTTGGCGCGTCGGCAGGTACTGTTCGCCCGCTCTACGCCCGCATTGGGGATCGCGACCATGATTAGCGGCTCGATCAGTCCTGCCTGGATCAGCGACTGCGCCGTCTCATCGGCCCGCCACTCTACGTTCGGGATGAACGATGCGCGCCGTCGAACACGTTCTGGCCGTCGTGCAGGAGCACTGGTAGCGCCGACCGCGGTCCCCCGCCGGGCGGTAGGTAGACGAGGATGTCCCGGCTCCGGTTGAGGAAGAGCGGGCACAGCGGGGTGGGTGCGGACGGTCCCCGTGAGGGACATCCTACGCCCTCGCTCAACGGAGATTGGACGGCTCCGTCGCCTCCTCCGGAAAAGGCGAGCAGTACCGCAGTCGAGAGGATGAAAGCATTCATCAGGTGAGCGCTAATCAGCGCAAGGACGTTTCGTCGCTGGAGGCCAGCGCTGGAAGAGGATCGAAATAGCCGCCACTGTTCGGACCGTCGTGGATGTCGCGGACGGGCGGCATCCGGCAGTCGGTGCAACGGGAGCCTGAGGTCGAAAGGAAACTCCTGTACGGGAACGAGTCGCCGAAATATGAGTCGAAGGGGTGCCCTATCGTTAGCTTCCGGTGGGAGCTTGACGTACTTCGCGTCGGGGAAGCGTACCACGACGCCGGGCCGGGGATGGCTGATGCAGTTCTGGAAGCCGTGTCCGTCCGAAAGCGGTCTAACTTCTAGAATAGTGCTCTCGCTCTGAGCGCTTTCCGCCCATTTGTCGGCGAAGCCTCGGCGAAGGTAGTCATCTCGGGAACCACCTCAACCTGAGTACGCGCGACGGACTGTCGTTCCGTGCACCACTGGCGGTCGGGTGTAGGCAACTCGAAAACCTCCCCGCGTCGTTGCCTTCATGACTCGCTTGAGGGTGTACGAGTTTCGTCTCAGGAACCCCTGTCATTGACCTGTGCGATCGGCACCGACCCAAAGTCCACTTCCTCCTCAAGAGCGGTGAAGCGGGTGAGGGCGCCATACGCTCGGACTCTCGGCCACAGATAAGCGAATCGTGAAGTCCGCACCCGCCGAAGCCGAGCACGGCTGGCTCCCGGATCCTAGCATCCCACACCCAATAGTCGCTGGGTCGCGGCCTGGGACCTTGAACGGAGATTCCATCCTCACGTTGCGCCATCGCCAAATTTCCCCTGGGAAAGCTGCCGCGGGCGCGGATCCCAGAAAAGCCTGGGAAACCGCTGGCCCGACCGCAGAACCTCAGTCCACGCTTTTCCTTCGAACTCCATTCCGTTTTGCCGTACACGGGTCGCAATGGGCCCCTCGTGTCGAAGGCCTCCTCCGTCTCCGGCAGGGAGATGATTCGCCACACGGTCTCCCCGCCCTCAGGAAGAACCACACGCACATCCAGATAAGGCGTGGGAGGGTACTCCGGGGAATGAGGATACACGCGGCCTGCGGGTTCTTGAACGTCTGCTGGATGTCAAGGGGCGTCTGATCGCCATTCGGCGTCACCAGAAAGGCGCGTGGCTGGTTCCTCGACTGGGTTGACTGATTGAGCGGAACGGGCTTGTCGTAATTCTCCGGAATGCGAAAAAGAACGCGATTGGATAGCTGCCATACCAGTGGAACGATGTCGGCAGGCCCACCTCCGACGGAATGTCGCGGTCGAGGTCTTTAAGGACGATAACATTGATCGCGGTACACCGGCCCGCCTTCAACACGTTTAATCCCCTGAAGGGGCCGCCCCGCGCCTGGCACAGAGGTGGCCGCCGGCAAGAGCCCGATACCGACCCAGAGGCCCTTGCCGAGCTGCGAACGCGCGCTGAGAAAGAAAACCATTTCGTGCCACCACGGCATCCGCCTAATCGAGCGCCTGTGTGAAGACAGCCTTGATGACCTCTTCGGGTGTGGTCCAGCCGGAGAAGGCCTTGGCTTTGGCTGTCCTCCAGCATCGTGCGGTAGCCCTGGCGCCGGGCGATCTCCTGCATGGTGGAAAGTCGGCGTTGCGGGCGATCCCGGCGCGGAAGTCCGGTGCCCATGATGAGCTCAAAGGACGCCGATGCGGCCCTTGTAGCCGGTGCCTCGACAGTCCGAGCAGCCGCGGCCCTTGGCGAAGCGGCCGGTTTCCAGCTCTTCGGGAGTGAGGAGCGCCTTCAATCTCGTCGGCGTTCCGGGCGTTACGCCTCGCGGCACTTGCCGAAGTTTATACTGACGAGGCGATGATCTAGGATGGCGACGGTTACGCCCGCGACGAGATACGGCTCCGCTTCCATGTCGACCATGCGCCCGATAGTCTCGATCGCGTTGTTCGTGTGGATCGTGGAGAGCACAAGGTGCCCCGTGAGGCCGGCCTGGATGCCGATCGCGAGCGACTCGGGATCGCGCATCTCCCCGACCATCATCACGTCCGGGTCTTGGCGCAGGAAGGCGCGCATCACGCTCGGGAAGGTCATCCTCGAGTTGCCGCCGACTTGGACCTGGGCGATGTTCGTGTCGTACTCGTACTCGACCGGGTCCTCGACGGTAACGATGTTTCGCTTCTTCGAGTCGAGCTGCTGGAGTGAGGCGTAGAGCGTGGAGGTCTTGCCGGAGCCGGTGGGCCCAGTGACGAGGATTAGGCCGTAGGGGACCTGGATCGCCTTGGTCCACTTCTTCAGCACGTCCTCGGGCATGCCCAGCTTGGGCAGATCGACCTTCATGGCCTGCGGGTCGAGAAGGCGCATGACGAACTTCTCGCCGTTCAGCGCGGGAACGCAGGAGGCGCGGGCAGAAAGGCGGCGTCCCGAGTACTCCATGTCGATGCGGCCGTCCTGGGGCTCGCGCGACTCGTCGATCTGCATACCCGCCGCCAGTTTCAGACGCGCGATGACGTTCTGCGCCTGCTCAGGCGGGAGCTGGCCGGTGTCGTGGAGCACGCCGTCCTGGCGGTAGCGGATGCGGAGCTGCCCCCGCTCGGGCTGGAGGTGGATGTCCGACGTCCCGGTGTCGAGGGCCTGCATGAAGATGCTGTCCACGATGCCGACGGCGATAGATACCTCGTCGCCGCCCATCTCCTTGATCGTCCCCGACTCGCGGAGGACCAGTCGAAAGCGCTTCGCCGCGCCGTAATTGCCCTGCGAGTAATCCGTGACCGCCATGTTCTTTATCTTAGCGGAAAGTCCGGTGGAAGGGGGGAAGACGGGGCGTAAGGTGCGGGAGACAGGGAACGGGAGTTAAGGGTTGAGGGTTGAGGTACCAGCCCTCCCTGCCCCCTGTCCCCCACACCCCACACCCCGTCTTCCCCCTCCCTGGCTCATACTCTCCCGTGCGTCCCCGCTTTGTGCCGAACCTTCCGTTGACGGTGACGGTGCTGATCTGGGGGCTTAACTTTATTGCCCTGAAGCTTCTCTACAACGAGATCGAGCCTCCCGCCCTCGCGCTGGTGCGGTACGTCGTGATGACGGTATTCCTCGCCCTCCTCTGCCTCGCGCGCAGGGAGACCCTCCGCTACCCGCCCGGAGAAGCCGGGAAGATCCTGTTCGGAGGATTCATCGGGATGGGCGCGTACATGGTGCTGTTCCTGGAGGGGATGCGCGGCACGACTGCGGCCGAAGGGGCGATCATGCTCTCTACCGCGCCCATCTTCACGATCCTGCTCTCGGCCCGGTTAGGCCAGGAGCACGCCAGCGCGGGGGCCTTCGTGGGGTCCGTGATCGCCTTCGCGGGCGTCGGCATGGTCGTGCTTACCGGCCACTCCGGCGGGCACGGCTCGCTTCTGGGGAACGGACTCGTGCTCATTTCGGCGGCGGTGTGGGCGTTCTACGTGGTGCTTACCCGGCCCATCCTCGCCCGCCACTCGCCCCTGCGTACCCTGACGCTCTCGATGCCGGGGGCTCTGGTGGCGCTTCTGCCCTGGGGTCTCGGACCCGCGTTGGATGCCGATCTGAGGTCGTTCTCGCTCCAGGGGTGGCTGCTCTTCGCCCATGTGAGCCTCCTGGCCGGAAGCCTCGCGTTCGTCTTGTTTTACGAAGGGGTGCGCAAGGTCGGGGCCGGAGGCGCAACCCTCTACCAATTCCTCGTGCCGCCCTGCGCCGCGCTCTTCGCGTGGTTGCTTACGGGCCGCGCGCTCGTGCCGCTTCAATGGGTGGGGATGGCCGTCGCTGTCGCCGGGGTCGCCTGGGCCTCCTGGTCGCGGCGGTTGCCTCCCGCGGCCACGCCGGCCGACGTCCACGGGCGAGGCAACGTCGGAGGGCCGAAAGGTAAACTCATCATTCCCACGTATCCCACCTTGTCCACACCGCGCCCGAAGCCGAGCCGCACGACCAGATCCGACCATCGAGATGCCCGAGGCACTGACCGAGGGCGACTCGTTCTGCGGATCTAGCTCGCGAGCAGGTCAAGAAGGTTGCGAGGAGCGAGACCAAACCAAGGACGCCCTTCTCCGGACGATGGCGGAGTTCCAGAACTTTCCGCCGGAGGACCCAAGGCCGAGACGGCGCAGATGCGCCAGGTGGCGATCGAAGTTCGTCACCGCGCTCCTGCCGGTCGCGGACAACTTCGAGCGGACGGTCGCTCTCGGCGAAGGGTGCCACCCGAGGCGGTGGTGGAGGGCGTCCGCGCCGTGGAGCAGCAGCTCCGGTCGGTGCTGGAGGCTCGGGGCGTGACGCGGTGGCGGCGGTCGGGCAGCCGTTCGATCTCGACGTCCACGAAGCGGTCGGCACGGTGGCGACCGACGAAGGACCGGAGGACACCGTGGCGGCCGAGGTCGAGCCCGGGTATCGCCTCGGCGGGGATGATCCGCCCGGCGCGCGTAAGGGTCGCCAAGCGACCTGAGCCGCCGCCACTTCGGCACGGACGGTGTACAGGGCATCAACGAAGGGCTGACGCCAGAACTTGCGCTGGATCTGGGCCGGGCACGGGACGCTATCTCGCAGACAGACGCCCGTAGGCGCGCGGTGATCGGTCGAGACACCCGCCGGAGCGGCCCCATGCTGGGGCGGCGTTTGCCAGCGGGCTGTGCTCGATGGGCGTGGATGTGGTGACGCTGGGCGTGGCGCCGACGCCCGCCGTCTCGCTCGCACACTGGTGACTTCGGTCTCGGCGTCGTGGTTTCGGCGAGCCGACAATCCGGCGCGGATAACGGCATCAAGCTACTGGGCCACGACGGGCGGAAGCTACCGGACGAGGTCGAGGAGGTGATCGAAGCCCTGATGTCATCGACGGACGCGAGGCCCGGGCGGTGGCGTGGGCTCGTTGGACTCCGACCGATTGGCCTTGGCCGGCTATCTGGAGTTCCTCGTGAGCATCGTCCCCGGCGCTGGATGGGATGCGTGTGGCGGTGGATGGGGCGCATGGCGCCGCCTACGACATCGCTCCGGGAGGCTCTGCGGCGGCTCGGGGCGGACGTCGTAGTGGTCGGTGACCGTCCCAACGGGATGAACATCAACGCCGAAGGGGAGCGACGAAGCCGGACACGATCGGACGCTTCACCCAAAAGTCGGGCGGAGGTCGGCGTCGCCTTCGATGGGGACGCGGACCGCGCGGTGTTCTGCGACGAGCGGGGCGTCATCAACGGGGACCGGACATCGATTTGGGCCGCCCACCACCGGCCCGAGCCGCCGATCGTTGTCGGTACCGTAATGAGTAACGGCGGGTTCGAGGGCGTACCTCACGGCACGGGCTTCGACTGGAGCGAACGCCGTAGGCGACAAGTCGTCTCGAAGAGGATCGCGGAAACGGGCGCACGGTTGGGTGGCGAGCAGAGCGGGCGGGCATCATTTTCCGGAGCACGGGCCGACGGGCGACGGACTCGTGACGATGCTGGAGACGCTTCGCGTGATGCGCCGCCTGCGGCCCGCCTCGGCGTTCTTCGAAGACTACGAGCCTGGCCGCAGCTCCTCGTGAACGTGCACCTCGCCCAGAGGGAGAGGCTGGCGGGAGGCTCCGGGTATCGAGGAAGCCATTTCGCAGGGAGAAAGCGACCTTGAGGGCCGGGGAAGGCTGAACGTCCGCCCGAGCGGCACACAGCTGATGGTGCGCGTGATGGTTGAGGCCGACAACTACGAGTTGCGGGACCGGGTGGCGAACCGGATCGTCGGTGCGATGGAGAGGGCGCTCGGCGGGCGGGTCGAGGCACGAGTGGACTTGACCCATGCTCTTGGCGATTGACGTAGGCAACACCCACACGGTCTTCGGGCTTTGGGACGGTGCTTCCTGGCGCGCCGTCTGGCGCCGACCGACCGACCCGGAGGAGACGGAGGATGGCCTGGCCGTCTGGCTACGCGCGCTGTTCGATCTCGAAGGGTTGGACTGGCGGATCGAGCGTGTCATCTGCGCCTCCGTCGTTCCGGCGGCCGAGGACTCCCTGCGCCGGCTGGGCGAGCGCTGGCTGAAGGTGCCGGTGCAGTTCCTTCGTAGCGGCGCCGAGGTCGGACTGGCCGTCGACTACGAACCCGCGACGGCCGTGGGGCCGGACCGGATCTGCGACGTGCTGGCCGCGCTGGAGCGGTATACGCCGCCGCTCATCGTGGTCGACTTTGGCACGGCCACGACATTCAACGCCGTTTCCGGCGCAGGCGTCTATCTCGGGGGGGCGATCATGACGGGGGTCGTCGTCTCCGCCCAGGCTCTCGCGAGCCGCGCCTCTAAGCTGCCCCTGGTCGAGTTCAAGGCTCCGGATCGGGCGATCGGGACGAACACCGGCGAGGCGCTTCGTTCCGGGGTGATGCTCGGGTACGCGGGCGCGGTGGACGCCCTCGCCCGCCGCATCTCCCACGAGCTTGGAGGCGGCGTTACGGTGGTGGCCACAGGGGGCCTCGGCGGAATGTTCCTCGGACTCTGTGAAAGCCTCCAAGGGTACGAGCCGACGCTGACGCTCGACGGCCTGGTCCTCGCGAGCAAGAGGATCTCACCGCTGGTCAGCGGGTGAGCCTACGGAGTCGCCCGGAGATAAGGCGTCCCTAGAACCGGGCGTCCGAAGCCATGTTCGTCATGTGCGGCAAGGTGGGGGTCTGCCGGCTGCCGCCGCCGGTGGAGCCGGTGCCGGCGCGCTTCATACGATAGAAGATCTGCCAACCGAACTCCATGATCGGCAGGCGGTTCGTGCGCAACTCGCTCATCACGTTCACCATCGCATCCGTGAAGATGCCCACCTGCTTTCCGTTGCGCACATACGAAGTGATCCTCTCCCCGGGCATGGTCGCCTGGGTCTGGGAGATGGAGCCGACCAGCGGTACCTCCGCGCCGAAATAGCGTCCATTCTCAAAGAGACGGTTCGCCTGGAAGAAGGCGAAGATGCGCGCGCCCTTGGCCATGAAAAGGCGGTAGATGTCCGACTTGGGGACCATGCCGGTGGGGTCGGTCGCGAGCTCGCTCTCCACGCCGGCCAGGTAGTCGCGCCCATCAACGTTCACTCCGGCGCCGCTGAAGTAGATGAACACGGTGCCGCCTTCAGGCACCCGCTCGGCAAGCGCGCGGGCGCTCTCCATCAGTTGGGTCGAGGTCGTGTTCAGGATCAGGTCGATGTTCGCCTCCGGGTAGCCCGCGTTGGCGATCAACGACTCCCGCACCCGTCGCGCGTCGTCCTCCGCGAAGGGAACGACGCCGTCGGTCAGACGGCTCTGGGCGTTGCCGACGATGAGGGCGAACTTGGTGGGTACCGGGGCGACGCCGCCGGTGGCGGCGGTGGGCGCGCCGGTGATCGTCTCGCCCGCCCGGACCGTGGGGATCTCGCCGGGCCGTGCTACGTTCGTGCCTCCGCCCGCCCCGGGCGACCCGTTGGCCGCCTGAAAGGCGCCTAAGTCCTCCGGCGCGATGGCGTCGGCCTCGACCTTCCAGTTGAACTTGTACTTTCGATCGGCCGCCCGCGCCTCGAGCTCCATGAGCTTCACGGAGTTGCCGGTGCGCGAGTAGATGGCGTTCAGGAAGAAGTACGTCTCGCGGGCGTGCTGGTTTTTCGCCAGCAGCGTCTCGAACGCGGCAGCGGTGTTCAAGAGCCGAAGCCGATTCGGTAGCGTCGGCAAGGCCGATGCCCTGGCGGTACGCCGCATAGGCAGAGAGGAAATTAGAGAATAGGCCGCGCCGTTGCGCCAGCGCCGGGGCTCCGTAGCCGGTCCCGGTAGGAGCGTCGGCGAAGCCGCGTCCTCAGGGCGGAACACCATCGCCTGCTTGAACGCGACGCGCGACGCCGCCCACTCGCCGGCCCGGGCGGCCTGGAGGCCCGCCGCGTAGGCGTCGCTCCAGCTACTCCAGGTCGGCGTCGTGCCGGTCGGGGGCTCCTGCGCAGGTTGGGCTTCGGCCCGTGTGGCGAGGGCGCAGAGAAAAAGGCTAAGGCGGCGCGGAACATCCTCATTATATTAAAACCTGTAAGAGACCCAAAGGGCGACGTCGGAACCGCCTCCTTCAGGAGTGGCGAAGTTGAGATCGAGGCTGTAGTTCCCGGCAGTGGGGCGGAATCCAATGCCGTAGGTGTAAGCGTTTCGGCTTCCGTATCCGTCACCGCCCGCCGGTATGCTCATATACCCGCGCGCAGAGGGAATCGGCCAAAGCCAAAGCCCGCGTAGCTGTACTCAACACCGACGCCCAAGGTGGTCTGAGCGCTTCGGTCGAACGGCGGCCTGCCCTCGCCGCCGAAGTAGAGGCCAGCCTGCGTCCTGATGACGAGGAAGTCCTGTCCACCACGCAGCCCGTCGAGTCGGTAGGCGGCGCCCAGCAGGAGGCGTCCGGGGACGCGGGAGAGAGGTCGGAGGTCTCGTCGTTCCCGGATAGATTGGCCGGAGTGCGAAGGCTCGCCGCGAAGCTCAGGTTCGGGGTCTTAGACGGCGTGAACTGGAGGCCGAGGATGGCTCCGAAGCCGGTTCCGGTGGAGGACGCTTCGGAGTCGATGTCGTCGATGACGGTGTTTCCGTCGCGGAGCACGCCGCTCATGTACTGCTCTCAATGCGCTGGCGCACCATGAAGAGGCCGAAGCCGTAGGTGAGCGAGCCGTTGCCCAGCGTGCTTCCGTAGGCGATCGTGAAGAACTCGAGCGCGCCTTGAGCGCTTCGCGGTACTGCGTGATCTGGAGGGCGCCGCTGCTGAGAGTGTCCGCCGTCCGCAGGTCGTCGATGTACCCGCCGACGGTGTAGGAAAAGCCCAGCGAGCTTTGCCGCGACCCAAGAGGTCGCGGATGGGCAAAGCGAGGCCGGCGTGGGTGATCGCACGGCTGCCGCTCTGAGCGTCCGAGGAGACGTCCGGGTTTTCGAACGAACCGCTGAGCGTACTGCGCGATTTGGGGAGATTGCGGTACGCGATCCTGGTTGCGCCGCTCAAGGTAACCCAGTCCGGCGGGGTTGTTGTAGGAGGAGAGGCTGTCGGCGTTGGAGACGTTGAAAAGCGCCTCCCGCTCCCATGGCCCGGCCGCCGACATCCAGGGCGTTCAGTAGGTCCGGGACCTGAGCGGCGGCGGAGCCGGCGACTCCCGCCAAGACGAAGGCTAATCCGGCCCTTTTCTGCATAGGTGTTCCGTTATCGAATGCTCAGCGAGATCTCTTGCGGCGTCCCCACGTTGCCCGCGCGATCCACGACCGTGACGCGTATCCTGAACCGGCGCGGCATCCACTTAAGCCGAATGCGTCCCGTCCATCGCAAAACGCCGGGCCGAGTGGCGCCGAACGTCGACCGGAACGCGCGGCCGACGGGCCTTCCGTTGGCATCGAGGATGAGCACGTCGATCCCCGTCACGTCGACCGAGTTCGAGGTCGCGTCCGTAAAGTCCAGCACGATGTTCAGAGTGGAGTTTCGGCGGAGGCCTGTAGTCGAGGTGGGGAAGACGATCGTGGCGGTCGGAGGAATGCGGTCGAGGGTGACGGTGAACGTCTGAGTCCGCTCGTTACCCGCTTGGTCGCGCACGCGGATCGAGACCGTCTGCGGCCCGTCGCGTGGGATCGAGTCGGGTGAAGAGAACCGTCACGGTGTTGCCCGTGCCGGTGTTATTCGGGATGTCCTCCTCGTTCACACGCACTTGCCAGTCCCGGACATTCGTCTCGCGGATCGACGCCTGGATTTTGACCGTCCCTTTCACGAAGGATCCGTTGTTTGGACTGTAGTCCAGGAACTCGGGCCTCTTGACGTCGACCAGCACGTTCAGGCGGACCTCGTTGTAGGGGTTGTTCGGCTCGTTCACCGTCACGACGAGGGTGTAGGCGCCATCGGGGGCGGATGCGCCGATGCGGAGGGGAAGAGGCCTTCGACTTCACCGCCACGTTCGAGTGAAGCGCTCCTCGGAGGTCGTTACGACCCCGTTCGGGCTGTGACCTCCGCCCGGACGGCGGTCGCCTCGACCGCCGCGCCGCGCAGGGCGAAGCTGACGGTGCTGTTCGCGCCCACGTAGCCCCCCTCGGTGGGGAGGTGACGGTGAGCGTCCCCGCCAGCGATACTGCAGCGCACAGTGTTCCGGCGGCCGCCACTAGAATACGACCCAAACTAACCCTCATCCGACCTCTCCTTCCCCTGCACAGCCTAGCCTATTGTCCTTCATGGAGCACCCAGGTGTCAATGAACGTTCCCACGCCCCCCTCGTCGTTGGTCGGCATCACGCGTTGAGCAGCTTGCTTCACCGGCTCCGCTGCGTTTCCCATAGCCGCCGACAGCCCCGCCCAGCGGAGCATGCCCAGGTCGTTCAAATAGTCGCCGATCGCCGCCGTTTCCTCCCGCGCGATCCCCAAGAACTCGGCGAGTGCGCGGAGGCCCGTCCCTTTATCGGCGCTGGGCGAGAGGAACTCCAGGTATTCCGGCTCGCTCTCCGTCATGTGCGCACGTCCGCCGAGCAGGGGCGCGAGCGAGGCTTTGTGACGTGGGATGCTCTCGGGGTCGTCGATAATCATCGCCTTCGTCACGACCTGCGCGCGGATCTCGTCTAGGGTGGTGAGCCGCGGTTCGGTCACGGCCACTCGGCTTCGGTACACGTCCCCCCAGGGCGTCTCGTGCAGGAAGAGCAACTCGTGGCGCGTGTACATGTTAAGGTGGACGCCCTCCTCCTCGGCGTAACGGCGGACGACCTCGAACGCGTCGGCGGGGAGCGGATCGTGGAGGATCTCATCACCGTTCGGGCCCAGAACATGTGCCCCATTTCCACAGACCATCGGGCCCTCAAGGCCGATCTCCTCGGCGAAGGGGCGCATGCTGGGCCGAACGCGGCCGCTGGCCAACGCCACCGTGACACCCGCACCGATTGCCCGTCGAATGGCCCGTGTGCTCTCAGGGTGGGGCCGACGCTCGCGGGTGAGCAAAGTGCCGTCGAGGTCGATCGCAAGGAGTCGAATTTTCATTTCCGCGGATGTCACGTGCAAGGGGGAGCACCGCCCTTGGCGCTTTGCTAAAGGGACGCGCTGCTAAACCCGCGCGAGCACCTGCTCGCGGTTGAACAGCCACACGGCCCATCGAAGGGCGAGAAGGGCGAGCGCGAGGCTGATAACGACGGTGGCGACGACCGCCCCCACATCGGCCTTGCCGAGCAGAGCCGTACGGATCGTGTTGGCCGTGTTCAGGACCGGTACGAAGTGGACCCACTGAGCGTTCGCTGCATCCGTCATGCCGATGAACTGGCTGAAGATGGCGGGCATGAGGATCACGACGAACAGCAGACCCATATGGGTCTGCGCCTCCCGCGCAGTCTTTGCGTAGGCGCTTACGCCCAGGAGGAGGCTGGCGAACAGCGCGACGGTAGGCAGTAGGACCAGGAGGATCGTGAGGAAGGCGAGAGGGGAGACCCCCAGCCCGTCTTTGAAGAGCACCCTGGTCGCGGGGACCTGCAGGATGCTCATAGCGGCCAATCCGGCGAGGGAGGAGAGGCTGCTAAACAGACACACGGTCGCCAGCGCGAAGAACTTGCCCAGCACGATCTCGGTGCGTTTAATCGGCGTTATGAGCAGCGTTTCGAGGGTGTTCTTGTCCTTCTCGCCCGCCACCAGGTCCGAGGCAATGCTAAAGCCGCCTTGGAAAGCCCACAGGATGATCAGGTAGGGAAGCAGGCTGACGATGATGTCGCTCGACCTCGTCTTGTCCCCGACCTGTATCGGTGTCTCTGTAATTTTTATCGCTTCTTGTGCGATCTGTGGGATTCCCCGTGAGTCCAAGACTGCTTTAAGAGTCTCCTTGTTTTGCTGAGCCACCAGCGAAGACACGATACGAAACGCCATCTCTCCCGTCTGCTGCTTGGGATCACGGTATGCATCGACCCTTAGCTGATGAGGGCGGTCAACGGCACGTTCCGGGAAATCGAGAAGGAGCCTGGCTTTGCCGTCCTTGACGAGTCGCTTACCTTCAGCAAGGGTCGGTACTTCCACGATCGTGAACTCGTTTTTGCGGAGCAGCTCCAGCACGGGGCTTTGGGAGCGCACCACGTGGATGCGCTGCCCTTTAGGCTTCCCGATGGAGGAGATGACGGTGCCGAGGAGAAAGAGGATGCCGACGATGAGCAGCGGAGGGATGATGAACGCGGAGGTGCGGACGCGCTTATCGCGGAGCATTTCGCGCAGCTCTCTCCCGAAGACCTGGGCGATCGGGCTCATAGTGCGGCGACCACCGGGGAGCCTGACTCAAGCTCGGACCGGTACCCGACGAGGGCGAGGAAAGCCTTCTCCAGGCTCGCCTCTCCGGTGCGGGTCTTCAAGCTATCCACCGTCCCCTCCCCCTTCAGGGTTCCCCCGTGGATGATGGCGATGTGGTCGCAGAGGCGCTCGACCTCGCTCATCGTGTGCGTACAGTAGACCACGGTCTTCCCGCGGTCGCGGGCGTTCTCGATGAACTCCATCACCGTCTGGCTCGTGACGACGTCGAGACCGGCTGTGGGCTCGTCGAAAAAGAGAACGGGCGGGTCGTGGAGGATGGTGCGCGCGATACTGACCCGCTGCTTCTGCCCCGTGGAGAGGGTGTCGCAAAGCTGGTCGGCAAAAGGACCGATGTCGAGCCGATCCATGGTCGCGTGCATCCGCTCCTTCAACTCCCCTTTGCGGATCCCGTACAGTCCGCCGAAGTACGCGATCATCTCGCGGGCGGTCAGACGGCCGTAGAGCGCCGTCGAGGTGGACATGAAGCCGATGCTCGCGCGGACCTTTTCCGGATCGGCCAGCACGTCGTACCCTGCGATCTCGGCCGTGCCGCTCGTCGGCTTAAGCACCGTCGACAGTATCCGCAAGAGCGTCGTCTTGCCCGCGCCGTTGACGCCCAGGAGGCCGAAGATGCGGCCGGGCTGCGCCTCCAGGGTGACGTCGTCCACTGCCCTGACTGGGTCTCCCTTCGGCTGCGGGAACTGCTTGCTGATGCCGTGGGTCCGGACCATCTAGATGGAGTCTAGCCGAACGTGGGGGCTGAGCTTCGGCAAAGGGCCCTCCTGCCTCGGCTCCGGGCTCCACCCGCTACATGCGGAACAGGCTGAACCGGGGCGGCTCTACCGGCGCGGTGTGGGCCGCTAGATCGGACGGGC
>JAUJNV010000253.1 GCA_030447945.1 Fimbriimonas sp. | reverse complement strand
GTCCTCCTGAACGGTCCGCTTCGCTTCCTCACCGAAGACGTCGAAGCCGCCTTCGACCGCACGAAGCTCAGCAGCCTGCCGCCGACCCTCTTCAAGCGCGGCCTCCGCCTCGCCACCGGCGCGCTGGGCGCGACGCTGAGCGCCGAGCAGACGGCCGTCGCCGTCCGCGGTTTCGCGGATTCCGAGCGCGGCTCGGTCACCGCCGATGGCGGCGAAGTGGTGCTGGAGTGGGATCCTGAGCTCGTCGCCGTGCGCTCCCTGAGGCCGACCGTTCCCTTTCGCTACGGCATCACGTTGCCCGGCGAGACGGAGAGCGAGGAGTTCGGCTGGCGCTTTACCGCCTATGAAGCGACTCCGCCCGTCGACATGCCGAAGCGCGCGAGCCTGGAAGCGCAGCTCGATCCGCGTAAGGTGCGCGGCAGCCTCTACTTCCGAACGCCGAAGCCGGGCGACGAGATGAGCCCCTTGGGCTTTAACGGCCATCGCCGGCTCTCGGACCTTCTCTCCGAAGCGCGCCTTACCTCCGCCGCGCGGGCGCGGCTGCCCCTCGTCTGCGATCTCGCGGGGCCGCTCTGGGCGCCGGGGGTGTGCCTCGATGGAAGGGCGGCGCGGGACGCAGGAGCGGATCGCGTCGTCGTGTTGAGGTTCGGATCTCTGCGAAAAGACCCCGAAAAAGGGCCTTCGTGAGTCCCAGGTCCCCACGCGCGGGACGCCTTCCGGGTAACGTGCGCCGACTCGCGGACGTACCGCTTAATCAAGGGACCATCCTTTTTCTGGTGACCTATTGAACAGACCCGCAAAGACTCTCTTCTTCTTGGTGATTGCCGCCGTCATGGGCATCCTCGTCATGAACGCCATCATGCCCGCGGGCGGGGGCATCGGCGGGCTCGGGCAAACGGTCGTTCAGTTGCGCAACGACGAGCTCTTCACGTACCTTCGAACGAAGGAAGGGGACAAGAGGGTCGTGGAGGCGCATTGGCAGCAACAGACCCTCACCGGCAAGCTCGCCGATAATACGAAGTTCGAGGCAAAGGTGCCCGATCCCAATGCGCCGGGGGCCGAGAGGCTTGAGGCGGCGCTGGAGCAGAGCGGTGCGCAGTGGAAGCTAGAGCCCCCTCCCATAACGCAGGGTCTTGGGCAGATCCTCGGGATGGTCGCGTTCCCCCTGATGATCCTCGCCCTGATCTACTTCCTCGTCCTGCGCCCCGCGCAAATGGGCGGGAATCAGGCGATGAGCTTTGGGCGCAGCAAGGCCAAGCGGGTCGGTGAGACTGGGCCGAAGGTCACGTTCGACGACGTTGCGGGGATCGAAGAGGCCAAGCAAGAGCTTTTTGAGATCGTCGACTTCCTCAAGAACACGAAGAAGTACGCGGCGCTGGGCGCCAAGATCCCGAAGGGCATTCTTCTCACCGGCCCTCCCGGCGTGGGCAAAACGCACCTCGCCCGGGCCATCGCCGGCGAAGCGGGCGTCCCGTTCTTCCACATCAGCGGCTCCGACTTCGTCGAGATGTTCGTCGGCGTCGGTGCGGCCCGCGTCCGCGATCTCTTCGAGACCGCCAAGGCGCACCGGCCCAGCCTCATCTTCGTCGACGAGATCGACGCGGTGGGCCGGCAGCGCGGCGCCGGCCTCGGCGGCGGGCACGACGAGCGCGAGCAGACGCTGAACCAGCTTCTCGTAGAGATGGATGGGTTCGACCCGAACTCGGGCGTCATCCTCATCGCCGCCACCAACCGGCCCGACATTCTCGACCCCGCCCTGCTGCGGCCGGGCCGCTTCGACCGGCAGATCGTGGTGGACGTGCCCGACGCGAACGGCCGCCTTCTGATCCTCCGCATCCACGCTAAGGGCAAGCCGCTCGACGGCGACGTCGATATGGAAGTGCTCGCGAAGCGCACGCCAGGCTTTACCGGCGCCGACCTCGCGAACATGCTGAACGAGGGTGCGCTGCTCGCCGCGCGGCGGGGACACAGCCGCATCAGCCAGGCCGACCTCGAAGAGGCGCTAGATCGCGTGATCGCGGGTCCCCAGCGTAAGAGCCGCGTGATGGACGGCAAGGAGCGCGAGGTCATCGCGTACCACGAGGCGGGCCACGCCGTCGTCGGCGAGATCTTGGAGCACACCGACCCCGTCCACAAGGTCACGATCCTCCCGCGCGGAATGTCGTTGGGGTCAACCTGGCAGCTTCCCACGGCGGACAAGTATCTCGTGACGCGAGACGAGCTGCAGGACGACGTCACGTCCCTCCTCGGCGGACGCGTGGCGGAGGAGCTGGTTTACGACCAGGTGACGACGGGCGCGAGCAACGACCTCGAGCGCGTGACGCGCATA
>JAUJNV010000252.1 GCA_030447945.1 Fimbriimonas sp. | reverse complement strand
AGCACCTCGGGTATGCGAGCCCGGAGCAGGTCGAGCGCCCGTAGCATCACGTCGTGCCCCTTGTAGCGATCATCCATCCGAGCGACCGTCACTATGACGGGGCGCTCCGATCGGTCGCTCGACAAGCTCTCTGGCAGATCCACCCCAGGCGGGATGCGGACGAGGCGATGAGGGCTTGGGTGGCAGGCAAGCGCCAGCTCCTCGGTATGACGGCTCACCGCAACGGAGGCGTGCGCGCGCTCCAGGGCGAAGCGCGCCAAGCGAGGCCTCGCGGCGACCTCATGGGCATGCAGGTACTGGACGAACGGCGTCTTCCGCACGCAGCGGATGGCCCACGCGGACGGGGCAGTGATGATATGAGCGCTGAGAATCACGTGAGGCGCGAACTTCCATGCCTCCAGCAGCGCGGCACCGTTCAGGGCCGCCATCCCACCACGATGTCCAAGCGCCCACGGCGGCCTGACACGACGGATGCCTACGGGCTCGGCACGGTCGAACTCCGCGGCTCCACGACAGTCGGATGTGACGACCCGGGCCTCGACGCGGTGCCAGTTCCTGACCAGCCTATGGACGACGAGCTGGATACCGCCGTGCTCCGGCGGGTAGTACGGACTGAGAACTAGGACGCGCACCGACAAGGCTCAGTCCAACGGACGAAGGCAGCGACGAGGGAGCCGAGGCCGGCGTAGACGGAAGGCGCGAGGGCGAATCGGTCGTCTACTCCAACACTTCGCGGTAGGACGCTAGCAAGGCATCGACATGCTTCTCCAGAGAGAACCGCTCCGCGGTGCGGCGCGCCTCTCGAACGATCCGGATCCGGACGTCGGGCTGGTCGAGCACGCGTTCGGCGGCCTCGGCCCAGACCTCCGGGCTGCTTGGTGGCAGCAGGTAGCCGTTCCGCCCGTCGTCGATGACCTCCGAGGGCCCTCCGATCGCTGTGGCAAGCACGGGTGTGCCCATGGCCATCGCCTCGATCACGACCATCCCGAACGGCTCTTCCCAAGAAGGCAGGAGCAGCACGTCGAACGCTCGCAAGATCTCCGGAACATTCTCCCGCTGTCCGAGAAAGGTAACCGCACTCCCTTGGCCGAGCTCCTCTACCGTCCGCTGAAGGGAGCGGGCGTAGGCCTCATTGTCGTAGCGGGTGGCTTTGCTGACGAATTTGGTCTCTCCAACGAGGAAGAGCCTGGCGTCCGGCCGAGTCGTGCGTATGCGCGCCAGCGCCCGCACCGCGGTGTCCTGGCCCTTCCACGGCGTCAGCTGAGCGACCATGCCGAGCGCTGCCGTTGAGCCCTCGATACCTAGACGTGCTCGCGCCTCGGTGCGATCGACCCTCCCAGGGTCGAACCGTTCCAGCTCGACGGGGGGATAGACGATGCGGATAGGCGGACCGTTGCCGTTCGGCCGGAAGTTGTCTGCTGTGTAGCGCGAGTTGGCGACGATCATCGCCGCGCCGGCCTCGATCGCGTGTCGGGTCAGTCCCCCGGCACGACTGGCCGGCAGGCAGTCGTGAAGGGACACCACGACCGGTGGTCCTCCCCTCCTGGCTGCGAGCGCGGCCACCAGTCCTGCGCGGGTCGAGTTAGCGTGAAGAAGCTCGGCGCCGTCAGAGCGGGCCCGCAGTCGCACGACACGGCTCGCGCCGGCAATCGCCCCCACCGCCCGGGCCGTGTGCCATGGGTGCAGGCGTAGACTTCCCTCGATCTCGCCGATCGGCGCCACCGGGACGCCGATCCTGCGGGCGGCCTGGGCCAAGGGTCCTTCCGGGCAGGCAAGCGAGGTCTCCACGCCGGCCGGCAGTCCCCCGAGCGAGCTCAACAGACAGAGCTCTGCTCCGCTCTGGCGACTCGTATGGTTGATCAAGAGGATCCTCACTCGAGCGACCCTGCCTTCGAAGAAAGCACCTCGCGCCGGCGCAAGGTTATGAATCGAGTCATGCCCGGCCCCGCGCGCGTTGAGCCCAAGCCGTCCTGCAGATTTCCGGGAGCACGCGCGCCGAGTACACGAACGCGTGCCACTCGAGCCCCGTTGCACGACGGTAGAGCAAGAGCGCCGCGAAGAAGACAATCGTGTAGGAGACCGTTGTGACAAGGGCGGCGGCCACGATACCGCCACTGCCGAGGAATAGGACCAGGCCGATGGCCGTGATGACTACCCCCGCGGTCTCCGCCACCGTCGCGGTGAACGGTCGGTTGGCCGCGTAGAGTCCCGACGCCAGCACTCGGGCACCGGCGTAGAACACCGAGCCGGGAAGAAGCAGCTGGAGTGGAAGCACGCTGTCGGCGAAGGCGTCCCCGTAGACCAGGCGCACCGCGATGTCCGCGAAGACCC
>JAUJNV010000251.1 GCA_030447945.1 Fimbriimonas sp. | reverse complement strand
TCCCGCGTTCTGTGCGGCTCCGGTTGTGGGGGATGCCTGGCCCCCGCCGCAAGCAGCGAACGAGAAGGCGAGCGTGGCGAGCGCGAGAGAGACGGAACGACGGCCGGTGCTCCGGCCGCGGGCCTCGCCCTCCTGGGGTTGTCGGCCCTTGTTGAATAGCACGAAGAATATCCTCCTGGTGAGTCACAAATGTTCTTGGGGACTGCAGCCATGATAGCCAGCGCCAAAAAGGGTTGTCAAAGACGCACTCGAACCCTGCGCGGAGCATCGCAGTCTTTTTCCTGGGTACTTGAATCCACTGCCGGCCCCACGCGTGCATCGACATCGTGACCGACAGTAAGGTGCTTACGGCGAAATCCGGGCCGATGGGCGTGCCCCAGAGTAGGACTAGCCTTGAGCCGGGACGAAGGTGAGGAGGCCCTCGGCTTGCAGTTTGCCGATCAGCTTGTCGGCGTACTCCTTGTCGAAGGCTAGCTGGGCGCCACCTGCTAGGTGTACTGTCACCCGCCGCCTTACCCCGAAGGTGCCGTTCTCATCCACGGCGACGGCGGCCACGTTTTGGAGGTTGAGCAGCGTCGGGCCCTCGGGCGTTTCCACCTGTATGAAAGATGCTTGCACTGTACCTTCCTCTTAGTTCAGGCCTTAGGAGAAGCCTGCTGCCCCTTCTAATGCCTCATGCTAAACGCCGGTTACCTGCCGACGTAGTGGATCATCTTGCCTGTCGTGCCTAGCGCCGCCTCCTGCATCGCCTCCGGCAGGGTCGGGTGCGCGTGGATCGTCAAATCCATATCCTCCGCGGTCGCCCCCATCTCCATTGCGATTGTCGGCTCCGCTATGAGGTCAGACGCGTGCGGCCCGAGCACGTGAGCACCAAGGATCTCCCCCGACCCCGCCTCGCTCACCATCTTGACCATCCCGATCGGCTCGCCCATCCCCAACGCGCGGCCGTTAGCGCTGAACGGGAATCGGCCCACCTTCACCTCGTAGCCCTGGTCATGCGCCTCGCCCTCCGTCAGGCCGCCACTCGCTAGCTCGGGCGTGGAGAACACGCACGCTGGTACGATGTTGTACGAGATCTCCGCGCGCTTGCCGAGCATGTTCCAGACCGCGACCTTCGATTCCTCCCACGCGACGTGCGCGAGCATGATGCCGCCGATCACGTCACCAGCGGCATACACGCCCGGCAGGTTCGTCTGCATCTGCTCGTTCACCTTGATCGCGCGCCCGTTCATCTCGACACCGGCCTCTTCCAGCCCGAGCCCCTCCGTGTACGGCCAGCGGCTCGTGGCGTACAGGACGGTGTCCCCGACGGCGAGCTTCTCCTCCCCGCCCTTCTCGGCATAGCGCACTGCGAGCTTCCCCTCGTGCTCTTCAACGCCAATCACCTGGGACTCGAAGTGAAAGTCGATGCCGTCCTTCTTGAGCATCTGCGTCAGGCGCTTTGCGAGCTCCTCGTCGGTCTGCATCAGGATACGGGGCAACATCTCGATCACCGTCACCTTCGTGCCGATGTTCGTGTAAATGTTTCCGAACTCGACCCCGATATACCCGCCGCCGATGATCACGAGTTCCTTCGGCTGCTCCTTGATCGCGAGCAAGCCTGTGCTGTCCACGACGTTCGGCAGGTCGAGGCCGGGGATCGGCGGTTTCGCGGGCACGGAGCCGGTGGAGAGCAGAATGTTCTTCGCCCGGACGGTCTGTGCGCCGTCGGCGCCCTGGACCTCCACCTCACCTGGACCCTTAAGGCGCGCCGCGCCGAAGTACCGTGCGGCACCGTTCGCCTTCAGCAGGCCCTCGACGCCGGACACGAGCTGGTTGACGACTTTATCCCTGCGCGCGAGGAAGGCAGCATAGTCCACCTCGACGCTGCCCTTGAGTCCGAGGTCCGCGCCCATGTTCGCCATCTTCAGCACCTCGACGGTGCTCACCATCGCTTTCGTCGGGATGCAGCCGACGTTCAGGCAGACGCCGCCCCAGTATTCCTTCTCGATGACCGCGACCTTCGCGCCCAACTGCTGCGCGCGGATGCCGGCGACATACCCAGCCGGCCCGCCGCCGATGATCGCGACGTCGTACTGCCCGTTCTGCTCAGACAACTCATGCCCTCCTCAATTCAATCGGTGTACTGACATGATACTGACTACGGCAAACCTGTTCGGAGAGCCGCAGGGAGCCGTTGTAGCGCGAAGCTCCGAATCCCACTGCTGAGTCGCGCGCGGCTCGCACGTCCGCTATCGACGGCCAGAAATCGTTGTCGTAGCGCAACTCGACGGCGAAGGGTGTGAGGCTCTTCGCTAGGTCCCCTGGCGAGTATTTCTTTCATATAGCACTGTTCCCTCG
>JAUJNV010000250.1 GCA_030447945.1 Fimbriimonas sp. | reverse complement strand
CACCTCCGCACGCCCCTGCCCGCCACCAGCCACCCCCCGACCACTCCCCTCGCGCTGACGAGGGCGAAGGCGGCCGCCCGAACCTTGGCGGCGCGCGCCCGGACGCGCGGCTCGGCTTCGATGACGGCGCCGACCCCCAGGGCGGCGAGGATAAGCAACGCCGGCATGGCGGGTGTGATGTAGCGGTTGGCGTACTGCATCCACTCCCAAGCGTCGGCGCCCACGTAGATCGAGTACGCGGCTTGCCCCGCGAACACCGCCGCCAAGAGAACCGCGCCCGGCGGGAGGGTGCGCCTCCGAAGCGCGAGAAAGGCGAGGGCGAAGATCAGCGCGGCAGCGAGGTGGTTGACGGCGGTGCGGACGAACTGAAGGAAGCCGCGCGAGATGCGCTCGGTGAGGCTAACTCCCTCGACCTTCAAATAGTACGTGTTCGGGAGCGATTCGCCGTAGTAGCCGATGCGCCAAAGGGTGTGCAAACCGAAGGTGATGAAGA
The DNA here is from genome assembly GCA_030447945.1 of Fimbriimonas sp. The sequence continues at coordinate 1,849 of JAUJNV010000250.1, read as the reverse complement.
CGCTCCCGCCTAGCGCGAGGCCGATTCGCAGGCGATGCTCGGGCCTGGCGGAAGCGACCGCGTAAGCGGAGACCACCAGGGACGGCACGAGGGCGTCGTCGCGCGTGAGGATCGCGAGAGCGACGGAGAGAGCGAGCGCGGCCAGCGCGCGGCTGCCGTAGCCTTCCCGCAGCCGGAGCGCGAAGAGGATGCTCAGGGACACGAGGAGCGTGATCAGGCCCACCTCCATGCCGCGCAGAGTCCAGAAGATGAGCGGATAGTAAAGGGCGGTGAACCAAAGGGCCAGCGCGACGTACGTCCGTGAGCCCGACGCCAGCCTCGACGCGATCTGGCCCGCCACGAGCACGTTTCCGATCAGGATGAGGGCGCCCGAGAGCATGACCAGCAGCGCCACCTTCGACTCCGGTACCGGCAGTAGGTGGAGCGCCCCCATCCAGAGCGTCCACAGAAAGTTCGTGTACCCCTCCACCGGCGCCTCGCCCGGGTTCCACACCAGTCCGTGCCCCTCGGCCAGGTTGCGCCCGTACCGCATCGAGATCATTCCGTCGTCGAACAACGCGAAGTAGGTCTCATCGCCGACGAAGAAGCCGGTGCGAAGTATGAAAACGAGATAGAAGATCGCTCCTGCGGCAACGGGCAGCCAGACGAATGGCCGGCGCAGCCAGCCCGTCGGGGCGGGCGCCTCAGTCGTGGAGGATCGTGTCATGGGGATGTCTAGATGCTAGCAGATACCCTCGGGGCCGGAACTCCCCTCGGGTTGCTCGGTGTTGGTATCTTCAGGGTCGCGCTCTCCCTTTTGCGCTCCCGCAGGTGGAGCTCTTACCCTCCTCGGCGTAGTAATAGGCCCAGCATCTATGTTAAGAACGATCCTCCTTCGTGTCCTTCTCCCCGCGTCCCTCGTCGCGGTCTTGGTGTACTGGGCGACCGGAATGCTCCCGAAGGCCTACGCGAGCTACCAGAGCCTCTTTTTCCCGCTGAATTCGTCTGGCGGGCTGGGCGCGCTGGGACCGCTGACGGGCGCGCCCTCGGGAGGCGATGCGGGGAATCTGGCCGGGATGGGAGGAGCCCTCGTGTACCCTCTCGTCGGTTCCGGCTCGTCCACCGCCGCCGCCATCGTGAACAGCCATACTTGCCGCCGCGACGTCGTGCAGCGGCTGGGGCTGGCGAGAAAGTGGGGCCTCAACATGCTCGACGCGACGAAGAAGCTGGGCGCGCAGGTCACGGTGGAGAGCGATCGTAACGGGCTGCTCAACATCCGCGTCACCTCCGAGAACCCGGAAAGGTGCGTGGCGATCAATCGGGCGATCTATCACCACCTTAGGGAGCGGTCGAGCGAGCTCACGGCCAGTCCCACCGTCCGCAACCGCAAGTTCGTCGAATACCTCCTCGATGAGGCCGAAAAGAAGCTTGCCCGCTCCGAGGCGAACCTCAGCCGGGTCATGCGGAACGCTCCCCTCGCCGCCGTGGGCGACGTTCAGAAGACCTACTTCGAAGCTCAGAACGCGCACGCCCGCGCCAGGGTGGACCGCGACAAAGCAAAGGCCAGACTCGACGCGCTGGAAGCGGAGTTCGGCCAGCTGGCCAAGCCGTCCAAGGACAGCGATACCATCACCAATCTGACGACTCTGGACCCCACGTCGGTCGAACTCGTGCAGGAGGTCCGGAGACGCCGCCTCGAGCTCGACGATATAGCATCCCGCTACACGACCTCCAGCCCCGATTACCAGAAGGCTAAAGAGAACCTCGAAAACGCGGAGCGGAGTATGAGGAGAGCCCGAGCGGCCACGTCCTCCCCCGGCGGTGCGAACCTGACGACCCTGATGGCGGCTCGCTCCGAGGTGGCGGGCCT
>JAUJNV010000249.1 GCA_030447945.1 Fimbriimonas sp. | reverse complement strand
CGGTAGTCCGGATGCGCGCGCAGCTCGTGGACGCGCTGAGACACCACACGGGCGCGGTAGGAGGGAGGGGGCTCCACCACGAGATCGCCCGGCGGCGGGTCCTTCTCGTTCAGGATGGCCTTGAACTCCGAGCCCTCCACGGCCTGGCGGGTGACGAAGCGCTCTAGGGCGTCGAGCTCGCGGCGCGCGTCGGTGTTGCGGCTGTCGACTGCCTGCAGGTGGGGGAGGGGCCAGACCTCGATCTCAAACACCTCGAAGGGATCCAGCACGGACATTGCGACAGCGTCGGTGCGCTGGTTGGTCAGGTGGCGGCGGATGCGGGTCCGGAGGCGCTCGTTGGTCTGGCCGACGTAGATCGGCTCTCCGTCGTAGTCGAAGAAGGCGTAGACGCCCCAGCGGTAGTTGCCGACCAGCATCGGCGCGCCGTTGACCTCGCCGAAGACCGTGTTCAGGAACTTGGCGAGGTTGGTCCGCAGGTCCTCCGTCTCGAACGGGGGGAGGTGTGTGGAGTCCGGCGCCGTCATTCGCCCGCCGGCTCGGCCCGGCGGATGGGCGTCCAACCGGACGCGTGCTGCACGATTCCGCCGCGTTCTACCGTCGTGCTTCGCCGAAGCTGGCCATCGATCCGCTGCAGGGCGAAGTTCACGTGGTTGATCTCGTCGTCCTGTCCCTTGAAGCAGGCGTGGAAGGCGCTCAGCAGCTCCACGGCGTCGAGGCGCTGCGCGGCGACAGAAGGCCCGTTCTCCACCGGCAGGGTGTCCGGAAAGAGGTAGATGCAAGCCGGCGGCGTGCTGAAGGGTCCGATTGCCGTCCGTCGGGTGTCTCCAGGGTCCCGCGCCAGCTTGGGGCAGGGACGCCCCGAGGTGCCGCAGACCATGTCCCACACGATTAAGCCGTCGATTTGCCGGCCCCGCGCGATCATGTCGGCGCTGAGACGGGTGTGGACGCCCGACCAGGCATTGCGGCGCGGATCGGCGCCGAGGTTGGTGCAGAGGCTCCAGACAACGAACTCGTCGGCGTCGGGGGGGCGCTCGGAGATGGTGGTGTTGTTGCCGTCTAGGCAACCCTTCAGGTCAATCACCGCGGTTCGCCCCGATAGGAGTCGCACCACGTAGTCGTTACGTGCTCCGGAGCCCGTCTGATCCCACTCGGCGATGAAGCCGCCGTCCTGCATGTGGTTCAGGACGTGCTGAACGAACTCCCGCTTTCCGCGCATGGTGGCGGAGAACTGACCGCGCACGCGTTCGATCGCCCCCCTGAACAGGGGCGACTCGTAGAAGGCTTTCTCGTCGAGCCCATGATCTCCGAGCTTATGCGCCTCGGTTTTGAGGACCTCGGCGAAGCGCTCGACCTGCTCCTGCAGGCGGGGGTCCCGGGCGCAGGGTATGACGCTCACGCGGCCTCGCGTACCTCGCCCGCGCCGGCCAGCAGGGGCGCGAAGACGTGCCGGGCCAGGTGCTCCACGACAGGCACCACCACGCCGTCTCCAGTTAGGTGATAGGCTTCGTTGTAGTTGGCGGGCAGCGTGTAGTTGTCCCGGAGCCCCATGAGCCGAGCGGTCTCGCGCGAGGAGATCAGGCGGGAGCGCACCTTCGGGCCATCCACCACAACGATCACCTGACGGCTCGAGCCGCCGGCGGGGGTTCGCAGGCAGCCCGCCACGTCGTCGAAACGAATCTCGGCGCGCTGCACCTTCACCCCTCGCTGGTCCACCCGCGTCCGCTTGTAGACGGTCCCGACCATGCGGCGGCCGGCGCGCTTGGCCATCTCCACCGTGGGCTGATTGATGGCGGACATCTTGGCCAGGAGCTGCCGGGTCTCGGCCGGGGTGTGCCACGGCACGCTCGAGGGGTTCTCCTCGAGGAGGTCAGCGAAGCTGTCGCGGCGTTGCTCGGGCAGCGGCACGTTCCACCACACCATCTTGCGTCGGGTGGAGGCGGCGAGACCCTCGACGGCTCGGCAGAGCGCGCCCGTGTGGAAGGGCGCGATTGGACCCGGAGAGACGAGGGTCGAGTCCAGCTTCAGGTCCGGGTGGACCCCGATGACGAAGAACCGCGGCCGCGACTGCGGCACAAACAGGGCCGCGTTGATGATCAGCGGCCCGAAGCGGTAGCCCGCCGCGGCGAACGCGCTGCAGAGGGCGGCGAAGTCCTTGCCGCCGTGGGAAGTCAGGGTGCCGCAGACATTCTCCAGCGCGACGATGCGAGGAGCCCGACTCTGGGCGATCAGGTCCGTGACCAGGTCCCAGAAGGGGTAGAAGGTGCCTGAGCGCTCGCCCTTCAGGCCGGCGCCTCCGCCGGCAAGCGAGAGGTCCTGGCAGGGGAAGGACCCCCACACGAGGTC
>JAUJNV010000248.1 GCA_030447945.1 Fimbriimonas sp. | reverse complement strand
GCTCCTCCAAGGTGTCGACGAGGAAGAACTCCTCGCCCCGGTCCATCTTCTCCTTCAACTCTTCGCGCGAAATATTGCGTACCATCTTATCCTCCTTTGGCGTATCCCTAGCATAAACCCTCCTCCTACGGGAGGGTCAAGGCGGCCCTAGCCACGCTGCCGACCCCGGCCGCGTTCGAGGCGCATACCGTCGGCGTTCTCTGCGGCCGGGTTTGCCGGCTTGCAGGGAGCTCTAGCGTCAAATCGCTCTCTTCTGGTGGAGCATAAGGGTTGGGGTTGTGTCCGCTCTCTGGACCGACTATCACCGAGCGGGTCAGGTTTCAGGGAGGTGCACAAAGGGGCCGGTAGTCAGGGCGGCTTCTACCGCCTTGAGGTTCCTATCCCGGAGGACCCGACTCGGGAAGGAGAGCGCCCCATGGAATGGAGGAGGCGATGGTCGCGCCGCGTGAGCGAGGCGGTGCTACCTCTTGCTGTGCTCGCGGGGCTTGCGGCGCTGATTCGTCCGTCCGGCACGCTCGCCGGAAACTCGGACCTGATCCTCGCGCTCCTTGTTCTGACCACCGCGCTGGGAATAGCTCCCGAGCGGTTCTCGAAGCTCGGGCGAAGGTGGCGGCTCGTGCTGGCGCTCTCCGTCGTCCCGTTCGTCGTGCTTGCCCCGACTGCCTGGGCGGTCGGCCGGCCGTTCGAGAGCCCGGCTCGGGAAGGTATCCTGGCACTCGGGCTCGCCCCCACGGAGGTGGCCGCCGGCGGCCTGGTCGTGCTCGCCGGGGGGGCCGCGGCCCTGGCCCTCGCGGCGGTCACCGGTTCACTGGTCGTCTCCGCCCTCGCCGGGCCGCTCCTGGCGGCGACGCTTGCTGGCGGGGAGGGAGCCGCCGGGGGAACGGGAGAGCTGACGGTTCGCTTTGCCCTGGTGGTGATCGTTCCCCTCGTCGTGGGCGTCGGGGCCAGGGCACTCTTTCCGAGGCTCGCGCGCCTGGAGTCGGAACTCTCCGCGACGAGCACCCTGACGGTTGTCACGCTGGTTTACGCCTCGTTGAGCGGCGCGGGCGGGGCCTCGCTGGGGCCGGCGCTGCTCGGCTCGTCGGTGTTTCTGACCGCCTCGGCCGCGCTCGCGGCTGCGTTCTTCCTGCTCGCGGGCGCGCATCGCGGTGGCGCGTACCGGTCGACCGTACCGCTGGCCGTGGGGATGCGCGACTTCGCCGTGGCCGCAGCACTCGCGGCCAAAGCGTTCGGCCCGCCAGCGGCCGCCGTGGCCGGGGTCTACGGCGTGCTCGTGCTCGTCGCGGGCGCGGCAGTCGCGACTTTCCTGCGCCGGGACCGATAGACTACTCGTGGCTGCGAAGATGCCTCGTGAACGCTGCTTGTGGGCGAGCCATTGACGGACGCCCTTAGCCAGATGCTTCTTCGTCACCTGAGCTTGTCGCACCCCGAGATCTTCGGAAAGCTGTGCCCGACAGCCTACGGTTCCCGATCTCACTCTCCCCGGCCGAACAGGAATCGCGTTTCGAGCTTCCCATCCTCGCCGGAACCCTGCCGCCCGGGAGATGGCCGTGTCCGGCCGCAGCGCCCAGGGCTCGTAGCGCAGCTCGACGGCGTGCTCTCCTGAGCCTCGGTTTGGCCGGCGCACGGGAGTCGTTGATTCTACGGTACAAAACTACGGGGCAAGATCGAGCGAAGGGAAGACGATGGAAGCGCACGAGCGATTCAAAGCAAACCAGAAGACCACCGAACTCGACGGTCTGAGCCACCTGGCTCTTCGAGTCGCCTACACCGACGCCGGTGAAGGTGAGCCGGTGATCCTGCTGCACGGAATCCCGACCTGGTCTTTTTTATACCGCGAAGTAATACCGATCCTGGCCCGCGAACACCGGGTGCTGGCTCCGGACCTCCTGGGCCACGGCTACTCCGATCGTCGCGACCGCTTCGATCGCTCGCTGAGGGCTCAGACCTCCATGATCCTGCGGTTTATGGACGCTCTCGCGATCGAGCAGGCTACGATCGTCGGTCACGACACAGGCGGAGGGGTGGCCTTGATCCTGGGGATAGAACACCCTGATCGGGTGAAGCGTTTGGTGTTGTCGAATATCGTGGCCTACGATTCCTGGCCCGTAGACGACATGATCTCCCTGGGCGATCCCAACTGGCGCAACAGGACGGCTGCGGAGGTGGCCGCGTTCGTCGCGTCGGGCCTCAGCGGTGGGCTGCACAACCCCGACCGGCTGACGGAGGAGTTCGAGCGCGGCATCGTCGCGCCGTACGCCGACGAGGAAGGCAAGATCAGCCTCATCCGCAACGCCAGCGCCCTGAACACGAACCACACCATGGCACTGGTGGATCGCCACAAAGACATCACGGC
>JAUJNV010000247.1 GCA_030447945.1 Fimbriimonas sp. | reverse complement strand
CGAGCCCGACCGACCCGGTCGAGAAGTCGACCGGGTCCGGGTCCTTGGTCCGGCTTGGGTACGCCTGCAGCCCCCCGAACTCCCTCAGAGTCGGCAAGTAGTGCCGGTCGAGCCGGCCCAGCAGGTACTGCGCGGCGTGGAAGACGGGCGAGGCGTGGGGCTTGATCGAGACGCGGTCGCCCGCCCGCAGGAAGCGGAAGTAGAGCGCCGTTAGGATCGTCACGACCGACGCCGACGACGCCTGGTGCCCGCCGACCTTCGACTTCTCCGGGTTGGGTCGGACGTTGTTTGCGTGGTGGACGATCAGGGTCGAGAGCCAGAGGAGGCGGCGCTCGATCGCCTCCAGCGTCGCCAGATCGTCCGGCGGCAACGTCCCGTCGATGGGCGGCGCGGCCCGCTCGACCGGGGGGTGGACGGCGGTCGCCATGGTCCGGCTCCTTCCCATCGGGATTCGGATGCGATGCGGCGGGAGGCGGGCGGCGGTTTGGTCCAGCCCGCAACAGGGAGGGAGTGTGCCCGAGCGCGTCGGTGCAGGCAAGGCCGATCGGAGCGCGAGGGGTGCCGCCTCTTTGCGGCGCCGGCCCCGCTCCCGGAGATTCCGAAGGCCCATCCCCGCGGGTGGCATGTGGCTTGCTTTTCCGTCGCCAATCGGCCTCCCCGGCTACCGGCTTAGACGCCCGCATCCACCGGTAGCAACGAGGAAGGTGCTCGAAGGAAGGTATCGGATGCTTACCCGCATCGCCGACCCGCCCCCTTTCGCCGGGGCTCGGGGGATGCCATTCGCGCACGAGCGCGGCTTCGGTCGACGCCCTCCCGAGCCTGTGCAACCGGTTGCCACCGCCGGCAAGTCCGTCCTCGTGGCGGACGACGAGGTCGACATCGTCGAGTTGCTTGCCACGTTGCTCGAGGACGAAGGGTTCAACGTTCTTCGCGCCTATGACGGAGAGCAGGCTTGGGGTGTCGCGCTTCGGTGCGCCCCCGACCTCGTGATCAGCGACGTCGGCATGCCGAGGCTCGACGGCCTCGACCTGCTTCGGCGTCTTCGCGCGGCCGCTTCGCTGCACCGGACGCCGGTGATGCCTACGGCGGCGCCAGCCTTCTGCACGATCTCGTGCACCCCGGTGTGCTTCAGTGACGCTCCAGGCGAGCGGCCACCCACGGATACGAAAAGAGGCTCTTCGCGTCCGGCGTTCCGGCGCTCCACTTCGACATACTTCCAGAGGGCCCGACGGCTCGTCGGACTCATGAAGACGGTGCGCTTCTTGTTCCCCTTACCCGTAATCAGCAGGTCGCTTTTACCTCGGTCCACGTCAGCGATCGTGAGCCTGGAAAGCTCCGAGACCCGCATACCGGTGTCGACGAGGAGGAGGATCACGGCGTGGTTACGTTCTGGCGCACGGCTCCGACGGGCAGCGTCCAGCATGGACTGTACCTGCGCCGCCGAGAACGGTTGGATCTGGTCAGCCGGCACTTTCGGCGCTTTCACGTTCCGCAGGGGGTCTTCCGTGATGACATCTTCGTTCAGCAAGAAGGTAAAGAGCGCCCGCAGGATACGGAAGTACGCATTCACCGTGGCTGGCCGCGCCTCTCGACGCGCTGAAGAACGGTCGCTACCGAATCGTCCGTGCGGATTCGCCGCGCGGACGTAGGCCAGAAACATGCGGCACCTGTGTGGCGTCAATGCCTCAAGGGCTGCCGTCACTTCTTCCTCATTTTCCAGCCACCAGAGGAAGCGGTTTACCGTGCTCCGGCGGTCTTTGAGTGTCACTTGGCTCAAGCCCTGTGCTTCACCGTCTGCGAGCCAGGCGTGTATAGAGCGCATGAAATCAGTCGGCTTTGCGCTACGCGGAGATGGTTCTCGCGCTGCTATACGAGTCGTCTTGATACGGAGGCGAGATGGGGATCTTGGGGGAGTCATCGCGTTCGGTTCTTCCGATGTCATCGAGGGGGGAATCACTTGAGGTGCTTTTTGGCGGGGCGCAGTAGTGTCTCTAATGAGGCCGCATACTCAAAGGCCATGCGGTCGGCGATTCGCATTGACAATGGAGCCTGCGATAGTTCCAAACTGCGGAGGTAGCGGGGGGTAATGCCGAGTCTGGCGGCGGCGCGATGTAGGGGGAGACCAAGGTCGCGCCGCATTTGTGCAAAGGGTCGTTCCATCAATAGGGTTCGTACGAAGGTAACTGAAGCAGTACTGATCGAGCTGCATGCCCGCCGAATGTTCGGGCTGAACCTTCCCACTATGAGTGGTAATCCCGAACCGTTCCGCGATGTTTATCTCGGGCTTTGTTCGGAGTTCTGTCGCTGGATCCTATCGATGGAACAGCGGGATAACTCGACCGTCAATACTCTAGCAGGCCCCG
>JAUJNV010000246.1 GCA_030447945.1 Fimbriimonas sp. | reverse complement strand
CTCTCGTCGCCCCGGTCAAGATCGGGGACGGTGCCATGACCGCGGCGGGCAGCGTAGTGAACGCGGACGTCCCGGCAGATGCGTTGGCGGTAGGTCGGGCAAGGCAGGAGGTAAAGGAAGGATGGGCAGCGTCTTGGCGGCGGAGGAAATCGGGAGGGAAAGCGTGAACGAGTCCCTCAGGAACATGAAGCTGTTCGCGGGCAACGCCCACCGGGAGCTCGCGGAGAAGGTGGCGACCCATTTGGGGATCGAGCTGGGGCGTCTCACGACGTCGAAGTTTTCGGATGGTGAAATCCGGCTGATGGTCGAGGAGAGCGCGCGGGGGAATGAGATCTTTCTCATTCAGCCGACCTGCGCGCCTACGAATGACAACGCGATGGAGCTTTTCATCATGCTCGATGCGTTCCGCCGCGCCTCGGCGCGGCGCATCACCGTCGTCATGCCCTATTACGGGTACGCGCGCCAAGACAAGAAGGTGAAGCCCCGCGAGCCGATCACGGCGCGGCTGATCGCCGACATCATCCAGAACTGCGGCGCGCACCGCGTGGTCGCGGTGGACCTCCACGCGGAGCAGATCCAAGGGTTCTTCGACGTGCCCGTGGACCACCTCTACGGCGGTCCGATCCTCGGGCGGCACTTCATCCAGGAGGGGTACCGCGAGGACCCGGACGTGGTCATCGTCAGTCCCGACGTAGCGGGCGTCGGGCGGGCAAAGGCGCTGGGCGAGATGCTGGAGTCCCCCTTCGCGGTTATCGCCAAGCGCCGCCCCGAGCCGAACAAGGTGGAGGTCGTGGAGGTCGTGGGCAACATCTCCGGCAAGCGCTGCGTGATGATCGACGACATGATCGACACCGGCGGCTCGATCATCATGGGCGCCCAGGCGCTCCTCGACCGAGGCGCGAAGGACGTGGTCGCTTGCTGCACCCATCCAGTATTCAGCCGGAACGCGCCGCAAAACCTGCAAGAGAGCCCGCTCTCGGCGGTCGTGACGCTGGACACCATCCCTATCGCCCCGGAGAAGCGGTTCGAGAAGCTGACAGTGCTCACCGCGTGCCATCTCATCGGCGACGCGATCCGCCGCATCCACCTGAACCACTCGGTCAGCGAGCTGTTCGATGACTGGCGCTAGGACGAATCCGGAGCCCCCTCCTCAAAGACGAGCCACTTTGAGGAGGGGGTTGGGGGTGGAGATCCGGTGGGGCCAATGGGTGTAGGGTGCGGGGTGCAGGGTGCAGGGTGCAGGGTGCCGAGACCGGGAGAAACGTCTCAACCTTCAATTCCCAACCCTTGGCTCTCCCTGATTCCCGGATCTCCACCCCCAACCCCCTCCTCAAAGACGAGCCACATTGAGGAGGGGGCTCCGGAGGGTGAAAGATTTAGCGAGCCGCCAGGGACGCTAACCTGGTCTGTCCGCCCGGCCGACAAGGCCCCCCAGAAGCGCTACGTGGTGCTCCTGGTGGCGCTCGCGGCGGGGGCGGCTGGAACATTGTTGGACGGCCGCCCTTTGCTGGGGCTCGTCGGGTTTGCTATAGTGCTGGGATCGACGGCGGAGTTCTGGCTGGGCGCACGCTATAGCGTGGGACCGGGCGGAGGAACCGCGCGGTGTGGACTGAGCGTAAGCGGAATCGAGTGGGCCCAGGTGCGGCGGGTGATCCTATCGAACGAAGGAGTGCGTCTTTCCCCTCTGGATAGGGAAGGGATGCTCGACCAGTTTCGGGGGGTGGCCCTGAGGACACTACCGGAGAACCGCGAGCGGGTGGTGGACGCCGTGAAGGGTTATTGCGGGAACGATGTTCGATTTTTGGGAGAGTGATCTAACCGAGGAGGAGACGGAAGACCTCGTGGTAAAAGCCGCGAAGGAGATTCGTCGCCGTGGTATGGTGACGCCGGCGGTCCTCGCCTTGGAAATGTTTCGCCCTCTCTCCTTTATCGGAGCGAATCAGGCTATGATGCACGCGCCGTTCCTCGTGCCGATCTTAGGGTACGACGCGGTACACGACTACAGCCGTCTCTTTAAGAACCGCGAAAACGTCGAGAGGCTCTTGCAGGAAATCGAAAGGCAGGAGTCGGAAGCGAAGAAGGAGGAAGCCCCTTGCCCCTAAGCCAGATCTACCAGGGACAGCAATACCTAGATACAGGGTGGGTGGGCGCTGCCTTCACCGTCCTGCTCATCGCGTTTATCCTGATCAACATCCGCCGGGCGCGAGGCCGGGACCTCTACATCCGGCGCATCGGCGGTCTTAACGCGATCGACGAGGCGATCGGGCGGGCCACGGAAATGGGGCGGCCGGTGCTCATGGTGCCGGGGTTGGGCGAGGCGGCCAAGAGGCGTCCTTCCGAGGGCTCGCTGACTCATCACAAAGCGC
>JAUJNV010000245.1 GCA_030447945.1 Fimbriimonas sp. | reverse complement strand
GAGTCGATGCGCCTTGCCAGCATCACCTTCCGCCGGTCGCGCAGGGTGAGGATGAGCTCCTCGCGCGCGATCCCCTCTGAGTTAAGGCGCTCCACTAGCGAAAGTGTACTTGCTCATTACATCCGGGAAACGGGCCGGATTCTGCCCGTAGAAGAGGGCGCTTGGGGTCAAATGGTCGTATAAAGGGATTACGCACACCTATGAAACGAACCTGCGCCACCCTCGTCGGTCTCTCCCTCGCCTTCGGGGCCTCCGCCCAGTTGGAGCCCCCTAGCTCCGCAGCCCTGCTGGGAGCCCGTAGCTTGGCGCTCAGCCCCGACGGCAAACGCCTCGCCTTCAGCTATCAGGGCGACGTCTGGGTGGCCCCGGCCGCGGGTGGGAAGGCGCTGCCCGTCACCAACCACGTTGAGATGGACGACAACCCTGTATGGTCTCCGGATGGCCAGTGGATCGCCTTCGTCTCGAACCGGAACGGGAACAACGACATCTACGTCGTCCCCACAGAGGGCGGCCAGAGCCGGCGGATGACGTGGCACACCGGCAGCGACGTGCCTAGCGATTGGTCGCCCGACGGACGCACCATTCTGTTTTCGGCCACCAGGGACGACGGGCACAACGGGCTCTTCGCGCTGGACGTGCGGACCACGCGAGCCGACCAGCTCATGCTCGACATGATGCCCGTCAGCCGCCCTCGCTTCTCGCCCGATGGCAAGCGGATCGTCTACAACCGGTTCAGCTTTCCGTGGACGCGCCCCCGGTACGAGGGCTCCGCCGCGGCTCAGCTCTGGACGTACGACCTGGCGACGGGAAAGCGGCAGAAGATGCGGGCTAACGGGTTCCAGCACCTGTGGGCCGCTTTCGAGCCGGACGGACGCGATGTGGCCACGGTTACCGTCACGGAGAAGACACCCAGCAGCAGCCCGCTCGGCAAGCCGCTGCCGAAGATCTCGGACAACGTGAAGCGGACGCCCAACGTCTACGCGATCGCGCCCAACGGCGAGGCGCGCCGTTTGACCGCCTACGTCGGGGGTCCCGTGAGATTCCTTACGGTCGCGTCGAAGTCGGGTCTGATGGCGTTCGAGCAGGAGGGTCACGTCTACACGTTGCAGCCCGGCGGGCAGCCGCAGAAAATCTCGCTCGTCGCGAGCATCGACGAGAAGACGACCGGCGAGGAGAGGCTAGTCCTCGCCGCAGATGCCGCGGACGTCGCCCTGAGCCCGAAAGGCGACCAGATGGCGTTCGTCGTCCGCGGCGAGATCTGGACCGTGCCCACGAAGAAAGGGAAGGGTCCGAACGCGGACGACGCGACTCAGCTTACGGACTACGAAGGACGGGACGACGAGCCCGTCTGGCACCCCAATGGCACCGCGCTCTTCTTCACGTCCGACCGGGCGGGGAGTGATTCCGTTTACCGCCTCGACGTGGCCAGTAAGACGGCGACCCGCCTGACGATGAAGCCCTATGACGTCTTGCGACTTCGGCTTACCCCGGACAAGCAGAGACTGAGTTTTTGGATGGCGGGCAAGGAAGGCGGCCTGTACACGCTGCCCATCGACGGCCGCGCCGAGCCAACGAAGGTTTTCTCCAACCCGGGGAGCTACGCGTACGGCGTAGACCCCGCCTACGACTGGTCACCCGATGGCCGATACCTCGTCTACGCCAAAAGAACCCTCGGGCGGACGACCAACATCTTCCTCTTCGACTCGCAGACGAGCGCTTCCACGAACCTCACGCGCCTAAACGCGGGCCACGGGAACCCCCGTTTTTCCCCCGACGGCCGATACCTCTTTTTCCGCTCCGACCGTGAGGGTGGCGGCATCTACGCGCTGCCGCTCAAAGCGGAGGACGCGCGGCAGACCGAGCTGGACCTGAAGTACACCAAGCCTACGGGGCCGGTGAAAGTCGAAGTCGACCTCGAAAACATCGAGACTCGGGCCCGGAAGATCATCTCGCAGAACCCCTCGGGCGGCATCCGCGTCGATCCGGCCAACGGCGAGATCTACTTCCAGAGCGAGGGCGACATCTGGAAATCCGCCTACACCGGCGAGGAGGTTCGCCGACTGACGACCGGTGGAGGCATCGGAGCGTTCGAATTCAGCGACGACGGCGAGGCGCTGATCTACGTCAAGGGCGGCTCGCTCCAGAGGATGGACATCCGCCGGCCGAACAACCCGGTCACCGTAGTCGCCTTCCGCGCCGACTGGACGCGCGATATTCGCAAAGAGCGGCGCGCCGCGTACAACGAGGTCTGGCGGCTCTACAACCGGAGCTTCTACGACCCGAACTTCCACGCCCGCGATTGGGCCGCGATTAAGCGCCGCTACGAGCCGTTCCTCGCCAGCGTCGGCCACCGGAACGAGATGGCGA
>JAUJNV010000244.1:1181-2386 GCA_030447945.1 Fimbriimonas sp. | reverse complement strand
CGAGCACAGGTTCCTGGAGGGGCGGCGGGAGATAGACGAGAAGGCCACCGCCCAAGATTTCAAGGACAGCATCGAGAAGCACATCGGGCAGACTGAATAGCAGGCTCGCAACCTCGAGCGGGTACGGCGCCAAACCGGGCGACTGGTACGTGCCGAGCAAGAGGATAAGGAGGTGCACCATTTTGCCACTCGGACCTTTTCTCCCTCTGGCAAGCCTCGCCGAAGCCGCGCGACGCAGTGTATGTCGGAAAGCAGAGGGTCGTATGAACGCCGACGAGCGGGACCGTTTTGAGGACAACGAAGCCAGGGACTTCCGACGCCGCACCATAGAGCTTCCCGACGGCAAGACCGGCACCATCCTTAGCCTCGTGCCCCGCATCTCTCGCTCGGAGCCGCAGCTCTACGTGGTGCAGGTTGCGGGTGAGCGGTGGGTGCGGCATGTGGAGGGTCCTATATGAGTGACTACAGGGCGTTTCTTGCACGCAGGACACAAGCAAACGAGGGCGACGGCTTCGCGACCGGCGTGTTGCGGGGCCCCTCCTTGCGGCCGGACTCTTTGAAAATCCTAATCTTTCCCAAAGACCGCTCACATCCGTGCGTACCATACTCGTGGACGGCAGACCAAGGTGCCGCCGTAGGCTCGCAGCGCAGCGAAGTGGGCGCTGCGCACACCGGGACGCGCACGGGTGCACGGAGGCCAGAAAGGAGATCCTGTTGACGGGGTCGAAGGCAGGACCAGGTCTATGCCAGGTGAGGAGCGAGACGGACCTCCCGTGCGGCCGCCCAGCGGCGGCGACGCTCCTCGGCGTGCGCTTTTGCGAGCGGTGCGCCCGAGAGCAACAAGACTATTTCGCCGTGGGCGAGCTCACGCAGGTCCCAAGGGGCGAGCGCGGTGGAACGGGTGTTGTCGGGTACGCCGCGAGAGCGCCCCGTTCGGGTTACCCTGCGGGCCTTCGGGGAGGTCGTCGGGGGCCGGTAGCCAGAAGCGTCAAGGTCTCGTTGCTCCTCGTCGTGGGCGCTCTCTCGGTACTCACTGCGGCGGCCTGCGGTGGGGCCGGGCAGGCAGGCGGGGGGGCGGACGCCGCCGATGCGAAAGCGGAAGGCAACGGAACTCACGAGGCCGCGGCACGGACGGGAGACGCCGACGGCCCCGAGGCGCGCGCAGGCGGCACGGTAGCCCGTACGGACGACGCCCAGGCGCGAAC
>JAUJNV010000244.1:0-1081 GCA_030447945.1 Fimbriimonas sp. | reverse complement strand
CCCACGGGCGGTACTTCGCCCAGGAGCTCGTGCTGGACCAGGACGCGGACGCCAGGGGGCAGATCCAGGAGGCCCTCGACGCCGGTGAAGGGAAGGAGTGGCACCTCGTCGGGGTGTCGGACGTCCCGCCGGAGCACCGCGTGGTGCTGTTCTGGGACACCATTAGGCCCAGCTTCGGCAGGACCTCCCGATAGCGGTTGACGACTCGGGTTCGGGAGGCCCCGTCTGCAGGCCGGTTCTCCGAACAAAGGCTGGAGAAAGGGCTGGAGCCTCGCGAGCCCGAAAGAGGCGGGCTCCTTCCTACACGTGTTCTCTCTTGACGATGGTAGCGATGGACACGAAAGGAGCCAACGCATGAGCAAGGCAATCTCGGCGCTCGCGACTGGGGCGCTGCTCCTGGCGCTCTTGGCGACGGCGGCCGCGGCCGCACCCGCAATCTTCACCGGCACCGAGAGGGACGACAGGATAACGGGCACGGACGCCGCCGCGGGCGACGCCGTAGCGGCCCTGGGCGGGCGCGACACCGTCGATGCCCGCGGGGGATCGGACCTGGTGCTTGGGGGTCCAGGGGACGACGGAGGGATGGACGGCCCCGCTCTCTTCGGCGATTCTCCCGATCACGAGTCGAACTCCTCCTTGGATGGGGACGACGCCGTGAGGGGTGGCCCAGGCTCCGATGCCCTGCACGGCTTCGGTGGCGACGACTTGCTGGCTGGCGGCGCAGGCGGCGACCGCATCTTCGCCGGGGAGGACCGCTTCGACCCGAGGGGATCGGTGGTGCCGGCCGAGAACCCCGGGGAAGACGCCATAAGGGGTGGGGCGGGTAACGACTTCGTCTTCGCCGCCGACGGGCACGCGGACAGGATCGACTGCGGCGAGGGCGAGAAGGACTCGGCGCACTTCGACCGGGGGCTGGACGTCGTCCTCGACTGCGAGATAAAGAACAGGGGCACCTAGGTGCCCAGCAGTCCCCTGCCGGTCGAAGGCGCCGGCGCTCCCGTGGCTTCCCCGAACCGCCGTTCGATGGGGCGTTTTCCGGCCGGTCAGCGGCGCGGAGCGGCCCGGCGGTTTTCCAGGCGCC
>JAUJNV010000243.1 GCA_030447945.1 Fimbriimonas sp. | reverse complement strand
TCTCGTCGATGACGATGACCTCGGGCATGTGGTTCTCCACCGCCTCGATCATCACGCCGTGCTGCTCGGCGGCAATCCGGACCTGCATGCGCCGCGCGGCGCCGATGCCGGGGTGCGGCACGTCGCCGTCTCCCGCGATCTCGTTGGAGGTGTCCACGATCACGACGCGCTTGTCCGCCTCGTCGGCGAGCACGCGCGCCACCTCGCGGAGCTTGGTGGTCTTGCCCACGCCCGGTTTGCCCAGGAGCAGGATGCTCTGGCCCGAGCGCACGATGTCGTCGATGATGTCGATCGTGCCCTCGAGGGCCCGGCCGACGCGGCACGTGAGGCCGATGATCTTGCCGTGGCGGTTGCGGATCGCGGAGATGCGGTGCAGGGTGCGCTCGATGCCGGCGCGGTTGTCCGTGCCAAACTCGCCCAGCGACTTGCTCACGAACGCGATGTCGTGCTCGCTGACGGTCACGTCCCCGAACCGCTCGACGCGGCCCATGTACCGGGCCTCGGCGGCCCGGCCGTAGTCGAGGACGACCTCGACCAGCCCTTCGATCCCGCCCGCGTGCTCAAGTCTTTCCCGGACGACCGCGGGGAGCACGTCGAGGAATTGGGTGAGGCCGTCCGTGTGAAGCGACATATTAGGTTTTCAAAAGGGGATTGCGAAACCAATCCCTCTACTCATTACAACGTCGAGCGCGGGCTTCCTGCTTCAGCGATTGCGGGGGAGCTCGTCGAGCTTAACCTTGGCATCCTTCGTCTCGCCGCGCGACCAGAAGCGCACGGCCACGGTATCGCCGGGTTTCTTCGGGGTGAGGACACGATTGAGCGCGATCGCCTCGTCGAGCTTCGTGCCGTCGATCTCCAGCAGGACGTCGAATGGCTGGATTCCTACCTTCGCCGCGGCGCTGCCGGGCCTCACGGAACGGATCAGGATCCCCGAAGAAGGGGGTTCGGCCCCCACCCTCTGAGCCATCTCCGCCCTCGCCTGCGGATGCTGCAACAGGCCGGTGTCCTGCGGACGGTACTCCACGCCCAGTCCCGCGTAGCGGGCGTAACCCAGGCGCACAATGTCGTTGACCACGGTTCGCACCCGGTTGACGGGGACGGCGAAACCGATACCGATGCTCGTGCCGGTGCGGCTGGCGATCGCCGAGTTGATGCCGATGAGGCGCCCCGCCGCGTCCGTCAGCGCGCCGCCCGAGTTTCCAGGATTGATCGCCGCATCCGTCTGGATGCTGTCCACGAGGACAGAGCCTTGGACGGGCAGACTACGTCCGAGCGAGCTGACCACGCCGACGCTCACCGTATTGGCGAAACCGAGGGGATTGCCGATGGCGACCACCCACTGCCCGATCTCCAGCTTCGAGCTGTCCCCGAGCTCGGCGGCCACCAGCCCCTGCGCGGCTACCTTCAGCACCGCGAGGTCGGAGCGCTCGTCGGTGCCGAGCACCTTCGCGTCCAAGCTCCGACCATCTTCCAGCCGCACGCGCACCCGGTCCGCGCCCGCCACGACGTGGTTGTTCGTAACGATGATCCCATCCGCGGTCGTGATGACGCCGGAGCCCTGGCCCGTCTCCGCCACTTGGCCCTCAGGTGCCATAAAGCTGTCGTTCACGCGCTCGTATCGGTCCACGCTCACGACGGAGGGCATGACCTTCTTCGCTGCGGCGCGAAAGTCCAAGGGAGCGGTGCCCGCGGATCCGGCGGGCGCGGGGGCCGACGCCTCCTGGGCCAGGGCCACCGGAGTGCCTTCGGTCCGAGATGATGTCCCCAAGGCAGTGGAAGGGCCCGCAAGGACGGGCTGCGCCAGCCCAGCGCGGGACTCGATCACCTTATTCACTTGAAGCGCCCCAAGCACGCCTCCAAAGCAGGCAACGGCGACGAGAAGAACCGAGGAAAATTTCATGCTGTCTCCGACACTACGCGTGACGATAGGCAGGCCGCGAGGGTTCTGGGCCACACGGCCCAATTGTTGGTCGTTGGTCGTGATCCGGGGGCGGACATCCGTGAACCGTCGGGGACGGATATTCTCTTGCTCCGAAACACGGTCCACGGATTACGATCAACGATCAACGATCAACGATCATCGATCAACGAATTCCGCAAAAGATTCAGCGCCGCCTGCGTGGCTCGCCTTCGCACGTCCTCGCGCGTGCCGCGAAAGCGGATCTCCTCCGTGCTCGTGCCCGACGGGCCGGCGCAGGCTACGAACGTGAGCCCTACCGGCTTGCCGTCCGCGTCGCTCGTTGGGCCTGCGTTGCCGGTGATGCTCACGCCGTAAGTCGCCCCTAAGCGGTCGCGCACGCGCTCAGCCATCTCCCGCGCCGTCTCGACCGAGACCGGGCCGTGGGCCGCCAGCGTCTCCGGCGAGACGCCGAGCAGGGTCCTCTTGACCTCCGCGGAATA
>JAUJNV010000242.1 GCA_030447945.1 Fimbriimonas sp. | reverse complement strand
AGCCCCTGA
This sequence comes from Fimbriimonas sp., assembly GCA_030447945.1. The sequence goes on along the minus strand of JAUJNV010000242.1, from coordinate 2,394 downwards.
ACACGCGCGCGTTCGACCTTGCCCTGTCACGGTGGCTCGGCGGGATACGGGGTACCCAAGAGCAGGACCCCGGCTCCGAGACCCCTTCCGAAATCGATGAGGGTTCTGGAGGAGGGGCCGTCGACCTCGCGGCGATGGGGCGCCTGCGCGAGCAGATCGGCTCTGGGGGAGCGCTTCGGCAATTCGTGGGGCTCTTCGAATCCCAAACGCCCGGAAAGCTCGAGGAGCTCCGTAACTCGGTCGCCGCGGGAGACCAAGAAGCCGTCAAGGACGTGGCACATTTCCTGAAGGGGAGCGCTGCAAGCCTGGGCGCTGTGCGGATGGCAGCGCTGTGCCTCGAGCTCGAGAGTGCCTCTCCTACTCGTGTGCCGGAGCTCCTTCCTGCGCTCAGCGCCGCTTTCGCTGACGCGGTTGGGGCGCTGGAGAGGGAGGCCTCACGCGCCTGACGCCGAACAGGATCCCATGAGCGCGGGTGACGAGAGCCCTGGCCGTATCCGGGTAGTGATTGCCGATGACGATCCCATGGCACGAGAGCTGCTCGCGGCCATCATCGCCTCGGAGCCCTCGCTCGAGCTGGTCGGCCAGGGCGAAGACACGGAGTCGGCCGTCGAGGCGGTCCTGGAGCACCGCCCCGATGTCGCCGTGCTGGACTGGGTCATGCCCGGTGGTGGGGGTGCCCGCGCGGCGGGGCGTATCGTCCGCGAGAGCCCGGGCACGGTGGTGGTGGCACTGACGGCCCACGACAGCGGCGAAGCGGCTCTGGACATGATGCGCGCCGGCGCGAAGAGCGTTCGCATCAAGGGCTGCTCGCCAGCGCAGCTGATCGAGACCATCCACGCCGTGGTGCGCCTTCCGCGCGGTCCGGCGCAGAAGCCTCTGCCCTAGCGCTGTTGGGGGATCTTCCCCACAGTCGCCTATCTGAGGGATGGGGGCAGTGGCTTGCGGCGCCGACAGATGCCACATGCGGCGAGCCTTCGGAGCCTTCCACTTTGTCCTACCGCTCGTAGCGGTAGCGGTAGCTGCGGCCTTCGTGCCTTCAGGGTCCGTGCAGGCGAACGCCCGCACGGACATACCGGCAGGCTCGCTCACCCTCACCACAACCGCGGCGCCGAGCTTCGCCGCCACTCTGAGCGCGAGCGGTCAAACCCCGACGTACACGATTCCCTCCGTCCTGGCCGACACGCGCAGGCCAGGGGGACGGTGGAGCACCACCATCACTTCGACACCGTTCACCAATGGCGAGGGGCACACGCTTCCGGCTGACGCTTCGACCGTCACGTCGGTAGCGCATACCTGCCGGCCGGGTGGCATCTGCACCAGCCCGAAAAGCACTGTCTCCCTACCCGTCCCGGTGCCCGCAGGCGAGAATGCCGCGCCGGTGAAGTACTACGGCAGCACTCTCGATACGGGCGTCGGCGTGTTCGATCACGTGCCCACCATCGCCGTGGCCTTGCCCGCCAACGCGCCCGCCGGCACCTATGAGAGCACTGTCTCGGTGGCCTCGGTCTCAGGTCCGTAGACCACCCTCTCGCACTGCGCACCGGCGTCCGCCGCGCACGCCCTCTTGTGCGGCCGCCGTTATCGCGCTAGCTTCTCCAGAAGTTAAGGGGGTGTAACCGAGACAAGTGTCTCATCTGGATTTGCCCAAGGCCGACGTAGACGAAGTCGGCGCGCAGGGGAGCAGGTTCGGCGCCCAGGCCGTGGCGCACCTGCGGGCAGCGTTCGAAGGGTCTCGCCATCCCATGCTGATCGTCGACGACGAGCGGCGTCTGGTGGCCGGCAACCGTGCTGTTTGCAGCGTGCTGGGGCTCGCTCGGGAGGACGTGTGCTGGCTCACGATGGAACGCTTCACACCTCCGGACGAGCACCGGAGGCTCCAAGAGCAGTGGGCGGCGTTCTTGGCCAGGGGGGCGGCCGAGGGCTGCTACCAGCTGAAGGTCACCGATCAAGAGGTGGTGCGGTTGGAGTTCGGCGCGACCGCCAACGTCCTCGCGTCACGGCACCTGTTGGTTTTCCTTCCGCCCGCCGACGCGTCCGTGAATCCGGCCGACAGCGGCGAGACGTGGACGCCAGTCGCGGAGAGCACCAACGGCCAGATCGAGCTCACTGCCCGGGAGCGGGAGATCATGACGCTGGTAGCCGCGGGAGTGCGGAGCAGCGAGATCGCCGAGCGCCTGTTCCTCTCTCCCGAGACGGTGAAGTCTCACGTTCAGAACGCCATGGGCAAGCTCGGGTCGCACACCCGCGCGCATGCGGTCGCGAAGGCGCTGACCATGGGACAGATCACGTTGCAGGCCTAGCCACGGGCCGCGCGCCCGAGAAAGCCTTCTTCCGGGGTAGCGCCTTCGGGGGATAAGTCGAAGAGTCGGTACGTCCGGGGGAGGGGTCGAAGCC
>JAUJNV010000241.1 GCA_030447945.1 Fimbriimonas sp. | reverse complement strand
CTGGACGACGTTTCCTTCGCGCTCGAAGTAGGCGAGGTTCGAGGGATCGTGGGTGAAAACGGGGCGGGGAAGAGCACCCTGATGCGCATCCTCGCGGGCCTCGAAGCGCCTGACGCGGGGAGCGTGCTGATCGAGGGCGAGGAGGTACGGTTTCGGGGCGCTCGGGACGCACTGAGGCATGGGATCGCGATGATCCACCAGGAGCTGAACCTCGTCGACGATCTGACCGTGGCCGAGAACATCTACCTGGGGCGCGAACCGAGGCGGGGCGGCCTCCTCGACCGTCGGCGCATGGCGGCCGAAGCGGCGCGCTACCTAGAGGAGGTCGCCGCCCCCTTTGGTCCGGCGGTGCGGGTGGGAGATCTCTCCGTCGCGGGCAAGCAACTGGTCGAGATTGCCAAGGCGGTTTCGACCGATGCCCGCGTCGTCATCATGGACGAGCCCACGGCGGTGCTCTCGGGGCCGGAGACGGAGGCGCTGTTCGTCCTTATCGGCCGCTTGCGAGAGCGGGGAGTAGCGGTGCTTTACATCTCTCACCTACTGCGGGAGGTGCTGCGAGTTTGCGACCGCATCACCGTGATGCGGGACGGGCGAGTCGTGGAGACGGTCGCCGCCGTGGACGCGACGGCCGAGCGCCTCGCCCGCTCGATGGTGGGCCGTGAGTTAGGAGACCACTTCCCGCTAAAGTCGCCGCCTCCGGAAGGGGAGGCCGCACTGGCAGTCACCGGGCTAGGGGTTCCCGGCTTCGCTGAGGGGATGAGCTTCGAAGTGCGATCTTTAGCCTGTGGCCGGGGCTCCGCATGACGAAGGAGATTATCTTCGTCTTGCTGTTGCCCCCCCTCATCTTCGAGGCGGCGCTGGCGCTCCGTTGGAACGAGCTCCGGCGCGAGGTGGTGCCCCTCAGCATGCTGGCGACGCTTGGGGTCGTGGTCTCCGCGGCCGTAGTGTTCCTCGGCATGCACCACTTCGTCGGCTGCGACTGGCGCCCGGCGCTCCTGTTCGCCATTCTCATCTCCGCCGCCGACCCCGTCTCCGTGATCGCCACGCTGAAGGAGTCCCGGGTAGGCGGACGGCCTCGGATGCGGGTCGAGGGGGAGAGCCTGTTCAACGACGGTGTGGCGGAGGCCCTCTTCGTGGTGGCGATCGCCGCCACGTCCGGCTCCCCGCCCTCGGCCCCCGGCGCAGTGGGCTCGTTCCTGATGGTGGCCGTGGGCGGCCTGCTGTGCGGAGCCCTCGTCGGCGGTGCGGCCCTGATCGGGATGGGGCGCACGTCGGACCACCTGGTGGAGATCACCTTCACGTCCTCTCCGCCGACGGCGCGTTCCTCTTCGCGGAGCATGTGGGCGTCTCCGGCGTCCTCGCGACGCTCGTCGCCGGGTTGATCCTCGGCAACTTTGGGCCCCTCGGACCCTTGACGGCGAAAGGGCGGGACGATGCGGAGACCTTCTGGGAATTCGCGGCATTCGTCGCCAACTCGCTCGTGTTCCTCCTCATGGGCGCGCAGCTCGCGCAGACGGATCATTGCCGTGTGGGGACCGCCGCTCTGGGAGCCGCCGCGTTCGGCCTTCTCGGGCGGGCGGTCGCCGTCTACGGCCTCTGCGCCCTCGTCCCGCACGGGCCGCACCGGGTGAGCCTGCCGCATCGGCACGTCCTCTTCTGGGGCGGCTTGCGCGGCGCGTTGGCGCTCGCCCTGGGCCTGCCGACGTCGTTGCCAGGGCGCGACGCCGTAGTGAGCGTCACGTTCGCCGTGGTGGCCTTCTCCGTCGTCGTCCAAGGCCTCACGATCAAGCCCCTCCTGCACCGACTGCAAGAAGACTCCCCCGGCGCCGCACCGGAACCGCCGACGTAGCGGCGCCTAAGGTGCATCCTCGCAAGGGCGGGCCGGGCGGGCGCCGATTGGCCCGAAGTCGGAGCCCATGGGCGGCGCGCGGAACGGGGGCGGGCACTGACCGAGTCAGAAACGCATGACCCTTGGGCAACGATTTCTCCACCGGGCGGATGCGGGCCGCAAGCTCGCTCACCGGCTCGTCCACCTGCGTGAGGAACGCCCCATCGTGCTGGGGCTCGCCCGGGGCGGGGTGGCGGTGGCGGCGGAGGTGGCGCGCGAGATGGGCGCGGAGCTCGACGTCCTCGTCGCGCGCAAGGTGGGTGCTCCCCGCCAGCCGGAGTACGGCATCGGCGCGGTCGCTCCGGCGGCCACGCGGGTGATCAACGCGGAAGCGGTGGCCGAGATGGGGATCTTGGAGGAGGAGCTGGAGCGGCTCGTGTCGCGGGAGGAAGCCGAAGTGGAGCGACGGCTCGGCGCCTATCGCGGCGAGCGGCCCGCACTGGAGCTGGCGGGCCGTTGCGTGATCGTCGTCGACGACGGCCTCGCCACCGGACTGACCGCGATGGCCGCTTGCCGCTAC
>JAUJNV010000240.1 GCA_030447945.1 Fimbriimonas sp. | reverse complement strand
CGAGCACGAGCAGTTCGTCAAGGACAGCCGGGGTGAAGGGGTTGCGCTCTGCCGTACCTTGCAATTCAACGAAGGCGTGGGCATCGGTCATCACGACGTTGAAGTCCACGTCCGCGGCGGCATCCTCCGTGTAGTCCAAATCCAGGAGCGGCACTCCCCGCACCACCCCGACGCTGATAGCCGCGACCGCCGTCCGCACCAGGTTTCGCTTGATCTTCTTCTCAGCCAGAAGGCGGCGACAGGCGAGGGCTAGGGCAACATAACTTCCGGTGATCGCGGCACAACGGGTCCCGGCGTCGGCTTGAAGGACATCGCAATCAAGGATTATCTGGCGCTCACCTAGAGCCTCCAAGTCAGTCACGGCGCGGAGACAGCGTCCAATGAGCCGCTGAATCTCGACCGTCCGTCCGCCCTGTTTCCCAGTGGCCGCTTCACGCGGCGTACGCTCCTTGGTAGCACGGGGAAGCATGCTGTATTCGGCTGTCACCCAGCCCCGGCCCTTTCCAACCATCCAGCGCGGCACCTTCGGCTCCACGGTGGCCGCGCAAAGAACATGGGTCTGGCCGAGTTTGATCAACGCCGAGCCCTCAGCGTTCGGAACCGCCCCGGGAATGATTTCCAGCGGCCGCAACTCCTCCGGCCCGCGCCCGTCACGACGCTTGCCGCCCGTGGTCCCAACGGTCATGTGGGGTGCTCCATCCTGGAAAAGCATCCTGGCCGGCATCCCCTCAGCACCCTGGCGACCGCGGCAGAAAGCCAGTCTTGGCCGGTGTGATCAACCATCACCTTGGATCCTCACCGGCCGCGTAGACCTCGCGGATGCGGCGCAAGCGCTCCCGCAGATCTCCCTCCATCCCCCGATCGGTCGGCTCGTAGTAGCGCCGTCCCGCTAAATTCTCGGGTAGATTCTGCTGCGCCACGACTCCTCCGTCGTGGTCGTGGGCGTACTTGTACCCCTGCCCGTACCCCTCCGCCTTCATGAGCGCCGTCGAAGCATTGCGGAGGTGCAGCGGCACCGGATCGTTTCGCGTCTCCGCGACATCGGCCTGAGCGGCTTTGAAGGCGGCGTAGATAGCGTTGCTCTTCGGGGCGAGAGCAAGGTAGACCACCAGTTCCGCCAATGCCAGCGACCCCTCAGGGAGACCGAGAAAGTGAACGGCTCGCTGCACCGCCATGGCGAGGGTCAACGCCTCTGGGTCAGCGAGCCCGACATCCTCCGAGGCGAACCGGACGAGCCGCCGGGCGACATAAAGCGGGTCATCACCCAGTTCCAGCATCCGTGCCAACCAGTAAAGTGAGGCGTCCGGATCAGAGCCCCGAATCGTCTTGTGCAGCGCCGAGATCGTGTCGAAGTGGTCCTCGCCGCCTTTGTCGTAGGTCGAGGCACGTCGCTGCGCCGCCTCCCCTACGAGATCGAGGGTAATTTCCGGGCGGTCCCCGTAACCGGTTTCCGTTGACGCGAACTCAAGCGTATTGAGTGCGAACCGGGCATCGCCGTTGGCCAAGTTGACCAGCAGATCGAGCGCCTCATCCGTGATCCCAAGGTTCTGGCCCCCCAAACCTCGCTCCCGATCCTGGAGCGCCCTCATCAGCAACGTCCGGATTTGAACGTCGGTGAGTGGCTGCAGGACAACCACCCGGGACCGGGAGAGGAGAGAGGAGTTGACCTCGAAAGACGGATTCTCGGTGGTGGCGCCAATCAGGATGACGGTGCCATCTTCGACGTGAGGCAGAATAGCGTCCTGCTGGCTCTTGTTGAACCGGTGGATCTCGTCGACGAACAGCACTGTCCGCTGCCCGTGCATGCCGAGACGGTCGGCAGCCTCCTTGATCGCGGCCCGGAGGTCGGCCACGCCCGACGTGACCGCGCTCACGGCCGCGAAGTGGGCCTTCGTCGAGTTGGCAACGATCCGGGCCAGCGTGGTTTTCCCCGTTCCGGGAGGTCCCCAGAGGATCAGGGAGGAGAGCTTGTCGGCTTCAATGGCCCGGCGCAGCAAGGTGCCCGGCCCGATGACGTGCTCCTGCCCAGCCAGTTCGTCGAGCGTCCTCGGCCGCATCCGGGTTGCGAGAGGAGCACGGCTCGCCAGTTGCTCTTTCCGGTTCGCCTCGAAGAGATCGATACTCACGGATGGATGCCTTCCCCTGGCGCACCAGCGGGGCGGCGTAGGACGAACGTGACGATCGCGGGTTGAAATGGGGTCAATCTGGACGAAGACTAACCCTCCCCAGGATCATCATCACCCACCAGGGCATCCAACTCCGCGATGCGCCGCTCGACATCCTCGATAGAGCGAACGCGGAGCTCCTGCATCTCCTCCAGCAGCTCTTCAAGTCGGTCGAGTTGATCCAGGGCGTCGTAGAGGGAGCGATCGGCAGACTGATCCGGACGTGGAGATGGTGAAGGGCTCATAGGCAAAACTCGG
>JAUJNV010000239.1 GCA_030447945.1 Fimbriimonas sp. | reverse complement strand
AAGAGGTTGAACTTGCGGGGCATGGGGGGAGAGGGTGTTACGGTGGTGCGGTATTACGGTATTGCGGTATTGGATGCTCCGGAATACCGTAACACCGCAATACCGTAATACCGCACCACCTAGAACTCCGCATGCCCCGGCGTACGGTGGAACGGGATGACGTCGCGGATGTTCTTCATGCCGGTGGCGTACATCAGCAGCCGCTCGAAGCCCAGGCCGAAGCCGGCGTGGGGGGCGGAGCCGTAGCGGCGGAGGTCGAGGTACCAGTCGAGCAGCTCCAGGGGCAACCGGGCCTCCACGGTCCGGTCCCGGAGCGCGTCGAGCCGCTCCTCGCGCTGCGATCCGCCGATGATCTCCCCGATGCGGGGGGCGAGGACGTCCATCGCGCGCACGGTGCGCCCGTCCTCGTTCATGCGCATGTAGAAGGCCTTGATCTCCTTCGGATAATCCGTGAGGATGACGGGGCGGCCGACCTTGGTCTCCGTGAGCCAGCGCTCGTGCTCGCTCTGGAGGTCCGCGCCCCAGAACACCGGGTTCTCGAAGCTCTCGCCGCTCGCCATCAGGTGATCGACCGCCTCCGTGTAGGTCATCCGCTCGAAGGGGCTCTCCACGACGTGGCGCAGCGTGCTCAGCAGCTCGGGCTCGATCCGCTGGTCGAAGAACGCGAGGTCGTCCGCGCAGGCGTCCATCAGGTGCGCGAGGATCTCCTTCAGGAACTCCTCCGCGAGGTTCGCGTTCCCCTCCAGGTCGCAGAACGCCATCTCCGGCTCGATCATCCAAAACTCCGCGAGGTGGCGGCTGGTGCCGGAGTTTTCCGCCCGGAAGGTCGGGCCGAAGGTGTATACGTTCGTGAGGCCGAGCGCCAAGGCCTCCGCCTCAAGCTGGCCGCTCACCGTGAGGAAGGTCGGCTTGCCGAAAAAGTCGTCGGCGGGATCGGGGGTGCGGAGGGCGTAGCGTTGGGCGCTGGGCGTTGGGCGTTGGGCGTTGGGATCAGTCTCCCCCACGCCCAACGCCTCATCGCCTAACGCCGTCGTAACTTGGAACATCGCGCCCGCGCCCTCGGCGTCGTTGCCCGTGATGATCGGGGTGTGGATGTACTGGAAGCCGCGCTCCTTGAAGAACTTGTGGACGGCCCACGAGGCCTCGCCGCGCACCCGTGAGACGGCGCCAAAGGTGTTCGAGCGCACCCTGAGGTGCGCGATCTCGCGCAGGAACTCAAAGCTCGCGCCCTTCTTCTGGAGGGGATAGCTCTGCGGGTCGGCCGGTCCGAAGACCTCGACGCCCGACGCCCGAAGCTCCACCGCCTGCCCCGCCGCGGGCGACTCGACGATCTCCCCCTCGAACCGCACGCAGGCCCCGGTGGTCACGGGCCGCAGGCCCTCCACGTCGATCGCCCCCTCGGGCACGACGACCTGGAGGTCGCGCATGGACGAGCCGTCGGAGATCTGGACGAAGGTGACCCCCTTCGAATCCCGCCGCGTCTTCACCCATCCGTAGGCCGAGGCCGAGCTTCCTGGCGACATCGCGAGCAGGTCGCGGACGTACGTGCGGCGGTAGTCCATAGGGTAGCGGGAGTCTACCGTAGCCCCCTAACGCAAGCCGGCCCGCGCCCGGTTCTCTTGGATCCGGCGAACACTGTGGCCGTGGGTTCGCAACAGCTCTTCCACGGCGCGGGCGACCTCCGCTTCGAACAGCGCGTCTGCTCTTTGGCCGCGTCCCTTCGGGATGGTCAGAGGCACGTTAGCCGTCCCATTGGAGAACTGGGCGGAGAGATTGACGGTGGCCAGGGCCTGCTCACCAGGCACCCGGGAGTAGGGAGGCCGGGAAAGCCGGCCTGAGCCCACTCTCCCGCCAAGGGCCTTTTCGCGGGCGAAGCGGGCAAGCTCGCGCGCTGCCGTTTCGAGCCTCCGTCGAACCTCCCCTTCGACACGCGGCTGACGAGAAGACTCACGGCCCCCGCACTGCCAGACAACGCCCAAGCCCCTCGCCGAGAGGAGATGGCCCTCGGGCATCTCGACGCTCGTTCGGAAGCTCGTATCCAGGGGCTCGGGAAGCTCGCTCCGTTCATAGGCGGCCGGCACGACCCCGGGGGCCACCGTAGTCGGTGCCGACCGAAAACGATTCATCGGGTTCGCAACCCATGCGACGAGGAGAGCTCCTCCGAACAGAGCGACAGCGCCCGGGACGCGGAGATCCCGTCGGGGCGACGGAGGCCGGTACGGGTGCTGCGCCTCGTTTAGCAGATGCCGGACCTCGGCCTCAGGGAGATCCAGGGCCTCCGCGACATCCGCCATGGTGGGCGGTTCCGCCAAGGGATCCCTTCCCTCTCGTGCCGCCGTGAATCGACGAACTGTTTCCGCCACTTCCTCGGGGCTGAGCCGCTCGCGCCTATCGCTCACGCTTTGTCCCTCGGGCCCCTGGGGGA
>JAUJNV010000238.1 GCA_030447945.1 Fimbriimonas sp. | reverse complement strand
TAGAGACTATGCCCGCCAGCGTCTGGCAAGGGTGTGGAGTCCCGAGTTGCCTGCTACAGTGTGAGCACCGATGACAAGGGCGGTGTTGGGCATCGATGCGGCGTGGACGGCCAAGAACCCGAGCGGGGTCGCCTTGGCCGCGGAAGAAAGCGACGGCTGGAGGCTCGTGGCGGTCGCGCCCTCGTACGAACGATTCGCTCAGATGGCTGAGGCGACCGATGGGCACGCTGACCAGCCGGACAGCCCCCTCCCTTCGGCATCATCGTTGCTGCGCGCCAGCCGCGCCCTTTGCGGACGAGAGGTGGACCTGGTAGCCATAGACATGCCCCTCTCGACCTCGCCGATAACCTGCCGTCGGACGTCGGATGACCTGGTTTCTCGGGCATACGGCAGCAGAAAGTGCGGAACTCACTCGCCGAGCGCACAGCGGCCCGGCCGGATCAGCGACGACCTTCGCGAGGGCTTCGAGCGGGCGGGCTACCCGCTGCGAACGTCATCCGTCGCGACGCCGGGTCTCGTCGAGGTGTATCCGCATCCGGCACTCGTGGAACTGGCGGGCGCTTTCGAAAGGCTTCCCTATAAGGCCGGGAACGTGGGCAAGTACTGGCCGGATCTCTCGCCTGCGGAACGACGGGCACGGCTCTACCTCGAGTGGAGGGCGCTCGTCGCGCTCCTCGACAAGCGCGTGAGCGGGGTCGTGGCCGCCCTTCCGGAACTGCCCCTGTCGGCCAGCGGAGCCCAGGTCAAAGCTTACGAAGACATGCTGGAAGCGGTCGTTTGTGCCTGGGTCGCCGTCTGTGTACTCAAGGGGCGAGCCAAACCGTTCGGCGACGACGAATCTGCGATCTGGATCCCGATAGCGCCGATCTAAGAGCGTTGGCGGGCGGTCGCCGATAATGCGTACCCGAGAAGGACGACTGCGCTCGCTCACGCCGGCCCCCACTCGTCCCGCTGCGCCTCCAGCAGGGCCTCGTAAGCCTGGTTCCACCCCTCCTCCGGCCGCTCTCCCCGCTCCTCGGACGCCGCTTCGTACAGCTCCGCGAACACCACCATCGGCCACTCCGGCGGCACCGGGCTGATCGGCCCGTAGTGCAGCTCCCGCCGCACCCCGATATGCAGCCGCGGCCCCCGACGCCCCAGCACGAGCCACGGCTCCCCCTTCGGCCCGTCCAAGATGGCGGCGCGCCCGCTCAGCAGGTCGTACCACTCCAGAGGCGAAAGCCAAAGCCGCGGTGTGAGATACACCCGCCCGTACATCAGCCGAAACTCATGGGCCCGCCTCTTCGGCACCCACGCGAGATGGATCGTCCTCGACTCGTGCGCGACGATGCGACGCATAGAAGCGGAGTCTACTCCGAATAAGTAGACATTAGTCTGCTACTATGAACGGCGATCATGGAGCCATCGACGATCCTCGGAGCCGCGAACAGCGAGCCGGTTAAGGCTCTGATACCCGCCCTTATACAGCTCACGGGCCTGCAAGCGCGGCTCGACAGCCGTCAGATCGACGGATTGAAGTCGCAGGCGGAGCATATCGCCGCCACCAGCGACGGGCTGGCGGACGCGGTGGAGTTGGGGAGGATAAGAGGATTCAGCGCGCCTGATATGACCTCCCTGTTCGAGAGGCGGCAGAGGAATCGGGAGGCGATCGCCGAGAAGGCCGTTCGGCAGATGAGCGCCCTGCCACCGGCAGCGATGGTCCAGGCACCGGGGGAGGACTGGACCGACTTCTACGGACAGTCGTGCGAAGGTTGTTCGCAAGACGAGATGCAGGAGGTATGGGCGCGAGTGCTCGTGATGGAGTCTCGGCAGCCGGGATCGTACAGCCGGAGATCCCTTGACGCCCTTCGATTGTTCGACGCCCAGGATGCACGGCTCCTGAAGAGACTGGCCGCCCTCTCCTTCTGCGTTGGCGACGAGACGTACATCCTCTACGATGGTCACTACCGAGCTACCGACTTCATGGACCAGCAGCAAGATCGACGCCAAGCGGCCGCCACCGGTCTGATTCACGACACGGATGCTCCGCGCCTCGGCTTCTACTTCGAGTCAAAGGAGTCCTTCACGTTCGACGTGGCCGGCCAGCGATTCACCGCCACGAATCCTCTCGACCGGCCCGCCGAGCACGCGTTCTGGGCCTTCATCGCCACAGACCTGGGCCGTGAGCTTCTTCGATTACCCGAACGGGAGCCGGAAGACGGACTCCTGCGGTTCCTCATGGAGTGCTTGGATCCGCAATTCCGCCTCGAAAAGACCGGACGCTGAAAGTTGGGCAAGGCATTGGGATCAGCCCCTCTCAACGAATACTTCCGCATTCCACTTCTGATCCTCGTCCATAGGAGGTCTCGTTGATGAATAGTTCCAACACGCGCTGCGTGCGTCGCATCCGCTTGGTAGTCCAGGGTAACCGCCGGAGGCTATCCGACGCCATTGAGGGAGC
>JAUJNV010000237.1 GCA_030447945.1 Fimbriimonas sp. | reverse complement strand
CCCCCTGCCCCCTCTCCCTTTGCCGGAGCAAAAGGCGAGGGGGTCCGGAAGTTCTCTACGTCTCTGAGCCCCTGCGGGACGCACCCTAACCCGATGGTGTAGCCTCCGAGGATGGCCGACGCCTCGGTACGAGTGGTGGGCAGTGCGAACCTCGACCTGGTATTTCGGAGCGCTCGGCTGCCCCGGCCCGGAGAAACGATTCTCGGGCGGGAGTTTACGACCCATCCGGGCGGGAAAGGGGCGAATCAGGCGGTGGCGATCGGCCGTCTCGGGGGGGACGTCCTCTTCGTCGGCTGTGTCGGCGCGGACGTCTTTGGCGAGACGCTGCGCCAGAGCCTCGCAGACGCGGGAGTGCGCATGGAGGCGCTGAGCGTCGAGCCGGATGTGGCGACCGGAACGGCCTGCATCCTGGTGGACGACGAAGGCATGAACTCCATCGTCGTCGCGCCCGGCGCGAACGACCGCCTGACGCCGCTCCGCGTTCGCCAGGCGGCGATGCCCGAGGCTGCGGTGGTTCTGGCCCAGTTGGAGGTCCCTCTCGAAGCCGTCGAAACCGCAGCGGAGGCGAAGCGGTTCGTGCTCAACCCGGCCCCCGCCCGCGCGTTGCCGGGAGCTCTGCTCGCTCGGTGCGAGGTGCTCACCCCGAACGAGCTGGAGCTTGAAGCCCTGACTGGAGTCGCTGCGACGGACGACGAAGCCTGCGGGCAAGGCGGGCGCAAGCTGCTCGACCAGGGAGTCCGGAACGTGGTCGTCACCCTCGGCGCGCGCGGGAGCTACTGGGTTTCGCCGGCGGGCGGGCGGCACTTCCCCGCCCCGCGCGTAGAGGCGGTCGACACGACGGCGGCGGGCGACGCCTTTAACGGAGCCCTCGCCCTCTTCCTCGCCGAGGGCCGCGATCTGCCGAACGCCATCGCCCTCGCCAACTGCGTCGGCGCGCTCTCCACGACCCGCCCCGGCGCCCAAGCCTCGATGCCGACCCGAGAGGCGCTACGCGCGCTCGCCGGACCGCTCCTCTAGCGCGTTCCCCCAGCCCTTTTGGAGTGCGGTGCTTATGGTCATTGACCCTAGAGTTCATCGTTAGAGCCTCTCGGAAAAGGCGAGGAGCCGGCTCCTCGGAACGTTCGGCTAGAGCCTCTAAAGACAGACTCTTTAGTCAATGACCGTCAGTGCCGCACTTCCAAAGGGCTAGCGGAGGCCGCCGCCTCCACCCGTCGGCGGATTGGCCGGCTGCCGGGGCATCATCGCGGGGGCGCAGGCGGTCATGTACACGGCGACCGCCTGGTTCGTCGAAGCTTGAACCATGTACCGAGGGGGGACCAGCTCGAACTTGTCGTGCTGGGTGTGATGGATGTAGGTGTAGTCGACCGTCCCCGTCTTGTCCCAGAAGAACGCGGGCACGCCCGTCCGGTTGAACGGCGCGTGGTCGCTCGCGCCACCGCGCGGCATGCGGTCCAGGATCCGGAGCGCCATGGGCATGTCCGGGAACGCGCGGTTGTTGACGTCCAGGATCGGCTGGAGGAAGGGCACCTGGGAAGCGATCGCGTAGGTGCCGCTCTGGTAGTTCGCGCCGTGGTCCTCGATAAAGACCGCCGAGATTTTGGGCAGCTCGTCCTTGTGCATCGCCACGTAGCCGTTCGAGCCGTGCAGGCCCTGCTCCTCGCCCGAAAAGAGGACGAAGCGGATCGTGCGCTTGGGGCGCGCGCGGACCTTGTTCAGGATACGAGCCGCCTCCAGCGCGCACGACACGCCGGTGCCGTTGTCCGCCGCGCCCTCGCTGCCCGGGCCGTCCCACGTATCGAGGTGGCCGCCGACGATAATGACCTCGTCCGGCTTCTCCGTCCCCGGAATCTCCGCGACGACGTTGTACAATTTGCGCGGCCCCCGGACGAACCGCTGCTCGATGTCGAACTCCAGTTGAACGCTCTCCCCCTTGTCTAACCGGGCCACGATCGCGTCCATGTCGCTCTTGCGGACCGTGATCTGCGTCAGCTTTGGCAGGTTCTGCGGGCTGATGTTGTAACGTCCGCTCGTCACCACCAACTCCGCCCGCGCTCCGCTCACCCTCCCGAGGGCTCCGCTCGCCGCGAGGGCTTCTCCCAGAGCCTGCTGCTCGGGCGTTAGCTGGGCGTTCTGCCGTCGTCGGACTGGCGCACCCGGCTTGCGGATCATCCATGCGCCGCGCAACCGGTCCCTCACCGTGTTCAGCTCGTCCATCGTCGTGGGCTCGTAGACGGCGGGGCCCCGAAGTCGGCCGCGGGTGCCGGGGGTCCAAGCGGGGGTCGTGAACTCGAACTGGCGGCTGATCGGCGCGACCATGCGGCCCTCTTGCCGCTTGCCCCGCTCAAACCCCACCGGCCACTCGCCCCACTGCTCCAGGTGAACGTTCCGGCAGCCGAACTCGCGGAATTTGCGCTGCGTCCACTCGTACGCCTTGTCCAGG
>JAUJNV010000236.1 GCA_030447945.1 Fimbriimonas sp. | reverse complement strand
ACTGGCGATCGTCGTAGGAGACGAAGGCGGTGAGCTCTCCGGGATACGAGGCGGCGTTGGGCACGTGGATGGCGTCGAGCGCGCGGTGGAGCGGTCCCTCGAGTGCTACGGCTCTCCGCAGGTTCGTAGGCGTCGCGGCGATCAGGTCCACCGCCGTAAGTTGAGACTCGCCCTGAGCGAGGACCCTCGTGACCTCGATCGACGCCCGCCTGCGGAGAGCCCGAGGAATCTCAGCGCGAAGAAGCTCACTCGACGTCATGCGTGCCTCCGCCTCGACCAATCCCCTCAACGCTTTGCTCTCGGGCTCCTCGAGGATGAGCTTCATCACCGCCGAGGCATCCAGGTAAAGCACGCGCTACCGGTCGCCTCGAATCTCATCGAGCGCCTTGGTCCCCGCATAGGGGTCGCCGCCGAGCTTCAAGGGCGGCGGCAGGTCGCGCGCACTCCGGGTGGCCGGCCGGACGAGGCCTGCGGCGATGAGTCGCTCGAGCGGGTCCTCCTCTTCTGGGACCGGGCCGAGCATGGCCACAGGCCGATTGCGCTCGGTCACCACGAGCCGCTCGCCGTCCTTGACCCGATCGAGGTACCGGCTCAGATTTTGGCGGAGCTCGCGGACGCCGACGGTGTCGGTCATGTACACGACGGTAGCACCCTGGGATCTCGGCCATCCCGCGCGGTCACGCAGCTACCACTGCTCAGCCGGCGACCCAAGAGGAGGCGCGGGAAGCATCTTCAGAAGTTCCGCCCGGACGGTCTCGCTGGCGCGGCCAATATTCGAGCCCGATCACGCGGCGTTCCTCGGATCGAAGCAGCCGAACTCTTCCTCGTCGCCCCAATGCTCATGGGTCCGCAGTGGATCTGATTCGCCGCACACCTTGACGCGGCACATCCGAACGCCTCAGCGAATGCGAACGACCTTCCCCACCGCTACCGCCCCGCCGCCCGCCGGAGAGACGGTGGCCACCTCGATGCCCACCCGCTGGCCAGGTCGGTAGAGCGGGCGCCCGGGCGGGCGGAGAGGGAAGGGAAAACGCAGGACCACCCGACCGGCCGCGTCGGTGCGCCCGCACGGCAGGCGCGTCGTGCGCCCGGGCCGCCCGTCGCGGCGGCGAAGCGGAGTGAGTGAGAGAGTGCACTGCTCGGCCGGGACGAGCCCTGAGACGACGACCGTGACGCGAGCGCCCGGAACGACGGTGGCGGGCGCAGCCATACCGGCCGACCCGGCGGGGGCCTGCGAAATCCGCCCCGACGCTTCGGTCGACGGGCCGTCAACCCAGAGAAGCCCGGCGACGATCGCGCATAGGAACGATGCCCCTCCCGCCCGCACGGTCACCGGCCGGAAGATACAGGCACGGTCCGACGCCCTACGGCTGCTCCATGTACAGCAACTCCCAGACGTGACCGTCGAGGTCCTGGAAGCTTCCGCCGTACATGGGACCCTCTTCTATGGTCGGCTTCCACGGCTTCCCGCGGCTGCGACGGCCTTGGCGACCATTTCGTCGACCTGCTCCCTGCCATCCGCCGACAGGCAGGTGATCGCCTCGGTGGTGCTCGTGGCGTCGGCGATCTCGTCGTTGATGAAGTCCCTGAAGCGCTCTTCGACGAGAAGCATGACGAAGATGTTCTCGTCGACGACCATGCACGCGGCCTTGTCGTCGGAGAACTCGGGGTTGAACTCGAAGCCGAGCTCGGTGAAGAACCCCTTGGAAGCGGTCAGGTCCTTGACCGGCAGGTTCAGGAAGATCATTCGCATGGTGTCCTCTCTTCTTCCCGCCTTCACGTGTGCTCGGGCAGGAGGCTTGGTGGTGGATGGCTGTGGGCCGGCTGGGTCAGTCGAGCCGGTCGGGAAGATCTAACCGCTCGAAGGCGGCCGCGAGCCTTTTGGCTCGTAGGGCTGCTCCGGTGCTGCCTTACGTGGAGGTCGTCGAGATCGACGGGGCGACGGAGAGGGCCCGTGGGCTCGGCGGCTCGCTGGTGCTCGAGCCCGAGAGGGACCGTCGGGCTGGCGCAGCGTCGTCGCCACGCCGGCGGCCGGTGAGGTAGCCCTGTGGCAGCCGAAGCGATGAGTCTCGCCGAACAAAGGACATGGGCTACGAAGGCCGCCGCCGCTGGGGTGACCCGACGACGTTCCGGCCAGGCGGGCGCCGCTAGGAGATCCGGGCGGATCGTCTCGTCAGGCGCCCTGGTCACGCGTCGAACGCGGGACGCGTCTGGTCACCTTGGTGTCTATCGACCTGGTAGGTCACCAGACGGCGGATCTTCTCGCCCCGGAAGTGGAAGACATCGCAGAACAGCGCGTCGATACGGCCGCCAGCCGTCAGCGCGGCGCGCACGGCGCCCTCGGCCACGACGATGTCATTTTCCTCGATAAGAGGATTCAGCTGGATATCTGGAAGACCGGGGGAGGCGTCGTTCTCGATCGCGTTGTCGAAGGCCGTCCT
>JAUJNV010000235.1 GCA_030447945.1 Fimbriimonas sp. | reverse complement strand
GACCTCTCGGAGCCGGTCACGGTGGAGCCGATGAAGTCGTTCCCCCACATCAAGGACCTCGTTACCGACGTGTCGTGGAACTACGAGGCCAAGCTCCGCGTGAAGCCGTTCAAACCGAGGCCGCCGGACAACCCGGACGGCACTTGGACGGTCATGCAGGAAGACATCGACCGGGGGCAGGAGTTCCGCAAGTGCATCGAATGCTTCCTCTGCCAAAACGTCTGCCACGTCCTGCGCGAGCACGAGAAGTTCGAGGGGTTCATCGGTCCGCGCGTGCTCATCCACTCCGCCTACCTGGAGATGCACCCGCTCGACGTCGAGGACCGGCGCCGGGACCTGAAGGAGGACCAGGGGCTCGGCTACTGCAACATCACGAAGTGCTGCACGGCCGTGTGCCCCGAGGGGATCAAGATTACGGACAACGGGATCATTCCGCTGAAGGAGCGGGTCGCGGACCTGTTCTACGATCCGGTCGCCAAGCTGTTCCGGCGAATCCTGGGGAGAGGCTGATGGAGCTCAAGAAGATCTCGCCGGCGTCCGTGCCGCTCGCGCTCGAGCTGGGGGAGCGGTACCGCCTGCTGAACGAGCCGGACCTCGCCGCGAGCATCTGCCGCGACGTGCTGGAGATCGACCCGGCCAACGTCGAAGCCGCACGGATGCTGCTGCTCTCGCTTACGGATCAGTTCGGACGCAAGCGCGGCCCGAGCCTCGCCGACGCGGAAGCCGTCTTGGCGCTGCTCCACGGCGACTACGAGCGCGCCTACTACCGCGGCGTGATCTACGAGCGCTGGGCCCGGTGCAAGCACCAGGAGGGCACCCCGGCCCGCGTCGCCGGCGAGTGGCTGCAGCGCGCGATGGCGCAGTACGAGGAGGCCGAAAGGCACAGCCCGCCGGGCGACGATTCCGCCATTCTCCGCTGGAACACCTGCCTCCGCTTCATGCGCCGCGTCCCCGAAATGACCGCCGAAAGCCACGCCCACGAAATGTCCTTCGGCGACTGAGACAGCGTCCGAGCCGGACGTGGCCGAAGTTGTAAGGCTAGGCTTAGGGCACGAAGACGTTCTGGTTGTGCCACTCGAGGAACTCCGCCCTTGGCCGGTCCTGCGCCGCCGCAGGCAGCGCCTTCAGCTCCTGCCCGTGGTAGCTGTAGTACAGCCTGCCGTTCGAGTACTGCTCCCGGATCTGGGAGCTGACCTCCAGGCGCAGGCCGGGCGTCACCGTGAGTAGGCCCCGGTCGAAGAGCGTGTGCATGTCCGAACGGAGAAGCAGCCCGTTCTGCACCGCGTGGGGTCCCTCCTCCGAGTAGGGACGGATGTGC
The DNA here is from genome assembly GCA_030447945.1 of Fimbriimonas sp. The sequence goes on along the minus strand of JAUJNV010000235.1, from coordinate 1,131 downwards.
GCTGCGTCGAGCACCGGCAGGGTGCTCTCACCGGTCACGGCGCAGCGACGTGCGTAAGCGTCGGTTACGAGCACTCGGAAGCCGCCCTGTCCGAGCCGCACATCAACTTCGGCGAGCCTGTAACGCGCCATCGCCTCAGAGATGCGCCCCGCCGGCACCGGTTGGCCCAGTCGCTCCTGCACCTGCGCCCACAGCTCGTAGCCGCGTGAGTCCAGTGCATCGTATCCCTTGCCTTGGACCGTGCTCCTTGGCCAGTCGGCCGGCGCGGGAATCCACGCATCGCGCTCAAACCAGAACGGCTCGGCGAGCACGATGTTGCCGATGATCGGGTCCGGCCCGGGGTCGCCCTGCCGGTACCGGCGGATGCGGGCGTGGTACTCACCGAGGGAGCCGACGCCGTTCTTCTCGCCGAACGCGAGCCACGCGAGCGACACCGGCAGGCGCGAGAACTTCACGAAGTGCCCACCGCCGACGATGAAGTGGTCTGGCGCGTGCAGCTTGAAAAGGAATAGCTCCCCCGGCTGGAGCCCGCCGAAGCCGCCTCGTTCACCGGGCTTCCAGAAGTTCACCTCGTCGGGGCGCGCTTCCGAGAGGCGGCGGTACCAGTCCCGGTCGGTGATGCCGACGTACAGGCGCATTATCCGAAGCATAGTCCAGAGGCAGACCTGTGCTGCACCTTATCTCTAGTTTCCTGGCCGAATGCGTGGATGGAGACGATCGATGCATCGGTACCCGACGGCCACCCGGCCGGAAGGGTGCGCACCTGCCACGCTATACTTTGAGCATGATCCAGCGCCTGCCCGAGTGGCTGACGATCCGTTTGCCGCGGCCGGATACGATCAAGGAGGTCGAGGGCATGATGCGGGCCAAGAGCCTGCACACGGTCTGCGAGTCGGCCCGGTGCCCCAACCTTCCGGAGTGCTGGAGCAAGAAGACGGCGACCTTTATGATCCTCGGGGACACGTGCACCCGGAGCTGCGGGTTCTGCGCGATCAAGGTCGGGCGCGGGCAGAAGCCCGACGTGAACGAGGCGGAGAACGTCGCCAAGGTCTCGAGCGACCTCGGGCTGAAGCACGTCGTCGTCACCTCGGTCGCGCGCGACGCCCTCGCCCACGAGGGCTCGATGCAGTT
>JAUJNV010000234.1 GCA_030447945.1 Fimbriimonas sp. | reverse complement strand
GACGGCGGCGGGTCTGTCAAACAGCGGTACCGCCGGTAGCGTTCCCGCCGTGCCGTTCCCCGTCCCCCTGGACCTGCCGTCCCTCGTCGCCGCCCTGGACTTCCTCGACCCGCAGAAGCTGCTGGCCACGGTCGGCACCATCGGGCTCATCGCGGTGATCGTCGCCGAGTCGGGCCGGCGGTTCGGGTTCTTCCTCCCGGGCGACTCGCTGCTGTTCACGGCAGGGCTCTTCGCGGCGCAGGGCAAGCTCAGCCTCCCCGTCATCCTCGTCGGCTGCTTCCTCGCCGCCGTCATCGGCGACCAGGTCGGGTACGCGTTCGGGAACCGCGTCGGGCCGGCGATCTTCCGCCGGAAGGAGTCCCGGTTCTTCAAGCAGGAGTACGTCGAGAAGGCCCAGGCGTACTTCGACAAGTACGGGTCGAAGACGATCGTGCTGGCGCGGTTCGTGCCCGTCGTGCGGACGTTCGCCCCCGTCGTCGCCGGCGTCGGCTCGATGCCCTACCGGACGTTCCTCACGTACAACATCGTCGGCGGCCTGCTCTGGGCGGTCGGGGTCACGCTGCTCGGGTACTTCCTGGGGGAGATCGAGTGGATCGAGCACAACCTCGAGATCGCCATCCTCGCCATCGTCGGGCTCTCGGCCCTCCCGATCGTGTTCGAGCTCCTCAAGGCCCGCCGCCACCGGGGCGCCCCCACCGCCTGAGCCGCCGGCCTCGGGACGCGAAGAGGCGCCCCCGGAGGGGCGCCTCGTCGTGGTGCGGCGACAGCGGGTGCTAGGTGGGCTGCTTGAGCTGTCGCTTGGCCGTTCGCAGCTGACGCCGCAGGTCCGCGTCCTCGTCGCCGAGGTCGTTCATCCACCGGTCGATGGCCTTGAGGGCCAGCGAGTCGGCCGCCTCGCCGTCGTGCACGCCCTCCTCCGCCTCGAGGCCGGCGGCCTCGCGGGACTCGGCGGTGGACATGTCCTCCGGGGCGCCCATGCCGGCGCCCTTGCGCTTTGAGAAGGCGACCGCGCCGATGAGGATCAAGGTCGCGATGCCGGCAATGCTGAATCTTGCAATGTCATTGTCCCGGAGGTTGATGACCGCCGGGAGGATGAGCAGCGACACGGCATCGGCCTCGTTGGCGACATCCCCATATTCATGGCGCAGGACAGTGCTGATGTTTGGGCACACCGAGAGCTTTTCCGGCTTGACGCGCGCGGCAATCCGACCGTGGTAGCGGGGGTACCCCCTGACTACTTCAGCAAGACCGGACAGCTTTGGGGCAATCCGCTCTACCGCTGGACGACCATGCAAAAGGATGGCTACCGCTGGTGGCTTGCGCGGCTTCGCCTCACTCTCCAGCGCTTTGATACCGTACGCTTGGATCACTTCATTGGATTTCAGCGCTATTGGGAAATTCCGGCCGGTGCTACCACTGCGGAGGGCGGCCGCTGGGTGAAAGGGCCCAGCGCTCACTTCTTTCAGGCGGTCAAGAATCGCTTGCTGAAAGGGAGGGGAGAGTCCTTGCCGCTCATAGCGGAGGACCTGGGCGCCATCACCCCTGCCGTCAAAGAGCTGCGGGACAGCTTCGAGTTGCCCGGCATTCGCATCTTGCAGTTTGCTTTTGGCAACGACCCGTCGGCACCGGATTTTCTGCCCCACAATTACCCTCGGCAGTGCGCCGTATACACCGGCACCCACGACAACGACACCACCGTAGGGTGGTTCCGCGAGCGAGGTGGAGGAGAAAGTACGCGCTCAGCGGAGCAAGCGGAAAAAGAACGAAGGGTTGCCCTCGATTATCTAGGCACACCAGGAGAGGAGATTCACTGGGAGATGATCAGGATGGCCTTGATGTCAGTGGCCGACCTCGCCATCATTCCGGCCCAGGATCTGCTGGGGTTGGGCTCGGAAGCCCGCATGAACCGGCCAGGCACCGCACAGGGTAACTGGGAGTGGCGACTGGACGCCGGGGCGCTCACGCCACAGATCGCCGAGCGACTCCGTGGCCTCAGTCGAGCATACGGTCGCATCGCATGAAGAAGAAATTGATACCCAAGAACGAGCTCATCAAGGATCCGCTCTGGTACAAGGACGCGCTCATATACGAGCTCCGCGTCGGTTCCTACAATGACAGCAACGCGGACGGAATCGGCGACTTCAAGGGGCTGACAGAAAAGCTCGACTACCTGCAAGACTTGGGAGTCTCAGCGCTGTGGCTCCTGCCCTTCTACCCGTCGCCCGGGAAAGATGACGGGTATGACATCTCTGATTACACCGATGTGCACCCGGATCTTGGGACGATGGAGGAGTTCAAGCAATTTTTGGTAGAGGCGCACCGGCGCGGCCTTCGAGTCATCACCGAGCTGGTGCTGAACCACACCTCCGACCAGCACCCCTGGTTCCAGCGGGCACGCCGTGCGCCGCCGGGGTCATCTCACCGCGATTTTTACGTTTGGAGCGACACGCCCAA
>JAUJNV010000233.1 GCA_030447945.1 Fimbriimonas sp. | reverse complement strand
CCGCTGATCTGCCACTGTCCTTGCCGCCTGGCGAGCACGAAGAAGTCCGTGTACGCCACGCCCAGGCGCTCGTGGTTCGCGAGAAGGTCGTTCAGCGCGTCCTCGCGGGTGACGCGGTTCCGGCCGCCCGACGGATGGCACCCCTTGTCCAGGTGGACTGTCTTGCCCGCAACGCCCCGGCTGGCGATCCACTCGCCCAGGAGGCGGGTGTTGTCCCCGTAGCCGTAGGCGGAGTCGAAGCAGTTGCCGCCCGCGTCCCAGTAGGCGTCGTAGGCGGCGAAGGAGGTCTCGTGGGGTTGGCCCGTAAGGAAGTCGGAGCCCATCACGACGCGGGAGATGGGCCGGTCGAGGTGGGGGACCTGACCGTACCTCACGCCGTCGCCTCCTGGGCGAAGGTGAGGCCCGCGCTCCGGCGAAGGGCGTCGAGGGCGCGCATGTTGTCGACGGTGTCTCTTATCGTCATGTGGGGGCACTCCTTCGAATTCAGGAACTCGGCCACGGCATCCGCTTCGAAGCCGTAGAGCGCGTCGTTGTCCGTCCCAAGGTCGAACGTCTCCGCCTCCGCGCCCTTGCGCTGGAGGGTGATGCGGCTGGTGGGGTAGCACTTCCAGGGATCGGAGACGTGGATCGAGCCTTCCTCGCCGTAAATCCGGGCGTCGTTCCGAAGCTGGACGTGGACGCCGGTGCCGAAGTGGGCGTTCATGCCGCCGGGGAAGCGCATCGCGCCGGAGCCCGTCTCGTCGTACCCCTTGGGTCCGATGTGGGCCGCGTAGTGGAGCGCTTCGGGCTCCTCCCCGGCGACCATCCGGGCAAAGGAGACGCAGTACGTGCCCACGTCCATGAGGCCGCCGCCCCCGAGCGCGCCGTCGGCGCGAAAGTTGTCCCAGTCCTTGCCCGCCTGAAACCCGAATTCCGCGTTCACCACCAAGGGCCGGCCGATCGCGCCGCTGCGGACGAGCTCCTTCACCTTGAGGGTCTGCGGGTGGCAGCGGTACATGAACGCCTCCATAAAGAACACGCCCGCCCGCCGCACCTCTCCGAGCGCACGCTCGGCCTCCAGAAGGTTGAGGGTGAACGGCTTCTCGCAGAGGATCGCCTTGCCCGCGTGGGCCGCCCGAACCGTCCACTCCTCGTGCAGGTGGTGCGGCGTCGCGATGTACACCGCCTGCACCTCCGGGTCCTCCAGCACGGCCTCGTAGGAGCCGTACGCCCTGCCTCCGTGCTTCGCGGTGAACCCTTCCGCCTTCTCCAGCGACCGCGACCCGGCGGCGACGAGGGTGCCCGTCCGACTCACCTTCAGCCCCCCCGCGAACTGATTCGCGATGCTCCCCGTCGCCAAGATTCCCCAGTTGAGCTCTTCCGCCATGAGCGGAGGAGCATACACCTTCGCGGGCTACCCTCACGGTAGCCTGCGAGCCGATGCGCTTCGAGCACTCTTTGTTGCCTTGGCCCGTTCGCTCCGTGCCGGTGTTGGACGTCCAGCCGTACGGCGACGGCTGGGCAGCCCTTTTCGCGGACGGGGGATTGCTGGAGGTAGATGCTTGGGGGAAGACGCGGGTCCTCGCGCAGATCGACTTCGCCCTCGTCGATCCGACAGAGGAGGTTTCCCTGCACCTTTCGCGCGATGGTCGCTTCGCTGCCGTCGCGAACCGGCGCGGACGCTACGGCGTGGTGGTCGATCTTGCGGGCCACGAGGTGACCTTGCGGCTAGACCGCCAAGACTACCAAGTAAGGCACTGTGTCTATTCACTTGCGTTCTTCGAGCACCAGGGCCGAACGCTTCTAGTCCATCCGACGGACTGGAACCGCCTCGACATTTCCGATCCGGCGACGCAAGAGTCCCTGGCGGCGCGACCGCCGATCATCTACAGCCGGGGCGTGTCCGACTCACCCCACTACCTCGACTACTTCCATTGCGGTCTTACTGTCTCGCCCGACAACCGGTGGATTGCTGAGGACGGCTGGATCTGGCATCCTCTGGGCCAGGTAAGGGCATGGTCTCTCATCGACTGGATGGAGCGCAACCCTTATGAGTCGGAAGACGGCGACTCGGTGCAGGAGCTGTGTAGGCGCGACTACTTCTGGGACGGTCCCCTCTGCTGGATCGGCGACACTACCCTCGCCGTTTGGGGCTTGGGAGATTGGGACGACGGCGAGAAAGAGGTAGACGTAACACCTGGGATCCGGATCTTTGACGTAGCGCTCGGAACGGAATTAAGATCCTTCCCTGGCTCGTACCTCGCGCCTGAGGGTACTTCGCCCACCCAGCCTACCGGGGGTTGGATGGCCTTCGACAAGTGGCTCTTCGCCATCTCGCCCGAGCATGGGACGGGCGTTTGGAACGTCGTCACCGGGGAGCACCTGCACCATGACCCCGGCATTGTACCGCACCGGAACCACAGATAGAAAGAGAACACGTCTGAACTCCACTCACATGACGTCATCGAGGAAGACGTCATGAGCT
>JAUJNV010000232.1 GCA_030447945.1 Fimbriimonas sp. | reverse complement strand
GCCGCGAGCGGCCCGCAGGGTGCCAAGATCTTCGGCCACCGCGCCCCCGCCGCCGCCCCGCCGGCCCCCGAGGTGCAGGAACACCACCCCGCCCTGCCGCCCGGTCGATCGGGGGCGCGGCGGGTAGGGGCGGCGTGGAGGGTGGGGTGGAGCTCGCGCGTCCCCTCGTGCAGCGAGGCCGGGTGGTTGCGCGCGGATTCAGCGTCGGTTTCTGTTTGCTTAGTTCTGGGGGGGTTTTTTATGCGAGACTAGTTTGGTTGTTCCGTCCGGTTCCCCGCCCGCGCCCGAGGTTGACCGGGTGTGGAAAAAGGGGGCGTTCAAGCGGCGCACTCTCAAGGGGTTTCGGCTCCATGGTATTCGTGGAGCCCTTTGCACGAGCCGGCTCTGGGGAAAAGTAGCGCGAATTTCCTCTTGACATCCGTTCGCGAACGTGCTAATTTACCTTACGGTTAATTAAACGATGGGTAAAATAAGGCATGCAGCCCGACCACCTCAGCGCGACCCTTATGGCTCTCGCGGACCCCACCCGGCGGGCAATCCTCGCGCGGCTGGCGTCGGGCGAGGCCTCGGTGACGGAGCTGGCCAAGCCGTTCTCCATGACCCTTCCGGGGATCTCGAAGCACCTCAAGGTGCTGGAGCGCGCGGGCCTGATCACGCGGAGCCGCGAGGCGCAGTGGCGGCCTTGCCGTTTGGAGGCCGAGCCGCTGCGCGAGGTGGCGGGCTGGGTCGAAGAGTACCGGCGATTCTGGGACGAGAGCTTCGACCGCCTCGACGACTACCTGAAGGAACTGCAAGCGAAGGAACACGACCGTGATCGAAACGACAAATAGACCGACCTCAGCCCCGACGGATCGAGAGATCGTCGTGACGCGCGACTTCGACGCCCCTCGCGACCTCGTTTTCGAGGCGTCAACGAACCCCCTCCACGTCCCGCGCTGGTGGATCTGCGACGCCATGACGATGCCCGTCTGCGAGATCAACCTTCGCCCCGGCGGCGCGTTCCGGTTCGTGATGCGTGACGCAGACGGCACCGAGTACCCGATGAAGGGTGTCTACCGCGAGGTCGTGCGCCCCGAACGGATCGTGCACACCCAGATCTTGGACGTGGAGCCCTATGCCGACCGCGAAGCGCTCGTCACTGTGACGTTCGAAGACTGGGACGGCCAGACGAGGCTTACCAGCCGAATCTGCTTCTCCACGCCCGAGGACCGCGCGGGAGCGGCGGCGACAGGCATGAAATCCGGCATGGCCATTGCCTTGGACCGCCTCGCCGAGGTGGTCCGAACCATCGCTTGAAGACCTAAGGAAACGATGCAAGACACCATCCACCAAGCCAAGTCAGCCTTCCTCCAGGCAAAGGGGCGCCTCGCCCATGCCCTCACGACCACTCCGGACGACCGGATCAACTGGTCGCCCTCGCCGACGGCGCGGACTCCGGTCCAGCAGGTCGCTCACGCGGCCGCCGCAATCAAAGCGCTCCACGAGACCTTCGACGGGCGGACGTTCAAAGCCGCGAGCACCGCAGAGGCCGATCAGGGGTTTCGCGAGTGGGAGCAGGGGCTCCGCACTCGCGAGGAGGCTCTGGGCCTCCTTGAGAAGAACAGCGCCGAGTACCTCGCGTGGCTGGACACGCTCACGCCGGAGCGCCTGGCGTTGATGATCGAATTGCCGTTTGGGCTCGGCCAGGTGCCGCTGTCCGTCGCGATCACCTTCCCCCCCGCCCACACGAACGACCACGCGGCGCAGATCGACTACATCCAGACGGTTTACGGCGACCATGACTGGCACCACTAGGAGCATGAACGACACCACGAACCAGCCCTTCGTCATCACACACGTCTTCGACGCGCCCCGCGATCTCGTTTGGAAGGCGTACACCGAGGCGGAGCGCCTGATGCATTGGTGGGGTCCCAAGGGCTTCACGATGATCGCCGCGAACGTGGATCTCCGGCCCGGGCGGCGTCTTCCACTACGGCCTGCGCACTCCGGGCGGTCAGGAGATGTGGGGCAAGTGGACGTTCCTCCAAATCGTCCCGCCGGAAAGGCTCGTCTACGTCGTCTCCTTCTCCGACGAGCAGGGCGGCACCACCCGGCACCCGATGAGCGACACGTGGCCGCTCGAGATGCTGAGCACGATGACCCTTTCCGACGAGGGCGGCAAGACCACGATCACGATGACCGTCGAACCGCACAACGCGACCGACGAGGAGGCCGCGACCTTCGACGCGGGCCGGGAGGGCATGACCGCCGGCTTCGCCGGAACCATGGACCAGCTCGCGGCCCACCTGGCATCGACGAGCTGAAGAGAAACTCCCCCTCGCCTTTTGCTCCGGCAAAGGGAGAGGGGGTTGGGGTGAGGGTTCTGGCAAGTCTGGTCTTCATCCTGAAGTTTGGCGTGGGCGATCATTTCCAGAACCCTCACCCCCTGCCCCCTCTCCCTTTGCCGGAGCAAAAGGCGAGGGGG
>JAUJNV010000231.1 GCA_030447945.1 Fimbriimonas sp. | reverse complement strand
CTCGACGCGGAGAAAGGCTTGCTTCTCTGGCGGCCGGAAAACGGGGAGGATGAACTCGCCCTCGCCGCCGACGAGGGCTTCGAGCACAGCCCCGAAGACAGCGCGATCGTACAGCGTTTCGCGGTAGAGGCGCTCGAACGAGACCAGATGGTGCGGGAGGAGAATCCTGGAGCGGAGGACGATCGCCGCACCGAGGCGGACGCGGAGATCGAGAACCTCATCGCGGTCCCCATCTACCTTCAGGACGAGTTCAACGGCGTCGTGGTGTGCGCGAACAACCCCGAGGGCTTCGACGACTACGACGATGAGGTGCTGCTCTCGGTGGGCGACCAAGCCGGCATGGTGCTCCAGACCGAGCGGCTCCGGGGGGAGCTGCGCGCTTCGTACCTGGTGACCGTGGGCGTGTTGGCGGACACGATAGAAGTCAAAGACCCCTTTCTGCGCGGGCACTCCGAAGAGGTTGCCAGCTACGTCGCGGCGGTCGCTGATCGCCTCGACCTCCCACCCCGTCGCCGCGAGGAGCTCCTATTCGGCTCGCTCCTGCACGATATCGGCAAGATCGGGGTCAGCGAACGTATACTGCTCAAGCCGAGCGCGCTGACCCCGGAGGAGTTCGAGGCGATCAAACTGCACCCGCGCATCGGGTATCGGCTCATACAACAGGTGCCGGCGCTCAAGCCGATCGCCCCGGCCATCCTCTACCACCACGAGCGTTTCGACGGCGGCGGCTACCCTTCGGGGCTACGCGGCGAGGACATACCTTTGGAAGCCCGGATCATCTGCGTCGCGGACTCCTTCAGCGCGATGATCGCCGAGCGTCCGTACCGCGAACGCATGATGCTCGACGAGGCGTGCGCCGAACTCGAACGCTGCTCCGGGACGCAGTTCGACCCGGAGGTCGTGCGCGTCTTCGTGGAGGAGGTCCGACGCCGTCCGCCGAGGTCCGGGTGGAGCGGCCCGGCTTTGGAGGACCCCGAGCTGGAGCTCCAGCGCAGCGGTGATGAGCCCGTCATCGGCGACGGCACGCTCGCCTTGACCGACAACCTCACGTTGCTCTACACCCGCCGGTACTTCCACGAAATCGCCCAGGACGAGGCGCGGCGGGCAGCGGAGCAGGAACGTCCCTTCGGCGTGGTGCTCATCGAGCTGGCGGAGATCGACGCTCTCAACCGGCGCGCAGGCTACGCCGCCGGGGACCAGGCGATACAGACCGTAGCCCAAGCCGCCCAGCGCGCGGTGGCGCGCCACGGCGGGACGGCTTGCCGCTACGGCGACCACCGCCTCGGCCTGATCGTCCCCGGCGCCGACGAGCAGGCCGTCACGCTACTCACCTCCGAGATCTCGGCGGACATCGAGGACGGCCCGAAGGTGCGCGTCGTGGCCGCGACCTGGCGCCCCGGCGATACCGGAGACTCCGTGATCGAGCGCGCCCGCGCCCTCTTGAATTAAAGCTCTAAGCGGTCAGCAATCAGCTTCTTCTCAGGGATACGAAGCCTTCCGCGCGGAGGCGCCGCGTTTTCAGGATCTCGGGGACGATGCTACATGAGGGGGCCGAATCTCCTTCGGTACCCTTGCTGACGGCTGAGAGCGGGCGGCCGCAGTCCGCCCTAACGACCGAACAACCTTCTAAAGAACCCCTTGTTGAGTTCGCGCTCCAGGTGTGCCTCGGCCCTGTCCGCCCGCTCCTTATCCCACTCTCGGTACTGTTGCTCCGCCTCGAGTTCCTTGGCCAGCTTGTCCCGCTCTTCCCGCACCCTGATCGTGGTCTTCTCCGCGGTATCCACGACATCTTCCAGGTTTTCGATCTTTTGCCGGAGGTGTCGTCTCTTGTCTTCTAGCTCTTTCAACTCTTGGGCGGCTTCCTGCTGCGACTCGGTCTGCCGCGTTACGAACCACTGATAGAAGTCGGCGATGACGGCCGCGTGGTCCCTGACGATATCGTCGAGCCTCACCTTGTCGTCCAACGTGCTGAGGTACTCGCGCCCCTTCTTAGACCACCGTTGCCACTCGCCGAGCTTGACCACGTCGAGCTTGATGGCGCTGTTGACTTCTACCCCGCTCCCCCTACCGAAGTTCAACTCGGCCAGGGCGAGCGGAAGTCCCTGGTGAAGCATGTGGGCGAGCAGATCTTCCACGAACTGGGGGAGGGAGGATTCCGCGAACTGCTGGTCCCAGCGGGTTTTGTACTCGTCCGATAAATCCGCACCCAGGTACGCGTCGCCTTGCAAGGTGCGTATGTGGTCGAGCAGCGTCACGGCCCCCGCAAGGTAGTTGTGGAAGAGACGGATGACGTCGTTCATGAACAGGTCCAACCTGTCGCGGTTGTTTTCCTCCCACAACTTTTGGAACAGCATCGGTTGCTCGAACTCTTCCAGGGTGTGTTTCAGGTGAAGGTAATTGACGTCGAAGACGAAATAACTCTTCCCGAGAAGGCTCATCTTGGTATGAAGTTGGTAGCCCTCGCTGGTCGCGATCTCGCGGTCC
>JAUJNV010000230.1 GCA_030447945.1 Fimbriimonas sp. | reverse complement strand
GTCTTCCCTGCTGCTCTTGCCGGGCATGCCGGCTCCCTTCGTCGCTCTCCTGTCTCGTCCCCTTGGACGAAACCGGGACGGGCACCCATACACCCTGCCGACGCTCGATCGCGCAAATTCCTGTCGCGGCCCCTTACGGGGAGGGTAATGCGGGCGCGTAGGGCACGTTTGGATCGGGGTTATGCGGAACCCTGTAAGCGGATTTCGGAGAATGTTCCTTCCACGCACTCCGGTGAATAGCGTAGGATCACCTCGCGATGAAGAGTCTGGTCCGGGCGCTCGTGCTGTTCGTGGTGCTTCTGCTGGGAGCCGTGGGAGGGGCTTGGCTGTCTTTGACGTTGGCGACCCTTCTGCTGGAGCCTGCCGAGCGTAGCTTCTCCAACGCGCCCTTCGCCGCCGCGTTGGTCCTTCTGGTCCTCGGGCTCGCGCTGATCGCGCGGAAGGCTGCCGGTGCAGCGGGGCTCGTCGCGTTCGCTCTCGTCGCCCTACTCGGGGCGGCCTTTGTGGGGTGGAAGATTCTGTAGGTTCAATGAATCGTTCACGCCCGAGTGCGCGGAACGCCCCTCCCACGCACTCGGTTGAATTGGGGAATAAGGTTGGGCGGGGGCACGAAGCCCCGGCCCTGGACTCTGGCGTTTTTGGCCCCTGCGTGACACTACCAATCAGCGTCGACCACACATGAACCATCGCCAGACGACTCCTGGGTGGTGCGCGTCCCTTAGACCACGCCAGAGCGGAAGCTCCCTAAAAAGGTCCCGAACTTTGGGAGGTCCTTCCCCTACCTCCCGGGAAGGCACCCGCCTAGAGTAGCTACACAGCAAGCAGACTAAGAAAGGAGCAACTCCCATGAGCCAAGCAACGAGAGACGCGAGGGTCGTGCGTACTCGCCCGCGACGAGGAACGCCGCTGACGGCGTCCGCCACGCTGACGGTGGCCGCGCTGCTCGGGCTGGCGCTATCTTACCTGTACCTGGTCGCGGTGCTCATCGGCGGGTTCGTGCCCATGGTGATTACCGTGCCCGTCGCCCTGCTCCTCGCGGGCATCGTCGCCACCGGGTGGCGTCTCACCCCCGCGATCGCCGCGTTCGTGTGCGTCCTGGGGCTGCTTCCGGAGATCCCCAACGTCCCCGGCCACCTCCAGGAGATCTCCACCAATCCGCCGAGCTTCGTCGTCAACGTCCTCCTTATCGTGCCGCTCTTCGCGGTCGCGATCGTGGCTGGCGTCACCGCGACGGTGCGCAACTACCGCCGTGTTTCGTAAAAGAAGAATCCTCGAAAGGAGAACACCCATGTCTTCCTCTACGCTGGTGCGGCTGAGCGGGGCGTCGCTGTTGCTCGGCGGCCTGACCCACCTGGTCTACCTGCTCACCCATCCCCATGGCAGCGGACTCGCCTACTACGCGGATCCCGCGACCGCGCTCTCGCATCTGGCGGGCTTCGCGTCCGTGGTGCTGATTCTGCTGGGCTTGCCCGGGCTGTACGCTCGCCAGGCGGGAAGGTCGGGAATATTGGGATTGGTCGGCACCGTGCTGGTCTTTTTCGGCCTGGCGATAGTCGACGGGACGCACACGGTCATCGACTCCACCGTTACGCCCGCCCTCGCCGCGGTCCCGGAGGCGGCGCCGCTGCTGGCGCCGGGAGGCCTGCTGGAGGGAGCGATGCAGGGCGGGATGCAAGGGACGCTCGTCTCGGCCGGAGGGCCGATGCTCCTGCTGGGTCTGATCCTATTCGGCGTCTCGACGGTTCGGGCGGGCCTCTTGCCGCGCTGGGCCGGCGCCCTGCCCGTCGTCGCGGCGTTGGCGGTGCCGCTGGGGTTCGTGGTGCCGTCCCTGGAAGGGGTCGCCTTCGCGATGCCCTACCTGGCGCTCGGCTGCTTGGGCTCGATCCTGACGATGGATGAAGGCGCCTCGGCTGGCACGCGAGCCGCCAAGCCCGCCCCAGCAGTGCGATGAGGCCGGCACAGACGAACGTGGCACGGGGATGCCCACCGGGGAGAGATCTTCCCTGGCGGGCGCTTCGCCTCGGAACGCGCCACGAGCAAGAACCACTAAAAGCGCACGCCTGGCGCGAGGGATACCATACGGAAGTTACGCGGCAAGGGTAAGATAAGGACCCGCAGTGATCACACCATCGGCGAGACGGCGATCGCAGGAAGAACCGGAGGAAACCTCCACCCGGTCAGGATTCGCGCGGGTATTGAGCGTACACGGTGCCCGGCTCGCTTGGACCCTATGGGCGCTCTCGTCGATGCTCGTCTTCGGCAGCGTCCTCTTGCTGGCCGTAAACCTCACCGCCGCCGACGCAGCCGGTCTGGGGTACTGGCTCAACAACGTCGTGGCCGCCCTCGCGTTGTCGACGGTCGGCGCCCTAGTGGCCTCGCGACGGCGGGAGAACATTATCGGCTGGCTCTTCCAGATCGCGGGACTCCTCTACGGGATAGCGGTGTTCGCGGGCGAGTACGGGGTTTATGCGTCCCTAACCGACCCCGGCTC
>JAUJNV010000229.1 GCA_030447945.1 Fimbriimonas sp. | reverse complement strand
GTCTCCGCGACCACGCCGCGCAGCGTCTCGATCCCGAACCGCCTCAGCAACTCCTTGCCCTGATACTCGTAGAGATCCAAGAAAAGCCCCCAGCCCCGTCGCCACCCCTGACTATGTGCGCCGCGCATTATACAGACGCGCCCGCCACCGTTCGTCGGACCAAGCGATCCAGCTCCGCCCCGCTCCTCTTACCCCGGAGTCGGGCGCAAGTTAAAATGGTTGCATTGGAGCCCGGCGCGGGTTCCCGAGGCTTAGAGACGGTTTCAGAACCCCCTTCGCAAGCGGTTGAAACAAACCAGGGCACAGCCCAACTCGAGAAAAGCTTCGTGCATGTCCGCCCTGTGTTCGTATCTGACGGTAAGCCTGCGGTAGCAAGACAACCAGGCTAGCGTGCGCTCCACGACCCAGCGGTGACGGCCCAACCTCTCGCTCGAGTCGACGCCGCGCCTCGCTATCCGAGCCTTTATGCCGCGCTTACGGAGCAGCTTCCGGCAGCGCGGGTAGTCGTAGCCCTTGTCGGCGTGAAGCTTGTCCGGCCTCTTGCGGGGGCGTCCCCTGGGCTTCTTGATGGGCTCGACGCCGTCGACGAGCTCCTCGAAGACCTTGGAGTCGTGGACTTGGGCGCCGGTTAGCACCGCGGCGAGCGGCGTGCCGTCGCCGTCGACGAGGAGGTGGCGCTTGGAGCCGGGGCGGGCGCGATCTACGGGGTTGGGACCGGTCTTTTCTCCCCCTTTTTGGCCGGCACGCTGGCCGAGTCCAAAGACGCCCTCGACCAGTCGATGCGGCCCAGTCGTCCGAGCTTATCCAGCAGCACCCGTCGTAGGCGCCGCCACACGCCGGCCTCCTGCCAATCGCGCAACCGCCGCCAGCAGGTCACGCCGCTGCACCCGAACTTCTCCTTGGGGAGCATCCGCCAGGGGACGCCGCTCCTCAAGACGTAGACTATGCCTTCTAGAGCGGCCCTGGAAGAAACTCGGGGCCGTCCGCCCTTCGGGTTCTCTGGCTCCGGCGGAAGCAGCGGCTCGACTAGCTCCCACAACTCGTCGTCGACCAAGCGCCTCATCCCTCGGCGAGCTTCAGCATCACCACGCCGCCGAGGACCACCGCGATCCCCGCCATCCGCAGCGCGTTCGCCGGCTCGCCCAGCAAGAAGACCCCGAGGAGCACCGCGCCGGCGGCCCCGATCGCGGTCCAGACCGCGTACGCCGTGCCCACGGGGATGCTCTGCATCGCCAACGAGAGCAGGTAGAAGCTGATGCCTCCGGAGACGAACGTTGCGACGCTCGGCAACAGCCTGGTGAAACCCTCCGAGAAGTTCAGCCCCATCACAAACCCGACCTCGAACAGGCCCGCCACTAACAACATCACCCACGCCATCTCCACCGCTCCTTTCCACGGGCCGCACCAGCGGCGTCTTCACATAACATACGTTATACATAACAAGCGTTATACTGTCAAGCGTGCCCAGGGTCGTGGACCACGAGAAGCGCCGCGAGGAGATCGCCGAGGCCGCCTGGCGGGTCGTCGAGCGGGCCGGCCCGCGGGGGGCGAACATGCGCGAGATCGCCCGGGAGGCCGGACATACCACCGGGGTCGTCACCCACTACTTTCGGGACAAGCGCGAGCTGATGGCGTTCGCCTTCGGGCTGATGGTGAATCGCTCGATGACGCGCGTGGCCGAGGCGGCGGCGAAGTCGGGGCCGACGGAAGCCCTGGCCCAGCTCCTCCCGCTGGACGAGGAGCGGCGCCGGGAGGCGACGGTCTGGCTGGCGCTGATGGGCGCCTCCCTGGCGGACCCCGGGCTGGCGCGGGAGCTCAGGCAGCGCTACCGGCAGGCGCGGGAGGCGACCTTGCCGGCGTTTAGGACGGCCTTTAAGGAAGCTGCGCCGGGGGAGGATCCCGACGACGTCGCGGACGAGCTCTTGGCGGTGGTCGACGGGCTCACCGTCGACGCGCTCACGGACCCCGAGAGATACCCGCCGGGCAGGCAGCTCGCCCTGCTGCATCGCGCGGTGGAACGGCTCGGGTTTCCGACGGGCGAATCTCGGGAGCGCATCCCAAGCACCAATCGAGGCACCCAATCCCCTGAAGTTATGAAACCGCTTCTAATACTACAGTTGTAGATAGCCCCACTGTTTTATGGGTTTAGCAGCGCAATACGCTCCTGCTGAATTCGGAGATGATGCTTCGGACTATTTGGCTATGCTTCGCACAATACACTCCGACAGCCACCTCGAACTACAACTGTAGTACTAAGTGAGACCTGGGGCGCTTCATTGAGGCCGCGCGAAGGGACCTTGGTATGGAGGACCTCGATCTTTAAGACGAAGGCGACGACGAGGATCTTTAGCGGAGCCTATCCACCCGACTTCGCCTAAGAAGTGTTCTGCGAACTTCGTCCCCAGGGGGTTCTACGAAGTTCGTAGCCCGTTGCTCGTAAGGGCGAAGAGGGTCCGAAGCTCCTGTGGAAGGCCCGCCGCCCGGTTGAGGCGAGG
>JAUJNV010000228.1 GCA_030447945.1 Fimbriimonas sp. | reverse complement strand
AGAAGTGGTCGAAGCGACTCCGCCACCGAGGTGTTCAAATCAACGACAATCACGATGGGAAGGTCGGGCTTCTCCGCTTGAAGCTTTGACAAGATCTTTGCATCAACGGCTTCAGGGGCGGTAAGGTCAAGCAGAATGAGGTCTGGCTCTCGATCCCCTAGCAAGGTCATGGATACGTCGTTCCAACCCGTTCTCTCGACCTCGATCTGTGTGTCGTTCCCGGCCTCTCCCAAACGATCAACAATGCGGGTATCTTCCCCAACGAACATCACCTTGCTCATCGCTTCACCTCCACCACGTAACATTATGTTACCACATTTGGAGGTGCTTTAGACCTGTTTTAGAAATTCTTGTTCTTTGCCGATCGGACGAATGAAAAAGGGTAACAGCAGAGCAGGCGTGCCCGTCGTACTCATCGAGACAAAGCACGTTCGATTATCTTCGGTTGATTGTGACAACACAGCGGTATAATCCATGGTAGAAAGAGGCAAGGAGACGGCAATGGACAGGATCGCTACCATGGATGCCGAGAATCGATTACAGCTGCCCGCCGAGGCCAGAAACTGGTTCCCAGAAGGTACACGCTTTCTTATCGCCAAAGAGGGGAATACGGTGACGCTCAAGCCTCTAGAGGAGCTAGCTGCTCACCTCGCCGCCGTAGACGCCACGGGAGATGAGGAGGCGGTGTCCTGGGAGGAGATCGATGCGGAAATCCAAAGCTACCGGCGCGAAGGCAGGACGGAGCGAGTGGTAGCCGTTGGTCGTTAAAAGATGCCCGCTTTCCCTTCTCCGTTTTCCTTCTCCCCTCTTCCTGCGAACATCTGTCGGATGACCTCCTCGGCCTCGATCTCGTCGATGGTCACGTCGGCTACCGGGAGGGTGGCGAGCATCTGCCCGGCGCGGCGGGCGCTGTCGGAGCGGGGGACGCGCACGACGGCGTGGACGGCGTCCGGCATCTCCACGGCCCCGTACGGCGCCAGCGCCTCCGGCCGCACCGGCTCGGCGAAGGTGAGGCGCACCAGCTTGACGTCGGAGTAGCGCGAGATGAGCTCCGCCAGTGGGCCGTCGAAGACGACCCCGCCCCGGTCGATGATGATCACCCGCTCGCACAGCTCCTTGACGTCCTGCATGTAGTGCGAGGTCAGGACGATGGTGGACCGGTTCCGCTCCTGGTACTCCTTCAAGAACCGGCGGATGCGCACCTGCGACACCACATCCAGCCCGATAGTCGGCTCGTCGAGGAAGACCACGCGCGGGTCGTGCAGGAGCGCGGCCACCAGCTCGCACTTCATCCGCTCGCCCAGGCTCAGCTTGCGGACCTGGGTGTGGAGCAGCGGCCCGATCTCCAGCATCTCGGAAAGCTCATCGAGCCGCGCGCGGTAGCGGTCATGGGGTATCTCGTAGATCTCCTGGAGCAGCAGGAACGACTCGGCGGCGGGCAGGTCCCACCAGAGCTGCTGCTTCTGCCCCATCACCAGGGCGATCTGCCGCTGGAAGGCGGGCCGCCGCTCCCAGGGCGTGTACCCGAGAACGCTCGCCTGCCCCGACGTGGGGAACAGGATGCCCGAGAGCATCTTGAGCGTCGTGGTCTTTCCCGCCCCGTTGGGCCCGAGGAAGCCGACCATCTCCCCCTCCCCGATGGACAGATCGACGCCCCGGACGGCCTCCTTGGTGACGTAGCGCCGGGACCAAACCACGGTTAGCGGGCGATACTCCCATCCGCGCCACCGCCGCAAGGGCGCATCGCCAGCAGGCGAGCTAAGCCTGGATCCACCGGCGCGTTGAGGCGGTTCTGTCCGGGCGATAACGAAGAATGACCTCCTGAGCAGGGAGAAAGCGACCGATTAGGGCGGTCGCGTCCTGTGTCAGGAGGTCATCTTCATGGTGCAGGATGACGGGGCGGTCGGACTGGATCGCGTCGCGGTGGTCTTTGATGACCGGCGGGCGGTCTCCGATGCGGGGATCGTGCTGGTCGCGACGCTGGCCGAGCGGCTGGGGATCGCCGCGATGGCGGATCGGTTCGTGCGTCTCGGTGACCGGGTCGGGGCGGCCAACGCGGGGCGCAAGGTGCTGACGCTGCTCTACGCGATGGTGCTCGGCGCCGACTGCATCGACGACTGCGACGTGCTGCGCTCGGGGCGCCTGTCGGCGCTGGTCGGCCGGGTCGCGGCGCCCTCGACGCTGGGGACGTTTTTGCGCGCGTTCACGTTCGGGCATGTCCGCCAGCTCGACCGGCTGCTCGCCGAAACGATCGCTCGCGCGTGGCGGGCCGGCGCGGGGCCCGGTGACGGGCGGCTGGTCGTCGACGTCGACAGCTTCATCGGCGAGGTCCACGGCTACGCCACGGAGGGCGCCGGCTTCGGCTACACGCGCCGGCGCGGCTACCACCCGCTGCTGGCGACCCGCGCCGACACCGGCGAGGTGCTGCACATCCGCCTCAGGAAGGGGTCGGCGGGCAGCCCGCGCGGGGTGCTGCGCTTCGCCGACGAGCTGATC
>JAUJNV010000227.1 GCA_030447945.1 Fimbriimonas sp. | reverse complement strand
GATCAGGATCGTCTCGGCGGGGAAGGTGATCGTGCTGGCGACGCGGGAGACGGTCACCACGCCGTCCTCCAGGGGCTGACGCAGCGCCTCCAGGACGGCCCGGTCGAACTCGGGCATCTCGTCGAGGAAGAGTACGCCGTGGTGGCCCATCGAGATCTCGCCGGGCTTCGGGTTCTTGCCGCCGCCGACGATGGCGGCGTGGCTCGCGGAGTGGTGGGGGGAGCGGAAGGGGCGCTCCCACACGAGCCCCTGCTTGCCCCGCTTCTCTCCGGCGGCGCTGTGGATGCGGGTGACCTCGATGCTCTCGCTGAGGGACAGGGGCGGGAGGATGGTGGGGAGGCGGCGGGCGAGCATCGTCTTACCCGAACCGGGCGGGCCCGTCATGAGCGCGTTGTGGCCCCCGGCGGCGGCCACCTCCAGCGCGCGCACCGCGTGCCGCTGCCCCTTCACGTCGCTGTAGTCGATGCCGTACTCCGGCAGCCGCGCGGCGGGCGCGTCCTCGAAGCGGACGGGCACGACGTCCGCCCCGTTCAGCAGCTCCACCGCGTCGGTGAGGGTGCGCACGCCGTAGACGTCGACCCCCGTCGCCACCGATGCCTCCGCCGCGTTCGCAAAGGGCACGACCAGCCGCTTGAAGCCCCGCTCCATCGCCATGATCGCCACGCTCACCGCGCCGTCGATGGACCGCAGCTCGCCGTCGAGCCCGAGCTCCCCCAGGATGAGCGTGCCGTTCAGCTCCTCGCGCGGCACCTGCCCGGTGAGCGCGCACAAGGAGACCGCCATCGGCAGGTCGAGCCACGGCCCCTCCTTCCGGATGTCGCCGGGCGCGAGATTGCACATGATCTTCTTGTTCGGGAAATCCAGCCCGCAGTTCCTCATCGCCGTGCGGACGCGCTCTTTGCTCTCGACGACCGCCTTGTCGGGCAGCCCTACGAGGATGAAGTTGCGGTCTGTCCCGTCGCTGATGTTGCCCCCGAGGTCGGTCTCGACGACGATAGGCAGCGCCTCGATGCCGATAAGGGTGGCCGAGTGGGCCTGGGCGATCACGACGACTTAGTTTGCCACGCCGGACCCGCGTTCCCGCCGTCTAGGTCCGGCCGGGGCCGCACGACCTCCAGGCCGGTCCCCGTGTCGCGCATCTCGAACAGCCGACCCCTCGCGTCCCGGTTGGGGCTGTGCAGGACCATCATGAGCGCGCCCTCGAACGTTCGGAAGATCATGCCGTGCCCGGAGTCGGCCCTGACGAGGGGATCGAGCTGCTTCCACGGACCTTGGAGGAGCCCGGTTTCCGAGCGCGCCATCGTCTGCACGTAATCGCCGTTCTCCCCGCTGGACCAAAGCATGAGGAGTATGCCCTCGCTCGTTCGAAACAGTTGCGGGCCGTCGGTGATGAAGAAGGCGTCCGGGCCACTCGGGCGTTCGGTAGGGCCGATCCACGACGCCTCCGAAGCCTTGAAGAGATGGATGGGCTCGCCATCGGCGTCCGAGAGGTCGTCCTTCAGCGGCAGGGCCTCCATCGTGCCGTCCGACAGTTGGATCCACTCGTGGGCGTACACCATCCACGGCTTGCCCCCCTCGTCAACGAACAGCGTTCCGTCCAGAGTCATGAAGCCTTCCGGCGTGATGGGGCCGTCCGGCTTGAGCAGGCGGAAAGGACCCTCGGGAGTATCCGCCACCGCGATCGTCGTGCTCCGCACGGGCTGATCCCGGAGAGACTGCGGCGAACGCGCGAAGAACCGCTGAGGGTCGTGCAAGGTGACGAACAGAGTGAACCGGCCCCGGTGCTCGTGAACTTCCGGCGCCCAAGGGTCGCCCGTAGGATCGGCCCACCCGCCTTCCGGCACGCGGAACACCAAGATCGGCGGCTCCCACCGCACGAGATCCCGGCTGCGGTACATCATCACGCCCGCCCCCTCGGCACCCGAAAGGCGGGGGTCGTTCGCCGCGTAGAGGCAGTAGGTGCCCGTCGCCCCGTGGGGCAGGATAAAGGGATCGCGGATGGGAATGTCGGCCAAGCGGTGAAACGCGGGGCGCCCCTTCGTGTCCGAGCGATCTGAAGTCATCTCGCTTGGACGCCGATCGGCGGGGACGAGGGCGACTGGCGAGGGGCATGTGTCGTGCAAAAGGCAGCCGTGGACCGACCGGAGTCGGTTGCCTCCGCTTCTCTTTCCCCTTGGCCGTGCCCCAACATGGCTGAGTCCTGCTGTTCGACTCCCTTCACACGGATCATCTTCCTCTCCAGGCGCCCGGATCGCTGGGGCAGAGAACTCCCGGACGAGCTGTGACGCCTAGCCAGGAAGCTCGCCCAGGGCCTCGTGGACCAGGGCGTCGAGCGTCGCGTTGTCTTCGGGCGTGGTGTCCGACGCGTTGCGGCGTACGGCGAGGACGTGGCCCCGAACCGCCTCCAGCCGCTCAGGGTCAGCGGTGTGGCGAGCGACGCGGACGAGCGTGCCGAGGAGCTGGCGGGCCACCATCGGGCTCGTGACGCCGTAGTGCCGAATGGGGCCGAA
>JAUJNV010000226.1 GCA_030447945.1 Fimbriimonas sp. | reverse complement strand
AGGAGATCCCACGTCCCACCCCGCTCCGGTTGCGGTCGGGGGCGACGGTGAGGACTTCCCCGACCTCCTCCAACGCCCGTCGTGCCGCCGCGAGACCGGCCGCCCCTATCCCATCGTCGTTCGTCAGAATGATGCGCAATTCAATAAACCTTCTTGCAAGCGAGATCAATCACGGAAGCGAGATTCTATCATCTGTCATAGAGGATCTACCGGAAGCCTAGAGACGAACCCGAGGAGTGAAGCGCTGTTCTTTACACCCCGCCGGGCGTCAGTATGTTGGACGTGGTGAGGGCCGGTTCGGGAGCGGGGCGAGACGAACACCTCTGCGAGTCGCATTGATGATGCTGCCGGGCCTGATCTAGGGGTACGAACCTCTTCCTCTTACCTCGATCATCGGCTGCGTAGTAGCCCAATGAATCGCGAGATGCCCGTACGAGGGGTGAAGGAACTGATCAAAGTAAACGAGCCCCTGCTCCACACGTCGAATTCCCGCTCGGCCTCCGGGACAGGGAGCCGGATCCTGCAGACCGATCGGCTGTGATGCGTGCGGTGGCGGCGGCTGACGGGGAGAATAGGCGTCCACGAGCTCATGCGGTCTCCGACGAGAAGGGCGTGCTGGAAGGGGCTGGCATGGTCAGCATGCGCGCCAATAGAATTCTGAAGGCTACCAGTGGGAACGCTCTCGAAGAGTTACTGTACACCACCATACCGTAGTAGCCCTTCGGCAGCGCTTCGGGGCTTGCGTAAATTTCGTGCCAAAACCGCTAGACAAATGCATGTCTATGGGATAGCTTACGGATATGGAGACGAACGACAGGGGCTATACCCCACCCACAAACGTGACCGAGTGGTTCGAGAAGCGTTCCTTTAACCACGAGGAATTCAAGGATATTGAGAGGCTCGTCCGGCGCAAGCGCGAGACGGGCCTGACGGTAAGCCTGGTGCTACCGGGTCGCAACGTCGCCGATACCATAGGCGGCATCATCGGCGAGGTGCTCGGCCTCAACGAGGAGGCGCCGCTGGTAGACCAGATCCTCGTGATCGACGCCGACTCCGGAGACGGCACCGCCGACGTAGCAGCGTCGAGCGGGGCTGAGGTGTACTCCGAGAACGAGCTACTCTCCCACTACGGCGACGCGCACGGCAAGGGCGACGCCATGTGGAGGAGCATATCGGTGGCCCGCGGCGACCTCGTGATGTTCGCCGACTCGGACACGAAGGACTTCAAGCCGCAGTTCATCTACGGCACTTTGGGCCCCATCCTGACCGTCCCGGAGGTACGCTTCGTCAAGGGGGCCTTCCGGCGTCCCTTCAAGAGCAACGAGAGCATCGAGCTCGACGGCGGGGGCCGGGTCACGGAGCTTACCACCAAGCCGCTCTTCAACCTCTTCTACCCCGAGCTGACCGGGTTCGTGCAGCCGCTGGCGGGCGAGTTCGTCGCCGACAAGGAGCTCTTCTCGTCCATCCCGTTCTTGACCGGCTACGCGGTCGAGACGGGGATCATGATAGATGTCCTCAAGAAGGCGGGCCTGAACGCGATGGCCCAGACGGACCTCGGCACACGCCAGAACCGCCACCAGCCCCTCTTCGACCTCGGGCGCATGAGCTACTCCGTACTGCGGGCCGTGGCGCGCAGGCTGCGCCAGGATGGGCGCCTCCGGCAGGTCCGCGACCCTTCGATGCCCGACTCCTTGTTCCAGTTCAGCGACTACCTGCACGCTGCGGCGACCCCCGACGGCCTCCAGCTGCGCGAGCACGTCGAGGAGCTCGTCGAGCGCCCGCCAATGGCGGAGGTTCTCGCCGGCAGCCGGGAGCAGTAGCCCGAAAGAACAGCCAAAACTTCAATCGCTTTCGGCGAGCCCTCATCGGGGCTCGCCGTTTTTGTCTAATCCTCCCCGGCGGCGAGGAGATCCAGGGCGACGGCTGCGGTCCAGGACTGGTCGGACGCGCCCAAAGCCTCGCCGGTGAACGGCTCGAAGTACTCGGCGAAGACTCCATCGGCGGCGAGGCCATCCAGGGTCGCGCCCCGCATCTCTTCGGCCCTCTCATGCTCGCCAGCGCGGAGTAGCGACCACCAGAGCAGCCAGTTCATCACCGGCCAGACGGGACCGCGCCAATAGCTGCGGGGGTGGAACCCTGGGTCCTCGGGGCTGGTGCTCGGTGGCAGCGGACGGCGCAGTTCCGGGTTGCCCGCGAAGGCCGGCGAGTCGAGGGTCTCCAGGAGGTCCTTGAGACGCTCCGGGCTCAGGCCGCCGGAGATCAGGGGCGCAAAGCCAGCGATGGTGCGGACACGGGCGGGCTTCTCCGCGCGGAGATCGTAGTCGAGGCAGAGCTTGAGGTTTGGATCCCAGTGCTCGTCGAGGCTCTTGCGGCCGCGCTCTGTCCATTGCTTTATAGCAGCGCGTTCGTACTCAGGAGCATCAACGGCCGCTGCGATCTGTAACAGAGCTTCGTTCGCCGCTACCAGGATGGCGCTGAAGAGGACGTCCTTCATGAGGAAGGGGTGGGACT
>JAUJNV010000225.1 GCA_030447945.1 Fimbriimonas sp. | reverse complement strand
CGTTCCAGCCACCGGCAGCCGCCCGCTCCCCACCCATTCCCGTGGAGAGCGGTGAAAGGTTGCGGTACGGGGAGGTAGTGGCCGCGGTTCGCAGTGTAAAAAAAATTATTTTGGATCACTATTGCGTTTCGCGGCGGCGGTGGTATTCCTCTGTTAAGGCGTGTTGGCGATTTGTTCTCCACTCACCCCTTAGATATAGCGGGCTATCCCTTTCCCTGAGGAGAAAATATGAAGCGGTTCTTTGCAGGCGGCCTGGCGGTCCTAGGTCTTGCCGGTGGTGCGTTCGCCCAGCTCTGGGTCCCCGTGTGGTTGTGGTGCACCACCTCGCAGTTGCCGCCGGCCTGGCCGGCGACGACGGGGGCGCCGGCGGCCATCGCCTCGAGCGCGACGATCCCGAACGGCTCGTACAGGGAAGGGAAGGCGGCGACGTCGGCGATGCGGAAGATCTCGTGGAGGTCGCGGCCCGACTGGAAGCCGGCGAAGCGGACGCGGTCGCCGAGGCCGGTCCAGTCGACGAACCGCTTCGGCGTCTGGTGGTCGCCCTTGCCGACGAGCACGAACTTCACCTTCGCCTCCTTGCTCAGGACGACGTTCGCCGCGTTCAGGAGGACGTGGATCCCCTTCTCGCGGACGAAGCGGCCCACGTACATCACGATCTTCTCGTCTGGCCTGGCGAACTGGGCGCGCCGAGCGGCGCGATCCTCGTCCTTCCACTCGAACTCGAACTTCTCCGGGATCACGCCGTTATAGACGACGTCGAGCTTGTCGAACGGAACGTTAAAGGTCCGCACGACCTCCCGGCGCATGAAATCCGAGCAGACGATGACGCGCCATGCCTCATAGGTAAGCCAGTACTCCTGCTCGTGGATGTAGCGCGAGGTCTCGCTCCGAATGCCCCCATGGCGCCCCTCCTCCGTCGCGTGCACGGTGGCGATCATCGGGAGCTTGTACTCGTACTTCAACTCACGCGCGGAGTCGAGCGAGAGCCAGTCGTGGGCGTGAAAGATGGTGGGCTGGCCGCCGCGCCGCCAATCCTCCAGCAACCCGCGCACCCGTCTCTCCGTGGCGACATTGAGCAGCCAGATCTGATGGAGAAAGTCCTTTGGCTCCTCGTCGAGATGGACGCGGTGGATGCACACGCCCTTGTCCGTCTGTTCGTCCGGCGCATCCGGGGTCGCTTTGGTGACGACGTGCACCTCGACACCGAGGCGCACGAGCGCCTGGGAGAGGTCCTGCACGTGCGGGCTGATGCCCCCCACGATGCGGGGCGGGTACTCCCAGGACAGCATCATCACGCGCATGGTGGCGTGATTATGCTCACTCGCCGGCTGGAGTTTACGAGTACTGGAGCCCAGGTGCAGGCTGGTTTTTGAGGCTCCCGTACTCCAGCGCGTAGGTGTAGGTCATCTCGACGCCGAAAAAGTAGATCTGCGACGTGTAATAGATCCACAGGAGGATCACCACTAAGGCGCCCGCCGGACCATAGGCGTTCAAAACGCCGGCGAGGGCGAAGTAGTAACTGAGCAGAAACTTGCCGAGGGCGACGCCCACGGCGGCGACGATAGCCCCTGGCCAGACGTCGCGCCAAGCGACGCGGTTCCGGGGCAGCTTCTTCAGCGAGACACCGAAGGCGCCGATGAACACAAGCACCGTCGTGAGGATGCTGAGGTACTGAAGGCCGGGGAAGCCGCCCGCGTGGCGCACCAGCCAGCCGATCCAGGAGTCGAGGGCGAGCCAAGCCAGAACGACGCTGCCGAAGAAGAGGACGGCCAGAAAGGCGGTGATTCGGCTGAGGAGCACGGCGCGGATCATGGAGCCGGTCTGCTTGATTCCCCAGATCGTGTTCACCGCGTCGTCGAGCTGGAGAAAGAGGTTGGACGCCCCGAAAAACGTGACGATGAGGCTGAGGATCGTCGCCGTGAGGCCCGCCGTCGGCTTCTGGGCCTTCTTCAGGAGGGTATCTAAAAACTCGGCGGCTGCCTTGCCCAGTTCTTCGTTTTCCCTGCCCAGTTCTCCTCGGACATGTCGCAACAGATCGTCCCGCGCACCTTGTTCGCCGAGGAGGTAGCTCGCTCCCGCCACGGCCAAGACGAGCAGCGGCGCGAGCGATAGCACCGCGTAGAAGCTGAACGCGGCCGCCAGACGTGGCACGTTGTCCTCCGACCAGTTGGCGAAGGTCTTCATGAGGAGCGGGCGCAGCCGCGCGGACCAGGAGCTTGCGGGGCGAGGTGCCATGCCGGACGCAATGCAGACTCTGGGCCTTCGCCCGGTGTTCCTGCTAGGCGCCCCTACGGAACACCAGCCGAAAGAGGCCGCTCTGACGATCATGCGGCGCGGCGATCCGGAGTTGCTGGACCTCACCGAGAGGGGCCTCTA
Organism: Fimbriimonas sp.; assembly: GCA_030447945.1. Next base: position 164 of record JAUJNV010000225.1, on the reverse strand, counting down.
CTGCGCGGCAGGCGACTTTTACATCGACCCGTGGAAGCCCGTGGAACGGGCGGTCATCACGCACGCACATTCGGACCACGCACGGTGGGGGATGGGCCGCTATCTCTGCTCGCAGGAATCCGAAGGGGTTCTCCGGCTCCGGGTGGGGGAGGACGCGAAGATCG
>JAUJNV010000224.1 GCA_030447945.1 Fimbriimonas sp. | reverse complement strand
GGGGAGCGGTCCAGGAAGCGCAGGAGGCGGTGGACGTTCTTGTCCAGCTCGGAGCCGTAGATCATGGTCGGGCGCGCGATGGTCCAGTCGAGCCCGCTGCCCTTCACGACCCCCTCCATCCTCTTTTTCGGGCCGGAGCGGAACTCGTAGGCCGAGTGCGCGCTCGTGCTGCCGACGACCACGAGCCGCGAGACGCCGGCGCCTCGGGTGGCCTCGACGACGGCGGGGGCGTGCTCGATGCCGGCGACGTGCACCAGGGCGTCCGTCCCGGCGAGCGGGCGGCGGAGGTCCCCGGCGCTACCCGCGTCGCCCCGGAAGATCTCGGTTCGTGAGGGGTCCAGGCGGGAGACGTTCGGGCTCCCGTGGCGGACCAGGCACCGGACGTCGTGGCCCCCGGAGAGGAGGAGATCCAGGAGGGCGCCGCCGAGCAGGCCGGTGGCGCCCGTGAGGAGGACCTTCATCCGGCCGGCCCTAGTTGGACGTGTCCTCGCCCTGCGGCTGCTCCTCGGGGGAGCCTTCGGCCTCGAAGAGCTGGACGGAGACGGCGCGGTTCACGTCGTTCTTCACGATGTACGTGGCCTGCGCCTGCTGGCCTTCGGCGATGTCGCCCATCTCCGCCTTCTCGCCGCCCAGGGTGATCTCGGCGGTCTTCCTCACGTTGAGGGGGACCTTCTCCGTGCCCTCGGCCTGCTGGCTCGGCTGCACGACCATCCGCCGACGGTCGGGCTGCACGGCGACGACGTTGCCGACGGCTATCTTGGTCTCCTGGGCCTCCTTCTTGGGCTCCTGCTGCTGCTGGTCCTGCCCCTGGCCGCCGCCCTCCTGGGAGCCGCCGGACTGCTCTCCGCCGCCGCAACCGGCGAGGAGCGCGGCCAGGAGGGCGAGGAGGGGCACGACGAATCTCGGCCTCGAAAGCATGGGATCTCCTTCTCAGTGGAACGCGTTACCGGGCCAAACTATCAGAAGAGGCCCGGGGTTACCAACCCGCCCGGGGGCGCTTTTCGGGCGGTTCTTGTTATCATGGTGGCCCTGTCCTGTAGGGTCATACGAAAACGCGGGGAGGCAGAGCGTTGGGATCGGTCAGGCGGCGGGTCGCGGAGAAGCTCAGGCAGGTGCGGGGGTCGGGCGGCGAGGCCGCGTGGTCGGCGGAGCGCAACATCGTCATCACCGGTCCCGGGCGCAGCGGGACGACGCTCACTTGCCACCTGCTCAACAAGCTGCCAGATACGGTGGCGCTGAGCGAGCCCATCAACCCCGGCAAGTACGCCGATCGGCTCCCCGACAACGAGGCGGTGGCCGACGGCATCCAGGACTTCTACCGCGAGCAGCGCAGGATGGCGCTGAACCGGGGGATGGTCCTCAGCAAGCACGTGGGCGGCGTCGTGCCGGACAACCCGAAGGGCATGGTCGACGGCGTGCGCAAGCGGGTGGTGGAGAAGGGCAAGATCCCCGTGGGCAAGGACCTCTCCCCCGACTTCTTCCTCGCCGTAAAGCAGACCGGCATCTTTACCGCCATGCTCCCGACCCTCGTCAACCGGTTCGCGTGCTTCGCCATCGTGCGCAACCCGCTCGCCATCAGGGCCTCCTCCATGAGCATCGAGTCGGACAAGAAGGGCCGCAAGGGCCGCACCTCGGCCCGGATCACGTACGACGCGGACCTGAACGAGCGCATGGAGAAGAAGAAGTCAGAGGGGGCCGACGTCATAGACAAGTGGCTCCTGCGCATGCACTCGAACTTCGAACGCTACGAGAGCTCCCTCCCGCGCGAGAACGTCATCCGCTACGAGGACATCTGCGAATCGAACGGCAGGGCTCTGCAGGTCATCGTCCCCGCCGCCGCCGGTCTCGACGAGCCGCTCGAGAACAAGAACAAGAACCCCCTCTACAAGCGCGACAAGATACTCCGCTACGGGGAGAGGATGCTCCAGAGCGAGGGCGCCTACTGGAACTTCTACTCAAAGAAAGACGTCGAAGAGATCATAAAAGCGTACGAGTAGCTCATTGGCCGGTGCAGACGCAGAAGGCTCGCTTTTTCAACAGCACAGCTGATGCATTCGACCATGACAAGGCCGCCACGTTGGCCTTGTTACAATGTGCCTTCTCATGACATTTCGAATTGTCTCAGTCCAGGACGTTTGTCGCTATGCTTCCTCAAGCTTGCGCCTCGTCTCGCCCGCGGCGGCCTTCATGGTCTGCGTGGTGTTCGTCATACGTTCGATCAGAGCAGGGGCGGCCTGCTCGACGCCGTTGCGCTTCTGGTGGGGGTCTTCGTTCATCCAGTACAGCTCCTTTTCGCCGTTCTCGTGAAGGATGAACGCCTTCTCGTTCTCGCGCAGTAGCCACCACCGTCCGCTCGGGTAGTCCGCCCCGCCAGGATTCATCTCCGGTCCCACGTTGTCAGAGCCGGTTACTAGCATCCTCTTGCGCCAGCCGGAGTAGGCAGCGGCGCCCAAGTGCGGAAGCATCGAGCGTCCGTCCACGTCCAGCGAGGCCGAGCTGATCCCCGCGATCTCGCACGTCGTGGGCATCAGGTCCGTGTGGTTTACGAAAGCGTTGCGG
>JAUJNV010000223.1 GCA_030447945.1 Fimbriimonas sp. | reverse complement strand
ACGTCTACAACCTCGGCATTATCTTCGGCGCCCTCGTCCTCAGCCACTTCGTCGCGCCGGGAATCGTAGGAATGTCATGGGGTGCGCTCGGCGGAGCCATCGTCGGCAACCTGATCATCCCGTACTTTGTGATGCGCCGGATGGGCTCCCCCTTCCGCCCGTCCTTCGACGTCCGCCACGAGGGCGTGCGCAAGGTGTTTCGCTTGATGCTCCCGGTCGTGCTGGGCCTCTCGCTGCCCGGCGTCTACGGCCTCATCACGCAATACTTCGGAACCTTCTATCAGGAGGGCATGAATAGCTGGCTCCGGTACGCGAACATGCTCATGCAGGCGCCGCTCGGCATTTTCGGCCAGTCGCTGGCCATCGCCGTCTTCCCCGCCCTAACCCAGTTCTTCGCCCAGCAGCGGATGGACATGTACCGTTCCCAGCTCACGAGCACCCTGCGGACGGTGATTTATCTTTCCATGCCGGTGAGCGCTCTGATGCTGGTGGCTTCCCCCCAGATCGTCGCCGCCATCTACCAGCACGGCAAGTTCACGGCCGAAGACACCGTCGAGGTCGCGCGGCTGCTTCAGCTGTTCGGTGTCGGCGTCTGGGCCTGGTGCCTCCACCCGGTGCTCATGCGCGGGTTCTTCGCCCTGCAGAGCACGGTGACGCCCATCGCGCTCGGCACCCTCACCACGGTCCTGTTCGTGATTCTCGTGTCGCTTTTGCGGCAGACGGCGCTGGGCGTCCTCGCCTTGCCACTGGCGAGCTCCATCTCCGCGATCTTTCTAGTGGTCGTACTGCTGATCGCGGTGAACCGGAAGGTTGGCGGGTTGGACTACCGCAGCATTCTCGTGACGTTCGGCAAGAGCCTCGCGGGCTCGTTCGTCTTCGCCGGGGCGACATACCTTGTACTGATCTCGCCCCTCGGCTCCTTGGGTGGACACAGCAAGCTCGCCTCCGTCTTCCTCCTGCTGACCCTGTGTCTCCCCGGAGCGTGGCTGTACTACTTCGCGACGAAACGGATGGGCATGCCGGAGACCGACTACGTCAGCCGCGCCATGGACCGTCTAAACAAGCGGCGAGGATGAGCTTCCGGTGTGTGCGCGTCGCTCCGCCCGGTAGACGCCGCGCCGACCTGTGGCTCCGCCTCACCCCGGAGCCGGATGGGTACCCTCATCCTTGATACGACGAGGTCTCCACCCCTATGGAAGAAGCAGTTATCGTTTCCGGCGCACGTACGCCCATCGGAACTTTTATGGGCTCCCTCTCTTCGCTCACTGCCGTTCAGCTCGGGGCTACCGCCATTCGAGCCGCCGTAGAGCGATCTGGCGTAGCGCCGGAAGAAGTCGAGGAGGCGCTGATGGGCTGTGTTCTCACGGGCGGCCAAGGCCAGGCCCCGGCGCGCCAGGCGGCGAGGGCGGGCGGCCTGCCTGATGCCGTGCCCTGCACGACGATCAACAAGGTCTGCGGCTCCGGGATGAAGACCGTGATGATGGCGGCGCAAGCCATCAAGCTCGGCGACCAGAAGATCATCGTCGCAGGCGGCATGGAGTCCATGAGCAACGCCCCCTACGCGATGGACAAGGCGCGCACGGGGTACCGCATGGGCAATGGCGTATTGGTCGACACGATGATCCACGACGGCCTCTGGGATCCGTATGGGAACTGCCACATGGGCACGTGCGGAGACGCCACGTCGGTCGAAGAAGGCATATCGCGCGAGGAGTTGGACGCCTTCGCGGCCGAGAGCTACCGCCGCGCTCTGGACGCCCAAGATGCCGGCCGGTTCTCCGATGAGATCGTGCCCGTGGCCGTTCCGCAGCGGAAGGGCGATCCGGTCCTTGTTGAGATGGACGAGGAGCCGCGCAAGGGCAACCCCGAGAAGCTCCCGAGCCTACGACCCGCTTTTGGCAAAGAGGGTACCACCACCGCCGGGAATGCCAGCTCCATCGACGACGGGGGGGCAGCCGTGGTAGTGACGAGCCTTGCGGAGGCGGAGCGGCGCGGGCTGCGGCCCCTCGGCCGCATCGCCGGCTACGCCCAGCACGCCCAAGAGCCGCAGAGGTTCACCACTGCCCCGGGCTACGCTATCGAGAAGCTCCTGGCCAAGCACGATCTCACCGTGGACGACATCGACCTCTTCGAGATTAACGAAGCCTTCAGCGTAGTCGCCGTGGCCGTCGCGCGGCGCCTTGGGATCTCGCTGGACAAGATGAACGCCTAAGAGAAGCTCGAATTCGCTTGCACGCCACGCAGCGTAAGCTAAGGCTTGCCGAACGTCTTCTTCGAGATAAGGGTAAGCCTCCAAAATTTCGGCGATGCTTTTGCCTACCGCTACCAGGCCGACAACCGTGCCCACCGTCACACGCATACCTCGGAGGGTCGGCTTGCCTCCCAGCAAACCGGGCTGAAAGGTGATCCGGTCGAGCTTCATGGGTTTTAGCGTAGCACGTTGGCGGTAGGGCTTAGGCAAACCCCGGAACCCGTGTAAAAATAGCGGGATGAACGAACCTCTGGAGCGGATTCGCGCCCTATGGACGGAGCTTTACGACGGCCGGCACGGGGACGAGCTCGAGCTTTTCCTGAGCGAACTC
>JAUJNV010000222.1 GCA_030447945.1 Fimbriimonas sp. | reverse complement strand
AATCAAACCATTGCAGGCGTCGCCCCCGTCCGCCTCGACTCCGTCACTTGCACCCCCACCCCCGCTGGCGCCTCCACTCCACCCCAACCCCACCCCCCGTCTGCCTCATCTTCGGCCGCACACCGGACGGGGACGAGTCGCGCCGGGGCGGTAGGGGCGCTGCTTGCTGCGCCGGTGGTTCAGAATGACCACAACCGCGCCGCCCGGGATGAGGCGGGGACCCAGCACCCCGTCTCCGGTAGAAACCTCACTTGCTGCAGATGGCTCGATGCGGTCGCGAGATCGACGCGCGATCCTACTCCGACCCGGATTTCGATTGCGTGTACACGCAATCTACAAAATTCAGTTTTTCCCAGAGGAAAGTCGGCCAGATTCCAGATTGATGATTTTTAGTTCAATCTAGATAATGGAGAACGATGTAGATATGGTTAGGATGCCGACAATGCCTCGGCCCTCGCTATTCACCCACAAACCGCTTATCATCTTTGGATAGAAGTCGTATTTGTGGTGCTTGCTGAATTTGGTACATCGAACGCACGCCTTCCGGTCTGAGGGCGAAAAGGGCAGCAAGCTCTTCAGTGGAGTATTTGAGGTCTTCCCGGTAGAGTCGAAGCATTTCACTAAGCAGCGCGCCCGGCGCCTCGCCGTAAACGTCCAACTCTCGCGGTTCCCTCGTGCGGTAGCCCGCCTTGCCCATCTCGGTCCACAGCACCTCGGCCCGCCGCTTCGTGATCGTGCCTAGGTCGCTGGCTCGCTTCAGCAGAGCGGACATTGCAACCCGCCACTGCCGCTTCAGTTGGGCGAGCTGCGGAAGTGACAGCTCAAAGAGCTGCGACTTGATGTCTTTAGCCGGCATCAAGAATTCGGACGAGAAACGGTTCGCCTCGTCCTCGATGTTCGGGCCGATCTCGGAGAGCGTCGATCCGTGGTGAAGTACCAGATGACCGACCTCATGCATGACCGTAAAGCGAAGGCGGTCCTGCGGGATCGCGACGTTGACGAAGATGAGGGGGGGCAGGCGTGGGACCCATTGACCCACCGCATCCACCAAGGGCGTCGCGAAGTCGAATGGAACGACGATAGTCCCGGCGTTCTCGACGACGTGACTCACACTCTGCACCGGACCCGTCGGCAAGTGCCAACGGGCGCGCAGTCGGCGGGCGGCTTCCTCAGGTGGGAGCTGCGGCAGATCCCGTTCGACGACGGGTAAATCCACTTCCATCCAATCGACTGCCCGCAACAGTCGGGCGACGTGAAAGCGTCGGATGTTGATTTCGGCATGGAGTTTGGCCAGCCCCTTCACCGAGATCGACTGGCGCTTCCGGTGGTACAGCTCGCCGACGCCGGACCCATAGATCGGATCGGTCAAGTAGAAGAACTCCGGCGGGTAGTCGAGTGCTTCCGCAAATCGGGCTATGACCTCATCAGAAGGCGTGCGAGTCCCATCCTCGATCCGAGACACGAGCGCCTGCGATACCTCCGCACCGCGAGCGAACTCGCTCTGGGTCAGGCCGCGGGACTGGCGAGCAAGCGTCAGGAGTTCGGGCCTGAAGCGTCTGTGGTGGTCAGATTCGGGAATCATCGGTGCCTTCTTGGGCGGCATGGCCGAGCTCGGCCTGCCGAGCCGCGACGACATCGCGCCTGAGTCGAATGGGCGACTCGATTGAAGCGGGCGCTGGCAGAACCTCCGATTCGGACGCCTGCTCCAACTCGAACTCTTCGAACCAAGTCACGGAGCGACCCTCCTGCCGCACGAGTGCAACCTGGCTGATCTCTGACCAAAGGCGGTTCGTCCGGTAGCCGAAGTGCATCGGGACCCCCGCTTCAGGCAGCCCTGGCAGCACGGGCTGGACCCACTGTTGACTCTGTCCGGTTGGAATGCTCGACGCCCTGAGATCTCGGTCGAGCTTCTTAAAGCGAATCCGCGCTTCTGGTGTAACGACGTGCCGCAGGCCGCGGGTCTCTCGGTCTTGGACCTCGGGATCGTCGGCAACCACGACCTGGACCGCCTCGGTCAGGATGTCGTGGAAGAGGCTCGCCTTCGTCCGCGGCGTCATCGTCGCCAGCAGCGCCGGATCGACGCCGTTGAACCGATCCCTCGCTTGCGCGACGCAGACGGACAATCGAGTGCCGACTGCGTGCAGCGCGCTCGTCTCGGCGTCTGAAAACGATTCGTCCACCGCTAGGCCCTTTCAGCGAAACGACGAGCAGGGCGGCGAGCGGGGCGCATCGCAATCCTACCGGGTCGTATGCAAATGGTCAAGCGAATTATGACAGGAAAGATTACAATTGACCTCGTGCCTATCGGAGCGGCTGCCGCGTCTCGCTCTCGTCGGGACTGCCCATATGCACGATTCTGGAGCTCCCTATCGCGTTACGAGGAGTCCGGGGGTGACGGCAGTACCTACACCTCCCGCCCCATGAACCCCGCGTACCGGTCGCACGCCGGCGCGTCGGCCGGCACCGCCACCTCCGGCCCGATCGGCCCGCCCACCTTCCGCTCCGCCCCCGCCATTCGCCCCCGCGCCACCGCCAGCGCCGCCTCGCACAGCGCCGGGTCCAGCTCCGTCGGCTGCCCCGTCGCCCGCGCC
>JAUJNV010000221.1 GCA_030447945.1 Fimbriimonas sp. | reverse complement strand
TTATCTCCCTGCTGCCTTGGGCGCTGCTTTCGGCTTTAGTCTTATGGGGCGTGCTGCGGATTTGGGGCTCGATGCCGTTCCGCGCGTTGCGGCACCGGCTGATCCTCGCGATGCCCGTGTTCGCGAAGCGGGCGCAGGCGGAGTCGCTCACACGGTTGGCGTGGACGCTCGGAATGATCAGCCGCGCGGGCGTGTCGCCGAACCGGGCGTTCATTCTGGCGGCGGGGAGTGTGCCGAATCTGGAGATGGCCGCGCGGCTGCGCGGCGTGGCGGAGGGGATGCAGGAGTCGGAACGGCTCTCGACCGCTCTGGCGCGTTCGGGAGTAGTGCCGCCGGAGTACGGTCCGATCGTCGAGACGGGCGAGATCACGGGCGACGTGCCCGGCTCGCTCATGAACGTTGCCCGCTCTACAGACGCGGAATTCCAGGGTCAGGACTCGACGACGGTCTGGCGCGCGAGCATTTTCTTCTACATCCTCCTCGGCATCGGCGTGCTGATCGTCGTGTTCTTGCTGGCGAAGACGTTCTACGGGGGACTGATCGAGATGCTGACGAGGGAGGAGGGGTGAACCGGGCGTTGGGCGTTAGGGGAGAATCCTCGGGAACGCCTCAACGCCCGAACGCCCCAACGCCGTCTTATAAAACAGCCATGCCAACCTTCGAATACCAAGCACAGAGCGCGGACGGCCAGACCGTGACCGGGATGGTCGTTGGCTTGTCCTTGGAGGGCGCGGCGCGGGACCTTGAAGGGCGCGGCATGCAGGTGACCCGGCTCGGCCTGGCATCGTCCGTCTTCGACCCCATCCCGGCGGACTTTCAGGCCGCAGGTGCCGCGGGGCGGGCGCCGCGGGCCGCGCCGGCCGAGACCCCCCGCACGCCGCACTCCGCACCCCCTGAGGTAGACCCTCTTCTCCAGCCCCGCTCGTACGTGCAGACAAGCGTCGCCGGGCCGCTCGTGGGGAAGGTGGGGCTGTCGCACCTCCTGTTCTTTTTCCGCCAGCTCGCAACCCTGCTCAACGCGGGCGTGCCGTACATCCAGAGCCTGGAGACGCTGGGGCGGCAGGCGACGAACCCCAAGCTGGCCGAGATCGTGGGCGAGCTGCGCACGCACGTCGAGGCGGGACGGCCGATCTCGGCGGGGATGCAGCGTTATCCCGAGGTGTTTTCGCCCGTGATGCTGAGCCTCGTGCGCGCGGGGGAGGACGGGGGCTTTCTGGACAAGGCGCTCGCCACCGTCGCGGGGTACCTGGAGAGGGAGATCGAACTCCGGAACCTATACCGGCGCGTGACGTTCGTGCCCAAGCTCCAGATCGCGGGCTCGATGATTATCATCATCGGCGCGAACCTCATCATCTCCTCCATCAACGCGAAGGCGCAGGGGCTTTCGTCGCCGCTGACCACGCTCTCCACATGGATCTGGCTGGGGCCGCTCCTCATCGCGATCTTCCTCTTCCTGCGCGTGGGTCTCGCGAACCCGAGGATCAAGTACAACTGGGACCTCGTCATCTCCTCCCTCCCCGGCTTTGGGACCGTGATGCGGCAACTCGCGATGGCGAGATTTGGGCGGGCCTTCGGCGCGCTCTATGCGGGCGGTGTGCCGATCTCGAAGGCCATCGCCCTCTCGGCGGACGCGTGCGGCAACGAGTACCTGCGCGCGCGGATGCAGTCGGCCCCGCGCGCGCTGGAAGGCGGCGCTGGGGTTGCGGAGACCTTTGTCGCGACGGGCGCCTTCTCGCCCATCGTGCTCGACATGGTGCGGACGGGCGAGACAACGGGCAATCTCGACCAGATGCTGACCAAGATGTCCGAGTTTTACGAGGACGAATCGACGACCCGCTCCCAGCAGCTCGGCCAGACCGTCGGCGTCGTCGTGGGCCTCTGCGTCGCAATCTACATCGCGTACATCGTGATCACCTTCTACATGGGCTACTACTCAGGCATCTCGTCCGCCGGTTCGGAAGCGTAGCGGGATGGAGGAGTTCGACTTTCGGAAGTGGCAGGCGAAGCGAGACGCCTCAACGGCGTTGCTCGGGGTGGGCGGCCTCCTGCTCCTCGCGAGTTTAGCCCTCCTCGTTCTGAGCTTCGAGGGGGGACATGGGCTCCAAGGCTGGTTCGTCTATTTCCTTGGCCCGGGGACTCTCCTGCCCTCGATCCCGATGCTCGCTGTAGGAGGATGGTGGGCGAAGAAGGCCCAAGATACGCATCGACCCTGACCCCGTGCCGCCAGCTCACCTCGGCAGACCTATCCATAATAGGGCACGATGGCGGGGACGTACTACGACGCACTAGGGGTGCGGCGGACGAGCACGGCGGACGAGATACGCTCCGCCTACCGCAAGATCGCGCTTCTGCACCACCCCGACCGCTCGAAAGACCCTAAGTCGCCCGGCATCTTCATCGCCGCCACTGAGGCGCACGAGGTCCTGGGGGATTCGCAGCGGCGGCGCGAGTACGACGCGCGGCTGGATCACGAAGCCCGCATGCGGGCGGCGGCCGCGCAGCGAAAAGCCGAGCCGAGACCGCCGCCCAAAGCCCAAGCCCAGTCTCAGCCCCGCCCGCAACCAAGGCCCGCCACGGCCCAAACGCGTCCGGCTGCTCCAAG
>JAUJNV010000220.1 GCA_030447945.1 Fimbriimonas sp. | reverse complement strand
CCAGGTCGAGGGCGGGCGGCAGTTCGAGGAGCCCCCGGCGGCGGTGAAGCGGAAGTGCGGCGGCCCCGTCCGGCGCGCCGATATCCCCTGCCACGCCACCACCAGCAGCCGCCTCGCCCGCTCCACGGGGTTGTCGCCGTCGTAGGGCTCGGCGCAGGACAGCAGCTCCTCCTCCGCCCCCGGGGTGTAGCCGACCGCCTCGATCAGGCGCTCCCGGAGGCGGGGCTCCCGCACGACCCGGAACAGGTTGACCACCTCGCCGTCGATGTCGTTCACCGTCTCGCGGCGTACAGGCGGGCGGGAGAAGAAGACCGCCCCCGAGCCGAAATGCGTCTCCACGTAGCGGTCGTAGCCGGGGGTGAGGCTCAGCGCGATCTTTGCACTTCCATCGACCAGCGAGCCTGGATCGGAATCCTCGAATCGAAGTGCCTGGTGGCCCTCCTTAGACTTCGGCCCAATGAGTACGGAGCCACTGCCGGCGAAGGCGTCGACATAGATGGTCTTCAAGTACCGGGCACGGGGGTTGGACTCGAAGATGCTCCGATACGCGACGTGGAACCTTCGGATGCGCTCCAACTTGTCGACCGTCCACACGTTTCCGAACTCGTTGTGCATGCAGGGACCATAGTATCAGCAATGCCATGGACTCGCCCAGGATTTCCATTTCAAGAGCGGACGACGCTTCGACGGAGGCCATCGGGTCTGGCTGGGCGCGACTGGGGACAAGAAGAGCTCACCTGGTGAGATAGAGGAACTGCTTCGCGTCGCCAACCGGCATGCCTTTCCCAGGTTGAGGCCGTTCAGCCTCCACTCTCGAAATGCGAATCCAACGCATCGATTCGTCACCGTGAATGGACGTCCTAGAACACATCGCGATATGAGCAAGCGCGGCTGCACGAATTCGGGTGATCGTTTCCGGATTTGAGAACTTGACGAAGGGATCCTGGGTGATGGGGATGGAGGGGGCGGATGCGGCATGGTCATGCTGAACCCCCCAGTGCCTCACCCAGGAAGGGGCCGTCGAGCCCCAAGCGCGCTGCACGTTTATCACGACGAGCAGCTCCCGTAGAGCGCTCAGGAACACATCGAACTACACAAAACCCATGCGCCAAATCGAGGTTTTGTAGAGCAAACCGGCGGCCTGGATGCGCTTAGCAATGGGAGACGCTGTAAGAAGGCGTGTAGTGTTTGAACCGGCGAATACCATTACTAGGCGCTACCTGGGACGGGGTTGTCCCCACTCCAGTTGTGAGTTTTACGAGTAGCCGAAGGCTAATCCACCCCAACCTATTGTTGAGCCCGCCGGGATCCACCGCCCAGTTCCGGAGACTACTGTCTATCCGGTCTAGGTCCGACCTCATCACCGGCCTCAGTCACCGTCGGATTCGCGGAGGTTCGCGCGCGGACGTGGTCCAGCACCATCTGGAACAGCGTCTCCGGATCCAACTCCAGCGCCTTGGCGAGATCGAGGAATTCCACGACGTCCAAGGTGCGAGTGCCTGCTTCAACTCTGTAGATGAACGTTTGATGCTTCCGCATCCGGAACGCCAGTTCGCGGGCGTTGACGCCAGCAACCTGTCGGGCAAGCTTCACCGCCTCCCGGACTGCGTCCTGTTCCAATCGGTCCCAAGACTCACGTTTGCGGCTGCCCAACCGAATGAGGCTGGCGTTCGTCTCTGTCGCAAGTTGTCTATTACTTTTAGAGCCTGTTGTGCTAACGTAGATGCGAAGAGACGTCCCGCTCGGACGAGGTCATTCAGGGGTCTATAAGTGGTCAGCCAGCATTGGGTTTGTTCGAGTTGCGGCACCCACGTTCTCGCCCACTCGCCCTTTTGCTTCTCTTGCGGCACCCCCCGGATCGGTTCGCGGCCACCCAGGGTCGTCGAGCCGCCCTCTGCCGACGCGCGCCGAATCAAGCCAGTGTTCTGGAACGGCTCGGAGTCGTTTCAGAGGCACGACGCCTGCTTTCGAACGACGTCCAGGGCGGGGCTGATGGGCTGGCTCGCGGTCCTTTGCGTCGCCGTCCCGTGCTTCATCTTCAGTCTTCCGTTCTGTGTACGGTATGCGCTTTGGGCCCAAGGAGAATGGGCGGGCCTCGGCACGCTGCTCGCCGGGATGCTTCTGTGGGCGCTGGTCCTGTTCGGAATCTCTCTCATCGTTCTCGAGTCGGGGGCGCTTCGGACGTGAGCGAGTTGGTAATCGCGCTTCGACTGTCCGGGGGCAAAGTGCGCGCTCTCTCCCGCACCGTCACGATCGGCCGTGACTCCGGCAGCGACCTCGCATTCGAGGGCGACATGCTGCTGAGCCGCCGCCACGCCCGCATCGACTGCTCCGGCCCCAGCTGTCTCTTGGTCGATCTCGGAAGCGCCAACGGCACGTTCCTGAACGGTCGCCGCATCGCCTCCTCCGAGTCGATCCGTGCCGGCGATCGCATCCAGATCGGGTCGCAGACGATCGAGGTAGTGGCCGTTTCGGCTGAGAAGAGGTCAGCCGCTACCCAGGTCGATCCTTACTGGGTGCTCGGAGTCTCACCGGACGCGCCGCTCGACGAGATCCGACAGAACCACAACCGCCTGTCGCTCAGCGATCATCCCGACCGCAATC